>DASWCJ010000251.1:0-58990 GCA_036390155.1 Anaeromyxobacter sp.
GCGCGAGCTCCGCTGGGTGCGGCCGCTCTTCTGGTACATCACGCCGGACGAGACGGCGTTCGTTCGCGGCCCTCTCGCCGCCGATCTGCGCCGCGCGGGGTTCGTGGACGTGTCGATCGAGCCGTTCGACTGGCTGCACCCGAGCACGCCGCCGGCGCTCATCGCCGCGGTGCAGGGCATCGGCCGCATCCTCGAGGCGACCCCGCTCCTGCGCGAGTTCGCGGGCTCGCTCGCGATCTCCGCGCGCCGGTCGGCCTGACGCCCGCAGCGCGCCGGGCGGCGTGGCGGGCGACCCCGCCCCGGGAGGGCGGCGGAGCGCCGGCGATTCCTTCACGCTCCGCGCACCGAGGTCTTGACGAGTGTAGGTCGTGCCGGTAAGAATGCCTCCCTCGTGTTCTCCGTACGCAGCCAGCAGCATCGACTTCTTCGCCCGGCGGGAGAGGTATCCCGGCCAGGGTAGCTGCTGCGCCGCGACCTCTTCCGCCGTAACGGCCGGAGAGGTTGCCCTCGAAAAGGCGACGACAGCTCCTCCGGCCCCTCATCCAGGAGCCGTGATCCCGCCATGTCGACCGCCGAAAAAACCGGAAGGACCGCCGTGACCGAACCACCCCAGCAGGACCGCGTCATCATCTTCGACACCACGCTTCGCGACGGAGAGCAGTCGCCGGGCGCGTCGATGAACCTCGAGCAGAAGCTCCAGGTCGCGAGCGCGCTGCGCGACCTCGGCGTGGACGTCATCGAGGCCGGCTTCGCCGCGGCCTCGCCCGGCGACCTCGAGGCGATCCAGGCGGTGGGCCGCCAGATCCAGGGGCCGATCATCGCGAGCCTCTCCCGCTCCAACAAGGGCGACATCGCCGCGTCCTGGGAAGCCCTCAAGGACGCGCCCCGCAAGCGCTGCCACGTCTTCCTCGCCACCTCCCCGGTGCACCGGGACTTCAAGCTGAAGATGGCGAAGGAGGAGATCATCCGCCGCTCGGTCGAGGGCGTGAAGATGGCGCGCGAGAACTTCGAGGACGTCGAGTTCTCCGCCGAGGACTCCGCCCGCACCGAGCTCGAGTTCCTCGCCGAGGTGATCGAGCGGGCGATCGAGGCGGGCGCGGGGACCGTGAACATACCGGACACCGTCGGGTACGCGCTGCCGACCACCTACTTCGACACGATCGCCTACCTCAAGAAGCACGTCCGCGGGATCGAGAAGGCGGTCATCTCGGTCCACTGCCACAACGACCTCGGCATGGCCGTCGCGAACAGCCTCGCCGGCGTGATGGCCGGCGCGCGGCAGGTCGAGTGCACCATCAACGGCATCGGCGAGCGGGCAGGGAACGCCTCGCTCGAGGAGGTCGTGATGGCGTTCAAGACGCGCGCCGACGTCCTCCGCGTGCGCAGCGGCGTCAAGACCCAGCGGCTCTACCCGACGAGCCGGCTCGTCGCGCAGGTCACCGGCATCAACGTGCAGCGGAACAAGGCCATCGTCGGGCAGAACGCCTTCGCCCACGAGGCCGGCATCCACCAGCACGGCATGCTCACGAACCGCGAGACCTACGAGATCATGAAGCCGGAGGAGGTCGGCTTCGCGAGCCAGCTCGTGCTCGGCAAGCATTCCGGCCGCCACGCGCTCAAGGAGCGGCTCGTCGCCCTCGGCTACCAGCTCACCGACGCGCAGGTCGACAAGGTCTTCCAGGACTTCAAGGTCCTCGCCGACAAGAAGAAGGACATCTACGACGCCGACATCGAGGCGCTCGTCATCCACGGGCAGATCCTCGGGAAGGGCAGCGTCGCCTGGGAGCTGGAGGCGCTCTCGACCACGTCCGGCACCGGCACGATGCCGTGCGCGTCCATCGCGCTCCGCTCCGCAGAGGGCGGCCGGATCCAGGAGGCGGCGGCCGGGGACGGCCCGGTCGACGCGGTGTTCAAGGCGATCGAGAAGATCACCGGCGTCAACGTGAAGCTGCGCGACTACCAGATCGCGAGCGTGTCGAAGGGCGAGGACGCCCAGGGCGAGGTCACGATCGAGGTCGAGCACCGCACCGGCGTCTACCGCGCCCGCGCCATCTCGACCGACATCATCGAGGGCTCCGCCCGCGCCTTCCTCGACGTGATGAACCGGATCGCGCTGAAGGGGCCGCAGACGAAGCCCGACCTGCGCGGGGAGCCGACGCCGTGACCGAGAAGACCGAGGGGAAGTCGCAGGGGCCGCGGACGCTGTTCGAGAAGGTCTGGGACGCGCACGTGGTGCGCCCCGAGACCCCCGAGACGCCCGCGGTCCTCTACGTGGACCTCCACCTCATGCACGAGGTGACGAGCCCGCAGGCGTTCTCCACGCTGCGGGAGCGGGGGGTGAAGGTCCGCCGGCCGGACCGGACGCTCGCGACGACCGATCACTCCACGCCCACCCTGCCGCGCCTGCCGGACGGCCGCTGGCCGTTCTTCGACGCGCAGAACGCGGCGCAGGTCGCGCAGATCGAGCAGAACGCGAAGGACTTCGGGATCGAGCTCCACGGGCTCGGCGACCCGCAGCAGGGCGTCGTGCACGTCTTCGGCCCGGAGATGGGCGCGACCCAGCCCGGGATGACGGTCGTCTGCGGCGACAGCCACACCGCTACGCACGGCGCCTTCGGCGCGCTCGCCTTCGGGATCGGCACCTCCGAGGTCGGGCACGTCCTCGCGACCCAGTGCCTCCTCCAGCGGAAGGCGCGCTCGCTCGCGATCCGCGTCGAGGGGAGCCTCGCGAAGGGCGTCTCCGCGAAGGACCTCGTCCTCGCGATCATCGCCCAGATCGGCGTCGGCGGCGGCACCGGCCACGTGATGGAGTTCGTGGGGCCGGCGGTCCGCGGGCTCACGATGGAGGGCCGCATGACCCTCTGCAACATGGCGATCGAGGGCGGGGCCCGCGCCGGGCTCGTCGCGCCCGACGACGCGACGTTCCAGTGGCTCGCCGGGAAGCCGCGCGCGCCCAAGGGCGCGGCCTGGGACGCGGCGGTCGCGCAGTGGCGGAAGCTCCCCTCCGACGCGGGCGCCCGCTACGACCGCGAGGTGACGGTGGACGTCTCGCGCCTCGAGCCGATGATCACCTTCGGCACGAACCCCGCGCAGGGGATCCCGGTCACCGGCGTCATCCCCGATCCGGCCGCGGCGAAGGACGCGGCGGCGCGCGCGACGCTGGAGGGGGCGCTCCGCTACATGGCGCTCGCGCCCGGCAAGCCCATCCTCGGGCAGAAGGTCGACGTGGTGTTCGTCGGCTCCTGCACGAACGGGCGGCTCGAGGACCTCCGCGAGGCGGCCCGGGTGATGAAGGGGCGCAAGGTGCGGACCCGCACCCTCGTCGTGGCGGGCTCGCACGCGGTGAAGAAGGCGGCCGAGGCCGAGGGGCTCGACCGGATCTTCAAGGACGCGGGGGCGGAGTGGCGCGAGCCGGGCTGCTCCATGTGCCTCGCGATGAACGGGGACATGCTCCAGCCCGGGCAGTACTGCGTGTCGACGTCGAACCGGAACTTCGAGGGGCGCCAGGGGCCCGGCGGGCGGACGTTGCTCGCGAGCCCGGCGACCGCGGCCGCCGCGGCGGTCTCGGGCGCGGTGGCCGATCCCCGCCGACTGGTGGAGGGCTAGGACATGGATCCGATCAAGGTCATCGAGAGCTGCACCGTCGTCCTCCCGCGCGAGAACATCGACACCGACCAGATCATCCCGGGTCGCTTCCTGAAGGTGACGGACAAGCAGGGGCTCGGGAAGGGGCTCTTCTGCGACTGGCGCTTCGAGAAGGACGGGACGACCCCGAAGGCCGACTTCGTGCTCAACCGGCCGGAGGCGAAGGGCTGCGCGATCCTCGTCGCGGGCGACAACTTCGGCTGCGGCTCCTCCCGCGAGCACGCCCCGTGGGCCCTCACGGATTACGGCTTCCGCGCCGTGATCTCGACGCGCATCGCGGACATCTTCCGCAACAACGCGCTCAAGAACGGCCTCGTGCCGATCGTCCTCGATCCGGTCGCCCACGCGAAGCTCGTCGCCGCCCCCGGCGCGAGCGTACGCGTGGACCTCGGCACGCAGACGGTCACGCTGCCGGACGGGAGCGCCGCGTCGTTCCCGATCGACGGCTTCTCGAAGTACTGCCTCATGAACGGCGTCGACGAGCTCGGGTTCCTGCTCTCGCAGGAAGAGGCGATCGCGACGTTCGAGGCGCAGCGCTGAGCGGTAGGGAGGAAGACATGGCCAAGGAGAAGATCACCGGCGCGATGGCGGTGCGCAGGGCGCTCGAGGCCGAGGGGGTCGAGTACCTCTTCGGCATGCCCGGCGGCACCATCCTGCCGCTCTACGACGCGCTGTACGGGGTGGACAAGCCGAAGACCGTGCTCGTCCGGCACGAGCAGGTCGGCGGCCACGCCGCGGAGGGCTTCGCGCACGCGACCGGGAAGGTCGGCGTCTGCATGGGGACCTCCGGCCCCGGCGCGACGAACCTCGTGACCGCGATCGCCGACGCGTACATGGACTCGGTCCCGCTCGTCGCGATCACCGCCAACGTGTCGCGGGCGCTCATCGGCACGGACGCCTTCCAGGAGGCGGACATCACCGGCATCACCATGCCGATCACGAAGCACAACTGGCTCGTCACCGAGCCGCAGGACGTCCCGCGCGTCATGAAGGAGGCGTTCTACGTCGCGCGGACCGGGCGGCCCGGGCCGGTGCTGGTGGACATCCCGAAGGACGTCCTGCAGGCCGAGATCGAGTGGGACGGCTATCCCCAGACGGTGGACATCCCGGGCTACCACCCGCCGGTCCGGGAGGAGCCGCGGCTGAAGGACGCGGCGCTCCTCGTCCGCAGCGCGACCCGGCCCGTGATCTACCTCGGCGGCGGCGTGCGGGTCTCCAACGCGCACAAGGAGGTCGCGCAGTTCTGCGAGCTCGTCGGCGCGCCGGTGGTGACCACCCTCCACGGCAAGGGGGCGTTCCCCGAGACGAGCAAGCAGTGCCTCGGCATGTTCGGGATGCACGGCTCGCGCTTCGCGAACTACACGGTGCAGAACGCGGACCTCATCGTCGCGCTCGGCGCGCGGTTCGACGATCGCGTCACGGGCAAGCTCGCGACGTTCGCGCCGGAGGCGAAGATCGTCCACCTCGACATCGACCCGGCGGAGATCTCGAAGCTCGTCACCGCCACGGTCCCGCTCGTCGGCGACCTGAAGCGGCTCCTCCCGCAGCTCACCGAGGAGGTCCGCCGCGCCTTCGGCGATCACGCGAAGCCCGACCTCTCCGCCTGGTGGAGGAAGGTGGACGACTGGCGGGAGAAGCACCCGCTCAAGTACCAGCAGGAGGGGCAGGCCCAGCTGCTGCCGCAGTACGTGATCGACCGGCTCTGGCAGAAGACCGGCGGGAAAGCGATCGTCACGACCGGCGTCGGCGAGCACCAGATGTTCGCCGCGCAGTGGTGGCGGACCTCCGAGCCGCGCCAGTTCATCACCTCGGGCGGCCTCGGCACGATGGGCTTCTGCCTGCCGTCCGCGATCGGGATCCAGCTCGGCCGGCCCGGCGAGCTCGTGATCGGGATCGACGGCGACGGCTCGTTCCAGATGACGCTGCAGGACCTCGCGACCGCGGTGGACCTCGCGCTGCCGATCAAGATCTTCGTCCTGAACAACCTGTTCCTCGGGATGGTCCGGCAGTGGCAGGAGCTGTTCTACGACCGGCGGTTCGCGGAGACGCCGCTCAGCGACCGGCCGAACCTCGTGAAGCTCGCCGACGCGTACGGCTGCCTCGGGCTCCGGGCGGAGACCCCGGCCGAGCTCGACGCCGTCATCGACCGCGCGCTCGCGAACGACCAGGGGCCGACGATCGTGGACGTGCGCGTGCGCCGGGAGGAGAAGGTCTACCCGATGGTGCCGGCGGGCGCGCCCCTCCATGACATGATCGACGGCGGAGGAGACTAACCGTGGAAAAGAACGAAGAGCGCCCGAGCCATTCCGTCCACACGATCAGCCTCCTCGTCGAGAACAAGCCCGGCGTGCTGCACCGCATCGCGGGCCTCTTCTCGCGCCGCGGCTACAACATCGCGAGCCTCACCGTCGGCCCGACCGAGCGGCCCGACAACTCGCGCATGACCATCGTGGTCCGGCTGTCGTCGAAGCCGGTCGAGCAGGTCGTGCGGCAGGTGCAGAAGCTCGTCCCCGTCGTGGAGGTCCGGGAGCTCTCGGCACAGGACCTCATCGAGCGCGAGCTCATGCTCGTGAAGATCCGGACCCCGGAGCGGAACCACGCCGAGCTCCGGGCGCTCGCCGAGACGTACGAGGCGACGATCGTGGACGTCTCGCCCGACGCGCTCGTCGTCGAGGCGAGCGGCACGGCCGGGAAGCTGGACGCGCTGGAGGAGCGGCTTCGCCCCTTCGGCATCCAGGAGCTGTGCCGCTCCGGGCGCATCGCGCTCGAGCGCGGCTTCAAGACGCTGGCCCCCCCGAACCTCAAGTAGAACTCTGAGCAGGAGACGAACGAAATGGCTGCGACGATCTATTACGACAAGGACGCGAACCTCGACCTCCTCAAGAAGCGGAAGGTCGCCATCGTGGGCTACGGCTCGCAGGGCCACGCCCACGCGCTGAACCTGCGCGACTCGGGGGTCGACGTGCGGGTGGGCCTCGCGGCCGGCTCGAAGTCCAAGGCCAAGGCGGAGGGGGCGGGGCTCCGCGTCCTCTCCGTCGCCGACGCGGCGAAGGAGGCCGACGTCGTCATGGTCCTCATCCCGGACCAGACGCAGAAGAAGGTCTACGACGCCGAGATCGCGCCGCACATGACGAAGGGGAAGGCGCTCCTCTTCGCGCACGGCTTCAACATCCACTTCGGGCAGATCCGGCCGGCCGCCGACGTGGACGTCCTCCTCGTCGCCCCGAAGGGGCCGGGCCACATGGTCCGCCGGCAGTACCAGGATGGCCGCGGCATCCCCGGGCTCGTCGCCGTCCACCAGGACGCGACCGGCCAGGCGAAGCAGGTCGGCCTCGCGTACGCGCGCGGGATCGGCTGCACCCGCGCCGGCACGCTCGAGACGACCTTCAAGGAGGAGACCGAGACCGACCTCTTCGGTGAGCAGGCGGTCCTCTGCGGCGGCGCCTCCGCCCTCGTGAAGGCGGGCTTCGAGGTGCTCGTCGAGGCCGGGTACCAGCCGGAGAGCGCCTACTTCGAGTGCCTCCACGAGCTGAAGCTCATCGTCGACCTCATGTACGAGGGCGGCCTCGCCTGGATGCGTCACTCCATCTCGGACACCGCGGAGTACGGCGACTACACCCGCGGCCCGCGGATCGTGAACTCCCAGACCAAGGACGAGATGCGGAAGATCCTCAAGGAGATCCAGAGCGGCCAGTTCGCGAAGGAGTTCATCATCGAGAACCAGGTCGGGCAGCCGACCTTCTCCAAGTACCGCGAGACCGAGGCGGCTCACCCCATCGAGCAGGTCGGAAAGCGCCTGCGCGACATGATGAGCTGGATCCGCGAGGCCAAGAAGGACTCGTCGGATCCGAACGCCCGGTAGCCACGCTCCGAGGCGAACGCAGGGCCAGCCGGACGAGGCTGGCCCGGAGTGACGGGGGATCGGGGGGGCGAGCTCCGCGAAGGCGGAGCGAGGGTTTCCCCGTTCTCGTTGACTTCCCGAGCGAAATCCTTATCCTACGCTGTCTTTTTTCCGGGTCCGGAGGAGCATGGCCATCCAGCAGAGAGATCCCCGAGGCGGCGGCGGCAATCGCGACGCGCGCACCAACCGACGCATCAAGGCGCGGGAGGTGCGGCTCGTCGGAGTCGAAGGCGAGCAGCTCGGGGTCCTTCCGGTCGAGCAGGCATTGGCGAAGGCCCAGGAGCTGGGCCTCGACCTCGTCGAGGTCTCGCCCATGGCGAAGCCTCCCGTCTGCAAGATCATGGACTACGGGAAGTTCAAGTACCTCGAGAAGAAGAAGCAGAACGAGGCGAAGAAGAAGCAGGTCGTCGTCCTGCTCAAGGAGGTGAAGCTCCGCCCGCGCACCGAGGAGCACGACTACGCGACCAAGATCAAGAAGGTCCGCGAGTTCCTCGAGGAGTCGAACAAGGCGCGCATCACGGTGATGTTCCGCGGTCGCGAGATGTCGCACCGCGAGCTCGGCCAGAAGGTGCTCACGCGGGTCATCGAGGATCTGCGCGACGTCGCGGTGATCGAGTCGGCGCCCCGGATGGAAGGGCGCCAGATGTTCATGATCCTCGCGCCCAACCCGAAGGTGCTGCAGTCGCAGCGCGACCGCGCGCGCGCGCAGGCGGCGCAGGCGGCGCAGGCGGCGCAGGCCGCCTCGGCCCAGGCCGCCGCGCCTGCCGCTCCCGGCGCCGAGCCGGCCCCGGCCTCCACTTCCGCTTCCGCGGAGGCGCCCGCCGCCCAGCCTCCCGCTGTCGCCGCGGCGCCGCAGCCGCAGAACCCCGCGGGCCCCCGGTAGTCCGGGACCGCCCACCCACCCGAAGGAAGAAGAGCGACATGCCCAAGCTGAAGACGAAGAGCGGCGCGAAGAAGCGCTTCCACCCGAAGAAGAGCGGCGCGGTGAAGTTCCGCCGCGCCGGCGTCCGCCACCTCGCGACGTTCGGCAAGACGAAGAAGCAGCGGGTCGGCCTCCGCGGCACCGGCCACCTCACGTCGGAGGACGCGAAGAAGATCAAGCAGTGCTTCCCGTACGCCCGGTAGCCCAAGACGGGCTCGGCCGCACGGAAGCACGTAGCTTTTCACCATGGCGCCCAAGCGGGGCCCCGAAGCGCGAGCGGCCTGTCACCGTCGGTGACGGGTCGCGCCGCCTCCCGCCGGCGAGGAGAAGAAGATGCGCGTCAAGAAGGGTTTCAAGGCTCGTCGTCGTCGTAACCGCGTCCTCAAGCTCGCGAAGGGCTTCCGCGGCCGGCGCAAGAACTGCTACAAGCGCGCGAATCAGGCGGTGGAGCGCGCCCTCAACTACTCCACCCGCGATCGCCGCCAGAAGCGGCGCGACTTCCGCGCCCTCTGGATCGTCCGCATCAACGCGGCCGCTCGCCAGAACGGGACGACCTACTCGAAGCTCGTCGCGGGACTGAAGAAGGCCGGCGTCGCGCTCGACCGGAAGATCCTCGCGGACCTCGCGCTCGCGATCCCGGGCGACTTCGCCGCGATCGTCAAGGTCGCGACGGCCTAGGCGGGGGGCGGGCCCGGTGAGGGCCCGCGCGAAGGATGCCCGACCTCCTTCAACAGCTGGACGCGCTCTCCCGGGGCGCGCGCGACGCCGTCGCGCGCGTGGCCGACGAGAAGGCGCTCGAGGACCTGCGGGTCCGGTTCCTCGGCAAGAAGGGCGAGCTCTCCGCGGTCCTCCGCGGCATGGGCCAGCTCTCGGCCGAGGAGCGCCCGCGCGTCGGCGAGGTCGCGAACCGCGTCAAGGAGGAGGTCGAGGCGCTCCTCGACGGCGCCCGCCGCCGGCTGGAAGGGGCGAAGCTCGAGGCCGAGCTCGCCGGACCGCCCATCGACGTGACGCTGCCGCCGCGCCGGCTCCTGCCGCGCGGCCACCGCCACCCGATCACGCGGGCGACCGACGAGATCGCCGGCATCTTCGCGCGCCTCGGGTACGAGGTCGCGAGCGGGCCGGAGATCGAGCTCGACTGGTACAACTTCGAGGCGCTCAACATCCCGCCCGACCACCCCGCGCGCGACATGCAGGACACGTTCTACGCGGACGAGTCCACGCTGCGGCACGGCGTCGAGCCGGGGACGGTGCTGCTCCGCACCCACACCTCGCCCGTGCAGATCCGGTCCATGAAGCGGATCGGCAAGCCGCCGGTCCGGATCATCTGCCCCGGGCGCGTCTACCGCTCCGACTACGACCAGACCCACTCGCCGATGTTCCACCAGGTCGAGGGGCTCTGCGTCGACGAGGCGATCACCTTCGCCGACCTGAAGGGGACGCTCGCCGCCTTCGCGCGCGCCTACTTCGGCGCCGGGACCCGCACCCGGTTCCGGCCGAGCTACTTCCCGTTCGTCGAGCCCGGCGCGGAGGTGGACGTCTCCTGCTCGATCTGCGGCGGGAGCGGGAAGAAGGACGGGCGACGCTGCGGGACCTGCAAGGAGACCGGCTGGCTCGAGGTGCTCGGCGCCGGCATGGTCCACCCGAAGGTGCTCGAGAACGGCGGCATCGACTCGAAGCGGTACACCGGGTTCGCGTTCGGGATGGGCGTCGAGCGGATGGCGATGCTCCGCCACGGGATCGACGACCTCCGGCTCTACTTCGAGAACGACCTCCGCTTCCTCGAGCAGTTCTAGCCCGTCGGGCAGGGGCCCATGCGCATCTCGCTCAGCTGGCTTTCGGAGTACGTGACCGTCCCGTCGCCCGAGGAGGCGGCAAAGCGGCTCACCGCGGTCGGCCTCGAGGTGGAGGCGATCGAGCGGACCGGGCAGGGGCTCGGCGGCGTCGTCGCCGCGAAGATCCTCGCGTCGGAGCCGCACCCGAACGCCGAGAAGCTCTCGGTCACCCGCGTGGACGCGGGCCGGGGAGAGCCGCTCCAGATCGTCTGCGGCGCGAAGAACTACGCGGTGGGCGACGTGGTCCCGCTCGCCACGGTGGGCGCCGTGCTCCCGGGCGGCGCGAAGATCGAGAAGGCGAAGCTCCGCGGCGTCGAGTCCTTCGGGATGCTCTGCTCGGCGAAGGAGCTCGGGCTGTCCCCCGACGCGACCGGGCTCCTCCTCCTCGATCGCACGATCGTCCCCGGGACGCCGATCGCGAAGGCGCTGCTCCTCGAGGACGTGCTCCTCGAGGTGAACGTCACCCCGAACCGGCCCGACGCGCTCTCGCACGTCGGCGTCGCCCGCGAGCTGGCCGCCGCGCTCGGCGAGAAGGTGAAGCTGCCCGCGCCGCGGCTCGCCGAGCAGGGCGCGCCCGCGACGGACGCGGTGAAGGTCCGGATCGAGGCGCCCGACCGCTGCGCCCGGTACGCCGCGCGCGTCGTCGAGGGCGTGAAGATCGGGCCCTCTCCGCGCTGGCTCGCGCGCCGCCTCGAGGCCTGCGGGGTCCGGTCGATCTCCAACGTCGTCGACGCGACCAACTTCGTGCTCCTCGAGCTCGGGCACCCGCTCCACGCCTTCGACCTCGACAAGGTCGCCGGGAGCGAGATCGTGGTCCGCACCGCGCGGCCGGGCGAGAAGATGACGACGCTCGACGGCAAGGAGCGGGCGCTCTCGCCGGAGGACCTGCTCATCGCCGATCGCGATCGAGGCAGCGCGCTCGCCGGAGTGATGGGCGGCGGGGACTCCGAGATCTCCGCGGGCACCTCCCGCGTCCTCCTCGAGTCGGCCTGGTTCGAGCCGAACGGGATCCGGCGCACCGCGCGCCGGCACGGCCTCAAGACCGAGGCGTCCTACCGATTCGAGCGCGGGGCCGACCCGGGCATGGTGATCCCCGCGGCGGATCGCTGCGCGGCGCTCATCGCCGAGCTCGCCGGCGGCGCGGTGCGCCCCGGGATCGTGGACTGCCACCCGCGCGAGGTCCGCGCGCCGGAGGTCCGGCTCCGCTGGGCCCGGCCCGCCCAGCTCCTCGGCATGGACGTCGCCCGGGAGGACGCGCGGAAGATCCTCACCGGCCTCGGCTTCGCCGAGCGGAAGGGCGACGCCGACGGGGCGACCTGGCAGGTCCCGTCCTGGCGCGCCGACGTCTCGATCGAGGAGGACCTCGTCGAGGAGATCGTCCGGACCAAGGGCTACGACGCGATCCCCGAGACCCTGCCGCACGGCGCGAGCGACACGCCCGCGGAGCCGCTCGACGCGCGCGCGGTGGGTCGGATCCGCGCCGCCCTCGAGGCCGCCGGCTTCTCCGAGGCGGTGAACTTCAGCTTCGTCGCGGAGCGGGAGCTCGCGCCCTTCGAGCAGCCGGTCGCGACCGGCGACGGGACCGGGCGCGCCCTCGGCATCGCCCTCAAGAACCCGATCTCCGCCGACCTCTCGGTGATGCGGACGAGCCTCGTCCCCTCGCTCCTCAAGAACGTCGCGCACAACCTCCGGCAGCGGATCGCCGACGTCCGGCTCTACGAGATCGCGAGCGTCTACCACCCGGGGCCGAACCCGAAGGACCGGCCCTCCGCTGAGTCGGTCGAGGTCGCGGGCGTGATCCTCGGACGCCGCAGCCCGGTCGGCTGGGCAGCGGGCGGCGACGCGGCGGACTTCTACGACGCGAAGGCGGCGGTCTCCGGGATCGTGGAGGCGCTCGGCGTCGAAGCCTCGTGGCAGGCGAAGGGAGGATCCTGGCTCCACCCGCGCCACTCCGCGAAGCTCCTTGCGGGCGACGACGTGCTCGGAGTCGTCGGCGAGCTCCACCCGCGTGTCGCGGCGGCGTTCGAGCTCCCGCGCGGCGTGCTCGCCTTCCGGCTCTCGCTCGACGCGCTGCTGCGCGCGGCGCGGCTCGTCCCGCAGCACCGGCCCATCCCGCGGCTCCCGGCGGTCCTCCGCGACCTCGCGGTGGTGGTGGACGACGGCGCGGCCGCCGCGGCGGTCGAGGCGCTCGTGCGCGAGGAGGCGCTCGTCGAGGCGGTGACGCTCTTCGACGTGTACCGTGGCGCGCCGCTCCCGCAGGGGAAGAAGAACCTCGCCTTCGCGATCGCCTATCGCGCCGCGGACCGGACGCTCACCGACGCCGAGGCGGACGCTGCGCACGCGCGCATCGTGAAGCGGCTGGCGCAGAAGCTCGGCGCCGAGCTCCGGGGGTAGGGTGGCCCCGCCCCGCGACCGGCTCCCGCTCGCGGCGCTCGGGTTCGGCCTCGCCGCGCTGCTCTCCTCGTGGAGCCCGCTCTCCGCCCCGTTCGGCGTGCTCGTCGGGATCGTCTCCCTGCTCCTCGCCGTCCGCGCGTGGCGCCGGGTCGAGCGCAAGCGCGTCGCCGCCGCCGCGGTCGCGGTCTCGTTCGTCGCCGTCGTCGCGAGCGCGGTCGTCGTCGCGCTCACCGCGGGCGTCGGCCGGGAGCTCGGAGGGCCGCCGGTCGTGCAGGCGCCCTCTCGCGAGGACGTCTCGGCGGAGCTCGACCGGGCCGCCGAGCGTACGCGCGCCGCTCGCGATCGCGCGAAGAAGGAGCTCGACGCGCTCGGGCCGCCGCTCGCGAGCGAACCACCCCGGGACGCGCGCGCGGGGACCGTTCGCTGAAGGATCGTTCGTTGACAGCGTCCGGAAAATCAGCTACCGAATTCACTACTTAGCGTGACTTCAGCGGAGCGCGGGACGGGAGAGCGAACCGTGACCAAGGCCGACATCATCGAGAGCGTCTACGAGAAGGTGGGCTTCTCCAAGAAGGAAGCCGCCGAGATCGTCGAGTTGGTGTTCGACACGATCAAGGAGACGCTCGAGCGCGGCGAGAAGATCAAGATCAGTGGTTTCGGTAACTTCATCGTTCGCGACAAGAAGTCCCGTGTGGGTCGCAACCCCCAGACCGGCCAGGAGATCGAGATCAGCGCCCGCCGCGTCCTGACGTTCCGCCCGAGCCAGGTGCTGAAGAACGCCCTCAACGGGACGGACACGCCGATCGGTCCGGAAGACATCTAGCACTCCTCGCGTTTCGCGCACGCGGCGAGGCCGCTCGACTATAACGGGGCCATGGCGATCGACTACGTCGACCGCAGGCGCATGCGCCTGGACGTCGAGTTCCGCTTCGCGGCCTCGCACCGCCTGCCCCGCTACGACGGGCCGTGCTCCCAGCTCCACGGCCACAACTACACCTTCTTCGTCGGGATCGAAGGGGACGTCGATCCACGGAGCGGGATGATCGCCGACTTCGGCGACATCAAGCGCGTGGTGCAGGACGAGGTCCTCGTGAAGACCGATCACCGCCACCTCAACGACGTCCTCGAGAACCCGACCGCGGAGCACATCGCGCGCTGGATCTGGGAGGCCCTCGCCGGCCGGCTCCCCGGGCTCGCCGAGGTGCGGCTCTACGAGATGCCCGACTCGTGCGTGACCTACCGGGGGCCGGGTGGCCGGTAGGCCGCTCCGCCGCCCGAGGCGCGACGCGCCGGCCTCCGCCGAGGCGGCGGCGGCCATCGCCCGCTTCCTCGACGCGCTCCTGCCGGACGAGGTGCGCCGCTCGGAGGACCTCCGCGAGACGCCGCGCCGGGTGGCGGAGGCCTGGGCCGAGGATCTCCTCGACGGCTACGCGCGCGATCCCGCGGAGATCCTCGCGGAGAAGCTTCCGAGCGCGGGGCGCGACCTCGTCGCCGTCACCGGGATCGACTACCACTCGGTCTGCCCGCACCACCTGCTGCCCTCGCGCGGCGTCGCGCACGTCGCCTACGTCCCGGGCGGGAAGGTGGTCGGGTTCGGCCAGCTCGTGAAGCTCGTGGACGCGCTCGCCCACCGGCTCGTGCTCGAGGAGGACCTCGCCCGCGAGGTGGCCGACGCGCTCGTCCAGCACCTCGGCGCGCGAGGCGCGGCGTGCCTCCTCGAGGCGGAGCAGCTCTGCATGACGGTCCGCGGGGAGAAGCGGGCCGGGGCGCGCGCGCACGCCGAGGCCTGGGCCGGGGTCCTCGCGAAGGACGGGCCGGTGAAGAAGCGGTTCCTCGATCTCGTGAACCGAAGCCAGCTTGGTCCTGGACGTGGACGTGGACGTGGACGTGGTCCTCGACCGCTCGGCGGTCGAGGTCGAAGTCCAGGTCCAGGTCCAGGTCCAGGTCCAGGTCCAAGTCCAAGTCGCAGGAACCCAGGTGGACGGCCGTGACCGCCTTCCGCACCGCCGTCGTCACGGGGGGCGGACGCGGGATCGGTGCCGCGATCGCGCGTGCGCTCACCGCGCGCGGCCTCGCGGTGACGGTCTTCGCGCGGACCCGCGCCGAGGTGGACGCGGTGGTCGCGGCGAAGGGCGCCGCCCTGGCCGTCGCCGGGGACGTCCGTCGCGAGGAGGACGTCGCGCGGCTCGTCGCCGAGCACGAGCGCGCCCTCGGGCCCCCCGACGTGCTCGTGAGCTGCGCGGGGATCCTCGTGCGCGGGCTCGCGGAGGAGACCTCGCCGGCCGCCTTCCGCGAGGTGCTCGACGTGAACCTCACCGGCGCGTTCCTCGTGGCGCGCGCCGTCCTGCCGGGGATGAAGGCGCGCCGCCGCGGCCGCATCGTCCAGGTGACCTCCATCTCCGGCACGCTCGGGACGCCGGAGGCGAGCGCGTACAACGCCTCGAAGTGGGGGCTCGTCGGGCTCACGAAGTCCCTCGCGGAGGAGCTCCGGCCGCACGGGATCGCCTGCGTGGGCGTGTCGCCCGGGAGCGTCGACACCGGGATGCTCGCGAAGACCCCGTTCCGGCCCGACATGGGGCCGGAGGACGTGGCGCGGGTGGTCCTCTTCGCGGCCCTCGACGCGCCCTTCGCGATCACCGGCGCGAACCTCGAGGTGCACGGGTGAGCCGCGCCGGCGCCGCGCTCCCCGACCTGCGCGCCGCCTTCCCGGGCCGGCTCGTCGAGGGGGACCGGGACCGGCTCGAGGCGTATGGCCGCGACGAGTCGGATCTCGGGACGTACCCGCCCGACGCGGTCGTCCTCGTCGAGTCGTCAGAGGACGTCCGGACCGTCTTCGCGATCGCGAGCCGCCACCGCGTGCCGGTCGTGCCCGTCGCGGCGCGGAGCGGCAAGTCCGGCGGGAGCCTCGCGGTCGAGGGCGGGATCGCGGTCTCGACCGAGCGGATGAGCCGGATCCTGGAGGTGAGCCCGGGCGACCTCGTCGCGCGGGTCGAGCCCGGGGTGATCCTCGCCACGCTCCACGCGGAGGTCGAGCGCCACGGGCTCTTCTACCCGCCCGATCCGAACTCGCTCGAGCTGTGCACCCTCGGCGGCAACGTCGCGGAGAACGCCGGCGGCCCGCGGGCGGTGAAGTACGGCGTGACGCGCGACTACGTGCTCGGGCTCACCGCGGTGATCCCGACCGGCGAGATCCTGAAGCTCGGGCACCGCTCCATCAAAGGGGTCGCGGGCTACGACCTCACCGCGCTCTTCGTGGGGAGCGAGGGGACGCTCGGGATCGTGACGGAGCTGACGCTGAAGCTCCTGCCCCGGCCGCGCCACGTCGCGACCGCGCTCGTGCCGTTCCCGTCCGTGGAGGCAGCGGCGCGGGCGGTGACCCGGGTGCTCACGGCAGGAAGCCTGCCCCGCTGCCTCGAGCTCATGGACGACGTCGCGCTCGCGGCTGCGGCGAAGACCTCCGCGTACCGCTTCCCCCCCGCGGCGCGCGCGGCGCTCCTCGTGGAGACGGACGGCAACGAGGAGGACGCCGTCTTCGCCGAGCTCGCGCGCGTCGTGGAGCTCGCCGCCGAGGACGCGGCGGGGGAGGCGATCGTCGCGCAGAGCGAGGCCCAGCGACGCGAGGTGTGGGAGGCGCGCCGGTACCTGTCGGTGAACCTCAAGACGCTCCACCCGCTCAAGCTCTCCGAGGACGTCGCCGTCCCGCGCTCGCGCATCCCCGAGATGATCGCCCGCGCGAAGGAGATCGGGGCGCGCCACGGGCTCGCGGTCGCGACCTACGGCCACGCGGGCGACGGGAACCTCCACTGCAACGTCCTCTTCGATCGCGAGGACGAGCGCCCGCGGGTGGACAGGGCGGTCGCGGAGATCCTGCGCGCGGCGGTGGACCTCGGCGGCACCATCACCGGCGAGCACGGCGTCGGGCTCGCCAAGCGGGACTTCCTCGAGTACGAGCAGGGCCGGGAGGTCGTCGCGCTCCAGCGCCGGCTCAAGGCGGTGTTCGATCCCCTCGGGATCCTGAACCCGGGGAAGATCTTCCCTGTCGACCGCGCGCGCTGACGTCGGCGCGCGCTCCAACCCCGCGGCACCCCACGTGATCCAGGCCAAGAACCGCACCCAGCGGAGGTGATCGGCGTGCTCGCGAACCAGGCATGCGCGACCCTATCGGGACGTCATCTGGAACGGGGCTGGTCCGCGATACCTCAATCATCACGAGCACTTGGAGTGCATGCGTGCCTTGACTTCCGGCGGGTGATCGGGCATACAGCAGGCCCCTTCCCCGGGGGATCGGCTCTCCCCCACCGCACCCCCACCAGGAGACCCAGGGCGACATGTCCACCACAGCAACGGCCACCAAGACCAAGGTCGAGGTCGAGACCGTCACGATCCGCTTCGTCGGCGACTCGGGCGACGGCATGCAGCTCACCGGCACCGAGTTCACGAAGGCGAACGCGATCGCGGGCAAGGACTTCGCGACCTTCCCCGACTACCCCGCCGAGATCCGCGCCCCGGCCGGCTCCCTCGCGGGCGTCTCCGGGTACCAGGTGAACTTCGGATCGCGCGAGATCCACACGCCCGGTGACGCGCCGGACGTGCTCGTCGCGATGAACCCCGCCGCGCTCAAGACGAACCTCCCCGACCTCAAGGCGGGCGGGATGCTCATCGTCAACGGCGGCGCGTTCACCGAGTCGAACCTCGAGAAGGCCGGCTACAAGTCGGACCCGCTCGAGGACGCCGCGCTGAAGGCGAGCTACAAGATCTTCCGCGTCGACATGAACAAGCTCACCGAGACCGCGCTCGCGGGCTCGGGCCTGTCGAACAAGGACGTCGCGCGCTGCAAGAACTACTTCGCGCTCGGCCTCATGTTCTGGCTCTACAGCCGGCCCGTCGAGCCGCAGCTCGAGTCGATCTCGAAGAAGTTCGCGAAGAAGCCGGAGCTCGCGGCCGCGAACCAGAAGGTCTTCAAGGCGGGCCACGCCTTCGGCGAGACCTCCGAGGCCTTCTTCCAGCGGTACGAGGTCCCGGCCTCGAAGCTCGCGCCGGGCACCTACCGGAACGTGACCGGCAACTTCGCCACCGCCCTCGGCTTCGCCGTCGTCGCGCGCACCACCGGCCGCCAGGTCTTCCTCGGCAGCTACCCGATCACGCCGGCGACCGAGATCTTGCAGGAGATGGCGTACTTCAAGGAGCACGGCGTCGTGACGTTCCAGGCGGAGGACGAGATCGCCGGCATCGGCTCGGCGATCGGCGCCTCCTTCGCGGGCTCGCTCGGCGTCACCACCACCTCCGGCCCCGGCCTCGCGCTCAAGACGGAGATGCTCGGCCTCGCCGTCATCGCCGAGCTGCCGCTCGTGGTCGTGAACGTGCAGCGCGGCGGCCCTTCGACGGGCATGCCGACCAAGACCGAGCAGGCCGACCTCCTCATGGCGCTCTACGGGCGCCACGGCGAGTCGCCGCTGCCGGTGATCGCGGCGCAGAGCCCGGTGGACTGCTTCTACGCGGCGATGGAGGCGATGAAGGTCGCGGTGAAGTGGATGACCCCCGTCATCCTCCTCACCGACGGGTACCTCGCGAACGGCTCCGAGCCGTTCCGGATCCCGGATCCGAAGGACCTCCCCAAGGTCGAGCCGAAGTACCAGACCACGCCCAACTACCAGGGCCAGTACATGCCGTACCTGCGCGACGACAAGCTCATCCGTCCGTGGGCGGTCCCGGGCACGCCCGGCCTCGAGCACCGCATCGGTGGCCTCGAGAAGGACTCCATGACGGGCATGGTGTCCTACGACGGCATGAACCACGAGCGGATGGTGAAGACCCGCGCGCAGAAGGTTCGGAACGTCGTCGAGGACGTCGCGGACGCGGAGGTGTTCGGCCAGAAGACGGGCGACGTCCTCCTCCTGTCGTGGGGCGGCACCTTCGGCGCCGTGCGCGGCGCGGCCGAGGAGGTCGTGAACCAGGGCAAGAAGGTGGGGCACGTCCACCTGCGCTGGCTGAACCCCCTCCCGAAGAACCTCGGCGACGTGCTGAAGGGCTTCAAGAAGGTGCTCGTGCCCGAGGTGAACGACGGGCAGCTCGCCACCTACCTCCGGTCGACGTTCCCCGGCGTCGATCCGCTGCAGTTCAACCGGATCAACGGCAAGCCCCTCAAGATCTCCGAGCTCGCCGCGAAGACGGTCGAGCTGCTCTAGCACCGGAAAGGACCACGACCATGAGCACGAACGAGACCACGGCCCTGCCGGTCTACACGAAGAAGGACTTCGAATCGGGCATCGATCCGCGCTGGTGCCCCGGCTGCGGCGACTTCTCGATCATCAACCAGGTGCAGAAGGCGATGCCGGCCGTCGGGGTGAAGCGCGAGAACATCGTCTTCGTCTCCGGCATCGGCTGCTCGTCGCGCTTCCCGTACTACATGAACAACTACGGGATGCACACGCTGCACGGGCGCGCCCCGTCCTTCGCGACGGGCATCAAGATCGCCCGGCCCGAGCTGATGGTGTGGGTCGTCACCGGCGACGGCGACGCGCTCGCCATCGGCGGCAACCACTTCATCCACGCGATGCGGCGCAACCTCGATCTCAAGATCCTGCTGTTCAACAACCGCATCTACGGGCTCACGAAGGGCCAGGTCTCCCCGACCTCCGAGCTCTACAAGAAGACGAAGACGACGCCGCACGGCTCGCCGGACTACCCGTTCAACCCGCCCGCGCTCGCGCTCGGCTCCGGCGCGACGTTCGTCGCGCGCACCGTCGACGTCGAGGGCGCGCACATGGGCGGCATCATCCAGGCGGCCGCGGAGCACAAGGGCAGCGTCCTGGTCGAGATCTTCCAGAACTGCCCGGTGTTCAACGACGGCGCGTACACCTTCCTGACCGACAAGGCGGTGAAGGCGGACATGCAGCTCAAGATGGAGCACGGCAAGCCGCTCCTCTTCGGCAAGGACATGAAGAAGGGCATCCGCTTCAACCCGAAGACCGCGGAGCTCGAGGTCGTGACGGTCGGCCAGGACGGCGTGACCGAGGGTGACATCCTCGTCCACGACGCGAAGCGCGCCGATCCGACGATGGCGTTCATGCTCGCGAACCTCGCCGAGAAGGCGGGGTTCCCGACGCCGATCGGGATCTTCCGCGACGTCCGCAAGCCGAGCGCCGACGAGATCACCTGGGAGATCATCGGCAAGCAGAAGGCGGCGAAGCCGGACGCCGATCTGAAGAAGCTCCTCGCCGGCGCGGACACCTGGCAGATTGGTTGAGGGAAGGGGCCGGCCCGCTTTCCGCTGATGAAGATCGGTTCGGCGTGAAGCCCTCTCCCGGTACCCGGGAGGGGGCTTCGTGTTTTCAGGGGGTTCGCACCGCACCGCGGCGCTGGCGGCGCCTTCCCGACGCGTGGTGCACGGAAGATCGACGCGTTGACTCGACGAATCGTCGATTGCTCGGGTCGATGAAATCGCCAATAGTTCCGGGCAAAAAACTCGGCTCGCTTGATCTGGATCTAGATACCGCAAGGCGCGAAGGGTGTAGTGACACGCTCTCTCTCGAGCCCGGTCAATTCCGGCCGCGCTCCCCGAGGAGCCATCGATGACGGATCAGAAGACTCCCGTCGCGCCGAAGAAGCCGAAGAACTTCCTTGGCGTCGTCGTGATCAAGCACGAACAGTGCAAGGGCTGCGGATTCTGTGTCGAGTTCTGCCCGCTCGGCGCGCTCGAGCTCGACAAGGGCTACAACGCGAAGGGCTACCACCCGCCGTTCTTCGCCAAGCCCGAGGTCTGCAACGGCTGCGACATGTGCGGCCTCATCTGCCCCGACTTCGCGATCTTCGGTTACCGCGAGAAGCTCGACAACGCGGCCTAAGGAACGAGGACACCACTCATGTCGAACGCCGAATCCACCGGAGTTCTCACCGGCAGCCACTACCTCGACGGCGACCACGCCTGCAGCGAGGGCGCCATCGCCGCCGGCTGCCGCTTCGCCTCGGGCTACCCCATCACGCCGTCGACCGAGGTCGTCGAGCGGCTCTCGCAGCGCTTCCCGCAGTGCGGCGGGCGCTTCCAGCAGTTCGAGGACGAGCTCGCCGCGTCCATCGCGCTCCAGGGCGCGACCTGGGGCGGCGCGAAGACGATCACCGTCACCTCGGGCCCGGGCTTCTCGCTCATGATGGAGCACATCGGCCTCGCGGCGATCACCGAGACGCCCTGCGTCTTCGTGAACGTGCAGCGCGCCGGCCCGTCCACCGGCCTCCCGACGCAGCCGGCGCAGGGCGACATGATGCAGGCGCGGTTCGGCTCGCACGGCGACTACCGCCTCATCACCGTCTGCCCGAACTCCCCGCAGGAGTCGTTCGACCTCACGGTCGAGGCGTTCAACATGGCGGAGGAGTACCGCGTCCCGGTCATCGTGATGCTCGACGAGGTCGTCGGCCACATGACGGAGAAGGTGGTCATTCCGCCGGCCGACAAGATCAAGGTCACCGAGCGCCGCTGGACCTCGAAGAAGCCGCGCGAGTACAAGCCGTTCGAGTGCCCCCCGGGCTCGCTCGTTCCGGAGATGGTGAAGGCGGGCGACGGGTACCGGATCCACGTCACGGGCCTGACCCACGACGATCGCGGCTATCCTGCCATGACGATCCCGGCGCACGAGAAGATGCAGGTGCGCCTCTTCGACAAGATCCTGAAGAACGTCGACAAGATCGTCCGCTTCGAGGCGTCGGACCTCGACAACGCCGAGGTGGTGGTCGTCTCGTACGGCATCACCTCCCGCGTCGCGCAGAAGGCGATCCAGCAGGCGAAGGACCAGGGCATCCGCGTCGGGTCGTTCCGCCTCATCACGGCGTGGCCCTTCCCCGAGAAGCAGATCATCGAGCTCTCGAAGAAGGTGAAGGCGTTCGTCGTCCCGGAGCTGAACCTCGGGCAGATGGTGCTCGAGGTCGAGCGTCTCGCGGCCGGCCGCTGCCGCACGATCCCGGTCCCGCACGTCGGCGGGACCGTCCACGACCCCAGCGAAATCCTCAAGAAGATCCAGGAGGCGGTTCGATGACCACCGTCCGTGAGAATCCGGTCGACAAGTACCTGCGCACGGAGCGCATGCCGTCCATCTGGTGCCCGGGCTGCGGCATCGGCACGACGGTGAACTGCTTCGCGCGCGCCCTCGACGGCTCCGGCTTCGACCTCGACAAGGTCGCGATCGTCTCCGGCATCGGCTGCACCGGCCGCGTGGCGGGGTACATGGACCTCGACTCGTTCCACACCACCCACGGCCGCGCGATCCCGTTCGCGACCGGCCTCAAGCTCGCGAACCCCGAGCTGAAGGTGGTGGTCTACTCCGGCGACGGCGATCTCTCCGCCATCGGCGGCAACCACCTCTTCCACGCGGCCCGCCGCAACGCCGACCTCCTCGTCGTCTGCGTGAACAACTTCACGTACGGCATGACGGGCGGCCAGGTGACCCCGACGACGCCGTACCCGGCGATCGCCTCCACCACGCCGTACGGCGCCTACGAGCAGACGTTCAACCTCCCCGGCATCGTCGCCGCGGCGGGCGCTTCGTTCGTCGCGCGCTGGACCACCTACCACGTGAAGCAGCTCGCGAAGACGATGGGCGAGGCCCTCAACAGGAAGGGGTTCCGCTTCATCGAGATCATCGCGCCGTGCCCCACGCTGTACCTCCGCCGCAACCGGCTCGGGGAGGGGCTCGAGGAGATGAAGTTCTACCAGGAGAAGAGCGTCGTGAAGAACGGCGCGAACCCGGCCGAGGTCGGTCTCGACTACCGCGAGGAGATCATCGTGGGGAAGTTCGTCGACGCCGAGCGCCCCACGCTCGAGGAGTCGATGGAGAAGCGCATGACCGAGGCGCTCGGGTCGAAGTACGTTCCCTACAAGCAGCCCGGCAAGATGTCGCCGCGCGCCTAAGCACGAAGGAGACCACGAATATGGGTCCCACGGAGATCAAGGTCGGCGGCCTCGGCGGCCAGGGCGTCATCCTCGGCGGCATCATCATCGGGAAGGCCGCGGCGCTGTTCGACGGCAAGCACTCCTGCCTCACGCAGGCGTTCGGGCCGGAGGCGCGCGGCTCGGCGTGCAGCGCGCAGGTGGTGGTCGACAAGGACCCCATCCTGTACCCGTACGTCCACAACCCGCACATCATGGTCGCGATGTCGCAGGACGCGTTCAAGAAGTTCTCCCCCGAGCTCCGCAAGGACGGCATCCTCCTCATCGAGGAGGATCTCGTGAAGCCGGAGGGGCTCCCGCCGACGGTGAAGGTGTACGCCGTCCCGGCGACGCGAATCGCCGAGGAGCTCGGCCGGAAGATGGTCCTCAACATCGTGATGGTCGGCTTCTTCACCGCCATCACCGGGGTCATCGGGGAGAAGGCCGCCAAGGAGTCGGTGGCGGACTCCGTCCCGCCGACCACGATCGACCTCAACATGAAGGCGTTCGATCGCGGCTTCGCGTACGGCAAGAAGCTCCTCGCGAAGAACTAAGAAGAGCTCGAGAGATGGGCACGACGCGCCGCCGGGAGATTCCGGCGGCGCGTTGCTTTTTTTCTCACTCGCACGCCCGCGCGCCGCGCAGGCTCTTCTGGCAGGCCGCGGACCCGGGGGCGAGCGCGAGGCACCGCTCGCAGGCGCGCGCGCCCTCCGCACAGCGCCCGAGCCGCACCAGCGAGACGCAGAGCCCGTGCCAGGCCTCGTGCGAGGTGGGCGCGAGCTCCGCGGCGCGCCGGTACCCGCGCTCGGCCGCGACCCAGCGCCCGTCCGCGTAGTCGAGGAAGGCGAGGTCGTGGTGGGCCGCCGCGCGGCCCGGATCGCCCTCGAGCAGGTGGAGCAGCTCCCGCCGCGCCCGCGCCCACGACGCGCGGCGCGCCTCGGGGGAGGCGACCCCGCGCGCCACGAGCGCGCGCGCGAGGTTCTGCCGCGCGTCGCCGAGGTCGGGGTCGATCCCGAGCGCGGCGCGGAGCTCCGCCTCGGCCGCGTCGGGGCGCTCCATCGACAGCAGGGTCTCGCCGAGGTTCGCGTGCCCCTCCGCGAACGCCGGCGCGACGCGCACCGCGCGCTCGAAGCAGGCCCGGGCCCGAGGGAGGTCGCCGCGCGTGCGCGCCACGACGCCGAGGCCGTTCAGCCCCTCCGGCAGATCGGGCCGGAACGCGAGCGCGTGCTCGAACGCGACCTCCGCGCGCTCCGCGTCGCCCGTCTCGAGCCACGACCAGCCTCGCGCCACCTCCTCGGCGGCGCGCGGGTGAACGCGGGCCGGACCGGCACAGGCGCATAGGAGGAAGGGGAGGGTGATGGCGATGAGGAAGATCTTCATGCGCCCGCTTCTTGCTCCGGTCGTGCCGCATGACCCTCCACCGGATCGCCGCCGCCGCCCTCGCGCTCGCCGCCGCCTCGCCCGCGGCCGCGCAGCTCTCGAACCGCTCGATCGCCCTGGAATCGGGGATCTCCACGCCGTTCCGCGCGGGCGAGGGGGTCATGGGCGGCCTCGCCCTGGTCGCCACGACCTGGCTCGACGGCGACCTCGAGGGCGTCGCGCGCGTCGCCTTCGGGGCCGGAGCGCGGACCGATGGACGCGCCTCGGCCGGCGACGCGTGGACCGGGACCGCCGGCGTCCGGCTCTCCCTCGCCCCGGAGCCGCTGCGCCCCCAGGTGTCGCTCGAGCTCGGCTGGCGGCGGTGGGCGGGCCCGGACGGCGTCACGGGCGCCCTCGCGCTCGGCGCGGGGCTCGGACTCGAGTGGTTCGTGGCGCGCGACCTGTCGCTCGCCCTGCGCTGCGCGGTCCGGGGCGCGGGCGGGACGCCCGAGCTCGAGGTCTCGCTCGGCGCCGCCGCCTACTTCTGAGCGGGCGCGGCGGCGGGGGAGGGAGCGGGCGTCGCGGCCTGGGCCGGCGCCGCCGCCGGCTCCGCGCCGCCCGGACCCTTGCGCGCCTCCCAGCGATCGACCTGGCCGTCGCCGTCGGTGTCGTAGCCGATCCGGTCGATCTCGCCGTTCTCCCAGTACTCCCAGACGTCGACCTGGCCGTCGCCGTTCGTGTCCCGCTCCTTCCGGACGAGCTTGCCCTTCTCGTAGAAGTAGGTGGTGCGCGGGACGCCGTCGAAGCCGAACGCCAGCTCCTTCTTCACGAGCTGGTCCTTCTCGTAATAGAGCGTGACGTCCGGCTTGCCGTCGAAGTCGAGATCGTAGACGACGCGCACGAGCGCGCCGTCCGGCGCGTACTTCTCCCAGGTGTCGATCTTCCCGTCGCCGTTCAGGTCCTTCTCCTTGCGGAGCAGGGTCTCCTTCCCGGCCGCGTCCTTCAGCGAGTACTTCCAGACGTCCGGCTTGCCGTCGTGCGTCAGGTCGTACTCGGTCAGGATCTCGTTCGGCACCTTCTCGAAGCCGGGGGGCGTGCGGACCTCGGCGGCGAGCGCCGCCGCGTCCTTCGCGGGCTTGGGCGCGGTCGCGCAGGAGACCGCCGCGAAGCCGGCGAGGAGGGGCAGGAGTCGGCGCATGAGGTTCTCCGGGCGGGGCGTCGGATTGTAGCCGCCCCCCTCCGGGCCGCTCAAGGACGCGCGTGGCGATATTTGACTATATACGACCCCTCACCTAGCTTCGTTCGGGAAGCCACATGGCCCGGAAGAAGATCTCCACCACCGTCTACATCACCCCCGAGCAGAGCGAGCGACTCAAGCTCCTGCACGACCGGACGCGCGTCCCGGTCGCGGAATACATCCGCCAGGGCATCGACATGGTCCTCGATCATTATCGAGGAAACCTGCCCGGCCAGCTTTCGCTAGATGACCTCGGGTCGAAGAAGTAGATTCCCTCGGCAAACATGACCACACAGCGAGCCGTCATCCTCGGCGCGGCCGGATTCATCGGCAGCCACCTCGTGGACCGCTTTCTCGCGGAGGGGTGGCGCGTCACCGGCGTCGACAACCTCATCACCGGGACGCTGCGGAACCTCGACCATCTGAAGTCCGAGCCCCGCTTCGACTTCGTCCAGGCGGACATCTGCGCGCCGCTCGAGCTCCCCGGGGCGATCCACGCGGTGCTCGACTTCGCGTCGCCGGCCTCGCCCATCGACTACCTCGAGCACCCGTTCGAGACGCTCCACGTCGGCTCGATCGGCGTCGAGAACGCGCTGCGCCTCGCGAAGCGCGCCGGCGCGCCGTTCCTGCTCTCGTCCACCAGCGAGGTGTACGGCGATCCGCTCGAGCACCCGCAGCGCGAGTCGTACTGGGGCAACGTGAACCCCATCGGCCCGCGGGCGGTCTACGACGAGGCGAAGCGCTTCGCCGAGGCCATCACCATGGCCTACCGGCGGTACGAGCGCGTGGACGTCCGGATCGCGCGCATCTTCAACACCTACGGCCCCCGGATGCGGCTCGACGACGGGCGGGTGGTCCCGGCCTTCGTCGCCCAGGCGCTGCGCGGCGAGCCGATCACGATGTTCGGCGACGGCTCGCAGACCCGCTCCTTCTGCTACGTCGACGACAACGTCGAGGGCATCTGGCGGCTGCTCCGGTCCGGCTATTCCGATCCCGTGAACATCGGCAATCCGCAGGAGCTCTCGATCCGGCAGTTCGCCGAGGCGGTCCAGCGGCTCGTGGGATCGAGCGTTCCCGTCGTCTCGAAGCCGCTCCCGGAGGACGATCCGAAGGTCCGCCGCCCCGACATCGCCCGCGCGAAGGAGGTGCTCGGGTGGGAGCCGAAGGTCGGCTTCGACGACGGGATGCGCCGGACGATCGCCTGGTTTCGCGAGCGGATCTAGCGAACGTACCTCGGAGGCGACGTGGCGAAGCGGATCCTCATCACCGGCGGCGCCGGATTCATCGGCTCGACGATCGCCGACCTCTTCCTGCAGGCGGGCTGGGACGTCGCGATCCTCGACGACCTCTCCACGGGAAAGCGCGAGAACGTCCCCGCGGGCGCGCGCTTCTACCCGGTGGACGTCCGGAGCGCCGCCGCGCACGAGGTCGTCGCGAAGGAGCGGCCCCAGGTCCTCTGCCATCAGGCGGCGCAGATCGACGTCCGCCGCTCGATGGCGGATCCCCGCCACGACGCGGACGTGAACGTCGGCGGGCTCCTCAACCTCATGCAGGCGGCGGTGGCGGCGGGCTCGGTCGAGCACGTCCTCTTCGCGTCGTCCGGCGGCGCGACCTACGGCGACACCGAGGTGATCCCGACCCCCGAGTCGCACCCGCAGCGGCCCGTGTCGCACTACGGCGCCGCGAAGGCCTCGTCCGAGCTCTACCTCGGCGTGTACCGCGCGAACTTCGGGATCCCCTCGACGTCGCTGCGGTACGCGAACGTCTACGGCCCGCGCCAGGATCCCCACGGCGAGGCCGGGGTGGTGGCGATCTTCTGCGGGCGGCTCCTCGACCGGAAGCCCTGCACGATCTACGGCGACGGGAAGCAGACCCGTGACTACGTGTTCGCCGGCGACGTCGCGCGCGCGAACCTCCTCGCGGCCGAGAAGCGCTTCGACGGCGCGCTCAACGTCGGCACCGGGATCGAGACGGACGTGGTGCAGATCCATGCGCACCTCGCGCGCGCGGCCGGCGTCGAGCGGCCGCCGGAGCACGCGCCGGGGCGGCTCGGCGAGCAGCGCCGGTCCTGCATCGACGCCTCCGCCGCTGCGAAGGTCATCGGGTGGCGCCCCGAGGTCGCGCTCGCCGAAGGGCTCGCGCGCACGCTCGAGTGGTTCAGGGCTCGCCGCGGCTGACCGCGGGGACGGGCGCGGCGGGCGGGTCCCCCTCGGCCCGAGCCGCGGTCGAGGGCTCGGTCGGGGGGGTCGGGGTCGGCTCGCCCGGCGCGTCCTCGTCGGGCGGCGGCTCCTCCCGGTCGTCCGCCGGCGCCGGGCCCGCGAGGATCCGGTCGAGCGCCGCGCTCGCGGCGAGGTGCTCCTCGATCGAGATCCGGCCCGCGTCACGGAGGCGGTCGAGGAGCCGCCGCGAGCGGTCCCGGAGCCAAGCCGAGGGGCGGGCGAGGTCCGCCCGGCGCGGGGCCGGCAGCATGGACGCGAGCACCACCGCCTGCGCCGTCGAGAGGTCCGCGGCGCCCACGCCGAACCGCTGGCGGGCCCCCGCCTCGGCGCCGAACACCCCGTCCCCGAGCTCGACGACGTTCAGGTAGATCGCGAGGATGCGCCGCTTCGAGAGCGCGCGCTCGAGCTTGGCCGCGAGCACGGCCTCCTGCGCCTTGCGCCACAGGCTCTTGTGCGTGCCGAGCCAGAGGTTCTTCGCGAGCTGCTGCGTGATGGTCGAGGCGCCGCGGGCGAACCGGCGCACCTTCAGGTCGTGGTCCGCCGCGGCGCGCACCGCCGCCCAGTCGATGCCGTCGTGACCGAAGAAGTTCGCGTCCTCCGAGACGATCACCGCCTCGACGAGCCGCGGCGAGATCGCCTCGACGCGAACCCAGGTCTGGCGCGGCCGGAACGGCCGGTGCCTCTCCTTCGCCTCGGTCCGCCGCTGCTCGATGAGGGCGGTGGTCCGGGGCGTCTCGCGGGCGAGGGGCGCCGGGTCCGGGAGCGAGCGCCAGAGGCCCGCGACCCCGACGGCGGCGAGCGCCGCGGCACACCCGAGCGCGAGGAACCAGGGGAGGGCGCGGCGGAGCGTTGACCTTCTGCGTGCCACGCGCCGCAAGCTAGCATTGCTCCCCACGGAGGAGGCAAGGCGCACCTCGACCACGACCACGTCCACGTCCACGTCCACGTCCACGTCCACGTCCACGTCCACGTCCACGTCCACGTCCACGTCCACGTCCACGTCCAAGTGAAACTGGACCTTTCCCCTCCGTGAATGCCCCGCCCCGCGCGGGGGCCCCGTTCGGCGCCTTGACGCTCCGTCCCCAGGTGAGTACGTCCCGGGGGCACGCACCTTGAACAGCCGGGGGCCGTTCAGCCCCGCGGAGGGATTCCATGGCCGACGTGAAGAAGTACAGCCCGCGCGACTACTCGAAGGTTCGGGGCCTGACCGGCATCTCGGACAAGCAGATCGAGGAGCACCTCAAGCTGTACGAGGGCTACGTGAAGCGCACGAACGCGCTCACGGAGAAGCTGTTCGCGCTCTGCAACGACGGGAAGGCGTCGGGCGCGGATCCGGTCTACGCGGAGCTCACGCGCCGGCTCGGGTTCGAGTACAGCGGGATGGTGAACCACGAGTACTACTTCGAGAACCTCACCGGCGGCGCCCAGGCCGAGCCGCCTGCGGGCTCCAACTTCCGCAAGGCGGTGGAGGCGTCCTTCGGCAAGTACGACACCTGGCTCGCCGACTTCCGCGCGGTCGCGACCATGCCGGGCATCGGCTGGGCCATGACCTTCCAGGATCCGTCCAACGGGTGGCTCTCGAACCACTTCATCGGGCTCCACCAGGACAACGTGCCGGTCGGCTTCAAGCCGATCTTCGTGATGGACGGCTGGGAGCACGCGTTCATGCGCGACTACCTCGCGACCGAGCGCGCGAAGTACCTCGACGCGTTCCTCAAGAACGTGAAGTGGGACGCGGTCGACGCCCGGCTGAAGTAGCCGGCGTGCCAATCCCCACCGCGCGCCGCGCCGCGCTGCGCCGGCGGCTCCTCGCCTGGTACGACGCCCACCGGCGCGAGCTGCCCTGGCGCTTCCCGCAGCACGCGGCGGATCCGTACCGCGTCTGGCTCGCGGAGGCGCTCCTGCAGCAGACCCGGGTGCAGGCGGCGCTCCCGTACTACCGCAAGCTGGTCGCGCGCTGCCCGACGCTCGCGGCGCTCGCGGCGGCGCCGGAGGAGGAGGTCCTCGTGCTCTGGAGCGGGCTCGGGTACTACGCGCGCGCGCGGAACCTCCACGCCGCCGCGCGCGAGGCGCTCCGCCGCCACGGCGGGCTGCCCGCGTCGCTCGACGCGCTCCGGGCGCTGCCGGGGTTCGGCCCGTACACGGCGGGCGCGGTCGCGTCGATCGCGTTCGCGATCCCCGCGCCGGCGGTGGACGGGAACGTGGCGCGCGTCCTCTCGCGCCTGTTCCTCGTCGCGGGCGACCCCGCGCACGCGCGCACGCGCGCGCGGCTCTGGTCGCTCGCGGGGGCGCTCGTCGATCCGGATCGGCCCGGCGACCTCAACCAGGCGATCATGGAGCTCGGCGCGACGATCTGCGGCCGGAGCGCGCCCGCCTGCGCCCGCTGCCCCGTCGCGCCGCTCTGCGCGGCCCGGGCCGCGGGCCGTGCGCGCGAGCTCCCGAGGCCGCGCCGGCGCCCGGCGCCCCGGCCGCTCGCGCTCGCGTGCGCGATCGTGCGGCGGCGCGGGGCGCTCCTCGTCGCGCGCCGCCCCGCGCAGGGGCTCTTCGGCGGCCTCTGGTCGCCGCCGCTCGCGGAGCTCGCGCCGGGGCGCGACGCGGCGCGGACGCTCGAGGCCGCGCTCCTCCGCGACCACGGCCTCGTCGCGCGCGCGCGCGGCGAGCTCGCGACGTGCGAGCGCACGCTCACGCACCGCGCGCTCACGCTGCGCGCGTTCGCGTGCGAGCTCCGCGCGGTCCCGGCGGGGAAGGGGCTCCGCCTCGCGGGCGAGCGGGAGCTCGAGGCGCTCGGTCTCCCGGCTGCGGTGCGGGACCTCCTCGCGAGGATCTGACGCGACCCCGAGGGGGACGAATCCTGGAGCGCGGACGCGCGAGGAACTCGGGTTTGTGGTATTCGACCGTCGCCGAACGGGAGTTGAAGAGAGGCTCCCGGGCCGGCGGCCGAAGCCGCCAAGACCTCGGTGCTTAACCTCGCGATTCGCCTTGACAGCTGGGGGCGCGTCCGTATAATCCGCCGCCCTTACGACGGTTGTCTCCGCGTTCGCCCCGTCCGCAGTCCCAGGGGCGTTTTTGTTGGGAAAAGGTTCGATGCCGACGATCAGCCAACTGGTGCGCAGCGGGCGCGAGAAGCTCGCGATCAAGAAGAAGGCGCCTGCGCTCAAGGAGTCGCCGCAGAAGCGCGGCGTCTGCACGCGCGTGTACACGACCACGCCGAAGAAGCCGAACTCGGCGCTTCGCAAGGTCGCGCGCGTCCGTCTCACCAACGGCTTCGAGGTGACGAGCTACATCCCCGGCGTCGGGCACAACCTCCAGGAGCACTCGGTGGTCCTCATCCGCGGCGGACGCGTGAAGGACCTCCCGGGCGTGCGCTACCACATCGTTCGCGGCACCCTCGACGCAGTCGGCGTCCAGGGGCGCAAGCAGAGCCGCTCGAAGTACGGCGCCAAGCGCCCGAGCTAAGGACACCGGAAGATGCCTCGTCGTCGCGAAGTCGAGAAGCGGAAGATCCTCCCCGATCCCAAGTTCCAGGACCGGGTGGTGGCGAAGTTCGTCAACAACCTGATGCGGAAGGGCAAGAAGTCCACCGGCGAGCGCATCATCTACGGCGCGTTCGATCAGGTGGAGCAGAAGCTCAAGGACGATCCGCTCAAGATCTTCAAGAAGGCCCTCGACAACGTGAAGCCGATGGTCGAGGTGAAGAGCCGCCGGGTCGGCGGCGCGACCTACCAGGTCCCGGTCGAGGTCCGACAGGACCGCCGGACCGCGCTCGCGATGCGCTGGCTCATCGACTACGCGAAGGGTCGCGGCGAGAAGACGATGGTCGAGAAGCTCGCAGGCGAGATCATCGACGCCGCGAACAACCGCGGGAACGCGGTGAAGAAGCGCGAGGACACGCACAAGATGGCGGAGGCGAACAAGGCCTTCGCGCACTATCGTTGGTAGTGGCGATGCGGGCCCCCCACTTGCGGGCCCTCGGGAGGATCGAGTAGAGAGCGGGGGCCGGTTCAGCCGGCCCGGGGCAGAGCAGGAAGGCCCGAAGAGCTCTTTGACAGCTCGGTCGTAAGTAAGGTGGCGCCGCGAGATGCGGCCCGGACTCGCGCACGCACGAAGAGAGAGACGGAACGAGAAAAAGATGCCCCGCAACAATCCACTCGATCGCTACCGGAACTTCGGCATCATGGCCCACATTGATGCCGGGAAGACCACCACGACCGAGCGGATCCTCTTCTACACCGGGGTCACCCACAAGATCGGCGAGGTCCATGAAGGCACGACCGTCATGGACTGGATGGAGCAGGAGCGCGAGCGCGGCATCACCATCACGTCCGCCGCGACCACCGCGTTCTGGCGCGAACACCGGCTGAACATCATCGACACCCCCGGGCACGTCGACTTCACCATCGAGGTCGAGCGCTCCCTCCGCGTCCTCGACGGCGCCTGCGCCGTGTTCGACGCCGTGCAGGGCGTGCAGCCGCAGTCCGAGACGGTCTGGCGGCAGGCGGACAAGTACAAGGTCCCCCGCATCTGCTTCATCAACAAGATGGACCGCGTCGGCGCGGACTTCTTCCACTCGGTCGAGACCATCAAGGCGAAGCTCGGCGCGAGGCCCCTCCCCGTCCAGATCCCCATCGGCGCCGAGGACAAGTACCGGGGCATGGTGGACCTCATCAAGATGAAGGGGATCACCTTCGACGACGAGACGATGGGGGCGAAGTACCAGGAGATCGCGATCCCCGCGGACCTCGTCGAGCAGGCGAAGGAGTACCGGTCCAAGCTCGAGGAGACCGTCGCCGAGTTCGACGACGTGCTCATGCACAAGTTCCTCGACGGCCACCCGCTCACGAACGAGGAGGTGGTCGCGGGCGTCCGCAAGGGCACCCTCGCGATGAGCTTCTTCCCGGTGATCTGCGGGACCGCCTTCAAGAACAAGGGCGTGCAGCAGATCCTGGACGCGGTGGTCGACTTTCTCCCGGGGCCCCTCGACGTCCCCCCGATCAAGGGCGTGAACCCGAAGGGCGAGGAGATCGCGCGCCCCGCCTCCGACGACGCGCCGTTCGCGGCGCTGGCGTTCAAGATCATGAACGACCCGTTCGTCGGGAACCTCACCTTCTTCCGCGTCTACTCGGGGATGCTCGAGGCCGGCTCCTACGTCACGAACGCGACGAAGGACAAGAAGGAGCGAATCGGCCGCCTCCTCCAGATGCACGCGAACAAGCGCGAGGAGATCAAGGAGGTCTACGCGGGCGACATCGCCGCCGCCGTCGGCCTGCGCGCGACCACCACCGGCGACACCCTCTGCACCGAGGACGCGCCCGTCGTCCTCGAGCGGATGGAGTTCCCGGAGCCCGTGATCCACGTCGCGGTCGAGCCGAAGTCGAAGGCCGATCAGGACAAGATGGGCATGGCCCTCAATCGGCTCGCGATGGAGGACCCGTCGTTCCGGGTCCGCACCGACGAGGAGACCGGCCAGACCATCATCGGCGGCATGGGCGAGCTCCACCTCGAGATCCTCGTGGACCGCATGTTCCGCGAGTTCAAGGTCGAGGCGAACGTCGGCAAGCCCCAGGTCGCCTACCGCGAGACCATCACGCGCCAGGTCGAGTCCGAGGGCCGGTACATCCGCCAGACCGGCGGCCGCGGGCAGTACGGGCACTGCTGGCTGCGCCTCATCCCGCAGGAGCCGGGGAAGGGCTTCGAGTTCGAGAACGCCACGGTCGGCGGCACGATCCCGAGGGAGTTCATCAACCCCATCCAGAAGGGCATCGAGGAGGCCATGACGGGCGGCGTGCTCGCCGGCTACCCGATGGTCGACCTCAAGGTCGAGGTCTTCGACGGCAGCTATCACGACGTCGACTCGTCCGAGATGGCGTTCAAGATCGCCGGCTCGATCGGCTTCAAGGACGGCGCCGCGAAGGCGCACCCCGTCCTCCTCGAGCCGATCATGGCGGTCGAGGTCGTGACGCCCGACGACTACATGGGCGACGTCATCGGCGACCTCAACAGCCGCCGCGGCAAGATCCAGGCGATGAACCCGCGGACGGGCGTCCAGATGATCGAGGCCCAGGTGCCGCTGGCCGAGATGTTCGGCTACTCCACCGATCTGCGGTCGAAGACCCAGGGCCGCGCCACCTACACCATGCAGTTCGCGCATTACGCGCAGGTTCCGACCAGCATCGCGGAGACCATCGTCACGAAGGCGAAGGGCGCCGCCACCGGCACCAAGTAGCGACCACGAGCAAGAGCGAAGGGAGATCGACCATGGGCAAGGAAAAGTTCGAGCGCAACAAGCCGCACGTCAACGTGGGCACCATCGGTCACGTCGACCACGGCAAGACGACCCTCACCGCCGCGATCACCAAGTACTGCGCGTCGAAGGGGCTCGCGCAGTTCATGGCGTACGACCAGATCGACAAGGCGCCGGAGGAGCGGGAGCGCGGCATCACGATCGCGACCGCCCACGTCGAGTACTCGACGGAGAAGCGCCACTACGCGCACGTCGACTGCCCGGGTCACGCGGACTACGTGAAGAACATGATCACCGGCGCCGCCCAGATGGACGGGGCGATCCTGGTGGTCTCCGCCGCCGACGGCCCGATGCCGCAGACGCGCGAGCACATCCTCCTCGCCCGCCAGGTCGGCGTGCCGTACATCGTGGTCTACCTGAACAAGGTCGACATGGTGGACGACAAGGAGCTGCTCGAGCTCGTCGAGCTCGAGGTTCGCGAGCTCCTCACCGCCTACAAGTTTCCGGGCACCGAGATCCCGATCGTCAAGGGTTCGGCGCTCAAGGCGCTCGAGGGCGACAAGGGCGACCTCGGCGAGCAGTCGCTGCAGCGGCTCCTCGACGCGGTCGACAGCTACATCCCGACGCCGAAGCGCGCCACGGACAAGCCGTTCCTGATGCCGGTCGAGGACGTGTTCTCGATCTCCGGCCGCGGCACCGTCGCGACCGGCCGCATCGAGCGCGGCATCATCAAGGTCGGCGAAGAGGTCGAGATCATCGGGCTCAAGCCGACGACCAAGACCGTCGTGACCGGCGTCGAGATGTTCCGCAAGCTCCTCGACGAGGGGCAGGCGGGCGACAACATCGGCGCGCTCCTCCGCGGCCTCAAGCGCGAGGAGGTCGAGCGCGGCCAGGTGCTCGCGAAGCCCGGGTCGATCACCCCGCACACGAAGTTCAAGGCGGAGGTGTACGTGCTCACGAAGGAGGAGGGCGGCCGCCACACGCCGTTCTTCAACGGTTACCGGCCGCAGTTCTACTTCCGCACGACGGACGTGACGGGGTCGGTGCAGCTGCCTGCGGGCATCGAGATGGTGATGCCCGGCGACAACACGAACATGGAAGTGACGCTCATCACCCCGATCGCGATGGAGAAGGAGCTGCGCTTCGCCATCCGTGAGGGCGGGCGCACCGTGGGCGCGGGCGTGGTGGCCGAGGTGCTCGAGTAGGTCATACCTCCGGCGAACGGCGGGGCCCCTCCTCGCGGACGAGGGCGGGGTGGGGCACCGCGCAGCGCCGAGTGACGAATAGAAAGCTTCTCAATGGCGACTCAGAAAATTCGGATCCGGCTCAAGGCCTACGACTACAAGCTGCTCGATCAGTCGGCCGGCGAGATCGTGGAGACGGCGAAGCGGACCGGCGCGAAGGTCGCCGGCCCCATTCCGCTGCCTACCCGGATCAACAAGTTCACCGTTCTCCGCAGCCCGCACGTCGACAAGAAGTCGCGCGAGCAGTTCGAGATCCGCACGCACAAGCGGCTTCTCGACATCCTCGAGCCGACGCCGCAGACGCTCGACGCGCTGATGAAGCTCGACCTCTCGGCCGGCGTGGACGTGGAGATCAAGTAGCCGAGGCGACCATGGCCAAGTTCGACGTCTACGATCTCGAGAAGAAGAAGGTGGGCGAGCTGGAGCTCGCCGACGCCGTCTTCGCCGGCGAGGTGAACGAGCACCTCTTCTACGAGGTGGTGAAGGCGAAGCTCGCCTCCGACCGCTCCGGCACCCACGCGGTGAAGAACCGCTCCCTCGTCTCCGGTGGCGGCAAGAAGCCGTGGAAGCAGAAGCACACCGGCCGTGCGCGCCAGGGCTCGACCCGGGCGTCGCAGTGGGTCGGCGGCGGCAAGGCGATGGGGCCGAAGCCCCGCGACTACTCCTACGACGTGCCGAAGAAGGTCCGGAAGGCCGCGCTCCGCGCTGCGCTGTCGCAGCGTGCCCGCGACCAGAAGATCGTCATCGTCCAGGAGTGGAAGCCGGGCGCGCCGAAGACCGGCGCGGCCGCGAAGGTGCTCGCCAAGCTCGGCGCGAGGAAGGCGCTCGTCGTCGACGCGGCGGCGAACCGGGCCCTCGCGAAGAGCGTCCGCAACCTCGACGGCTCCGACTTCCTGCCGGTCGAGGGGCTCAACGTCTACGACATCCTCAGGCACGACGCCCTCGTCCTGACTGCCGAGACCGCGAAGCACCTGGAGGCCACCCTGTCATGACGACGCTCCTCATCCAGGACGTGGTGAAGCGCCCGCTCATCACCGAGAAGAACGAGCGCGCGCGGGAGCTCGCGCGGCACTTCGCATTCGAGGTCCACCGCGACGCCACCAAGATCCAGGTGAAGCAGGCGGTGGAGAAGCTCTTCAACGTCCACGTCCTCGCGGTCCGCACCGCGATCGCGCGGGGCAAGAACAAGCGCGTCGGCCGCAGCGTCGGCCAGCGCCCGAACTGGAAGAAGGCCTTCGTGACCTTGAAGGAGGGCGAGACGATCGCCCTCTTCGAGGGGACGTAAGGGACGGGAGGAACCATGGCCCTCAAGGAATACAGGCCCACAAGCCCCGCCCGCCGTCACATGACGGTGTCGGACTTCGCCGACGTCACCAAGACGAAGCCCGAGAAGAGCCTGACCCGGACGGTGAAGAGGTCCGGCGGCCGCAACAACCACGGGCACATCACCACCCGGCACATCGGCGGCGGCCACAAGCGCCGGTACCGGATCATCGACTGGCGGCGCGACAAGGACGGGGTCCCGGCGAAGGTCGCGGGGATCGAGTACGACCCGAACCGCACCGCCCGGATCGCGCTCCTCCACTACGCCGACGGCGAGAAGCGGTACATCCTCGCGCCGGTCGGGGTGGCGGTGGGCGACACGCTCGTCTCCGGCGAGACGGTCGACATCCGGCCCGGCAACGCACTGCCGATCCGGTCGATCCCGCAGGGCACGATCATCCACAACGTCGAGGCGCAGCCGGGCTCCGGCGGCAAGATGATCCGCTCGGCGGGCTCCTTCGGCCAGCTCATGGCGAAGGAGGGTGGCTACGCCCAGATCCGCATGCCGTCCGGCGAGGTCCGCCAGGTCCTCGAGGACTGCAAGGCCACGGTCGGCCAGCTCTCGAACGTCGAGAGCTCGTCCATCCGCGCGGGCAAGGCCGGCAAGAGCCGGTGGCGCGGCATCCGCCCCACCGTCCGCGGTCTCGCCATGAACCCCGTCGACCACCCGCATGGCGGCGGCGAGGGCAAGTCCGGGCAGGGCAACCCGCACCCGGTGAGCCCGTGGGGTCAGAAGACGAAGGGCCTCAAGACCCGCAACAACCGCCGCACGGACAAGTTCATCGTCTCGCGGCGCAAGCCCGGCGTGCGCAATACCCCGCACTAGCGTCGGAGAGAGCGACCCATGGCGCGTTCGATCAAGAAGGGCCCGTTCGCGGACAAGCACCTCACCAAGAAGGTGGAGGACGCGAACAAGGGCAACAAGAAGTCGGTCATCAAGACCTGGTCGCGGCGGAGCACGATCCTCCCGGACTTCGTCGGCCACACGTTCGCGGTGCACAACGGCCGGAAGTTCGTGCCGGTGTTCGTGACCGAGAACATGGTCGGCCACAAGCTCGGCGAGTTCGCCCCGACGCGGACCTTCCACGGCCACTCGGCCGAGAAGAAGGTCGCGACCTCGTCGGCGCCGGCGCCGGCGAAGAGGTAGCGAGGAAACCATGGCGGACAAGAAGAAGACCACCACCGAGAAGAGCGCGGCGCCAAAGGCCGAGGCCCAGGCTCCCGGGGCCGAGGCGAAGGCTCCCGCGCGCAAGGCGAAGGCCGCCCGCAAGGCGAAGCCGGTCGCCGGGCCGCACGCCACCCTGCACTACCTCCGCATCGCGCCGCGCAAGGTGCGGCTCGTGGCGGACCACGTGCGCGGGCAGAAGGTCGGCGACGCGCTCGCGCTGCTCAAGTTCACACCCCAGGCGGCGGCCGCGCCGCTCGCCAAGCTCCTCCGCTCCGCAGTCGCGAACGCGGAGCAGAAGGGCGGCCACGTCGACGTCGACGCGCTGTTCGTCAAGACGCTGATGGTGGACCAGGGGCCGAAGATGCGCCGCTTCATGCCGCGCGCGATGGGTCGCGCGTACCGCGTCGAGAAGAAGACGAGCCACGTCTACGTGGAGCTCGGGGTCGCCTAGGGCACCCGGACCGAAAGGAAAGAGGAAAACCGCATGGGACAGAAAGTCCATCCGATCGGGTTCCGGCTCGGGGTCATCCGCTCCTGGGACTCGAAGTGGTACGAAGAGCGCAACTACGCGAAGTGGCTGCACGAGGACATCAAGCTCCGCGAGTTCGTGAAGGCGAAGCTCGGCCAGGCCGGCATCTCCCGCATCGAGATCGAGCGGGCGGCCAGCAAGGTCAAGATCAACGTCCATACCGCGCGCCCCGGGATCGTCATCGGCAAGCGCGGCGCGGGGATCGAGACGATCAAGAAGGACCTCCAGGCCCTCACCGCGAACGAGGTCTTCCTGAACGTCGTCGAGGTCCGCAAGGCCGAGATCGACGCCCAGCTCGTCGCCGAGAACATCACGACCCAGCTCGAGCGCCGCATCGCGTTCCGGCGGGCGATGAAGAAGGCGGTGCAGACCGCGCAGAAGTTCGGCGCGAAGGGCATCCGCGTCGCCTGCTCCGGCCGCCTCGGCGGCGCCGAGATGGCCCGGTACGAGTGGTACCGCGAGGGCCGCGTCCCGCTTCACACGCTCCGCGCGGACATCGACTACGGGTTCGCCGAGGCGAAGACGACCTACGGCAAGATCGGCTGCAAGGTCTGGATCATGCGCGGCGAGGTGCTGCCGCAGTCGGCCGGCGTCCGCGCGCCGCGGACCGCGACCGGCCCCCGGTCGTAGCCCGGCCCAAAGAACGAGGAGAGGCACATGCTGCAGCCGGCTCGAACGAAGTACCGAAAGATGATGAAGGGTCGGATGCGCGGGAAGGCGTACCGCGGCTCCGATCTCAACCAGGGCGAGTACGGGCTCCAGGCGACCGAGTGCGGGTGGCTCACCGCGCGTCAGATCGAGGCCGCCCGCGTCGCGATCACGCGGTACGTGAAGCGCGGCGGGAAGCTCTGGATCCGGGTGTTCCCGGACAAGCCCATCACGAAGAAGCCCGCCGAAACCCGCATGGGCACCGGCAAGGGCAACGTCGAGTACTACGTCGCGGTGGTGAAGCCGGGGCGGGTTCTCTACGAGCTCGCCGGCGTGGACGACGAGTCCGCGAAGAAGGCGTTCCACCTCGCGGCCCACAAGCTGCCCGTCTCCACGAAGCTCGTGAAGCGCGGCGCGACCCTGTAGGAGGACGAGCGATGGCGACCGTGAAGGAGCTGCGAGAGCTCGACCCGAAGGAGCTGCGCACGCGCGCGGCGGAGCTGGAACAGACGGTCTTCGAGCTGCGCAACAAGCACTCGACCGGCGTGCTCGATTCGACGGCGGACCTCCCGAAGACGAAGCGCGAGATCGCGCGGATCCTGACCGTGGCGCGAGAGAAGGAGCTCGCCGCGGCCTCGACCCCCCACCTCGAGGCGAAGGAGTAGCGACATGGAGCGCGGCAACCGCAAGTCTCGCGTGGGCGTGGTGGTCTCGAACAAGATGACCAAGACGGTGGTCGTCCGGGTCGAGCGCCGCGTCGCCGACCGGCAGTACGGGAAGATCGTGACCAAGGCCGAGAAGTACAAGGCCCACGACGAGAACCAGGAGTGCAAGATCGGCGACCGGGTCCGGATGGTCGAGACGCGCCCGGTGTCCAAGGACAAGCGCTGGCGCGTCGCCGAGATCCTCGAGAAGGCGGCGGAGGCCTAGCCATGATCCAGATGCAGACGAACCTGGACGTCGCCGACAACAGCGGCGCGAAGCGGGTCCAGTGCATCAAGGTGCTCGGCGGGTCCCGCCGGCGCTACGCGTCGATCGGTGACGTGATCGTGGTCTCCGTGAAGGAGGCGATCCCGCAGGCCAAGGTGAAGAAGGGCGAGGTCGCCCGGGCGGTGATCGTCCGTACGAGCCGCGAGGTGAAGCGGCCGGACGGGAGCTACATCCGCTTCGACGGGAACTCGGCCGTCCTCATCAACAAGGACAACGAGCCCATCGGCACCCGCATCTTCGGGCCGGTCGCTCGCGAGCTCCGCGCCCGCAAGTTCATGAAGATCATCAGCCTCGCTCCGGAGGTCCTCTAGTCATGCCGCGCATCCGCAAGGGCGACACCGTCCAGGTCATCACCGGCAAGGAGAAGGGCAAGACCGGCAAGGTGCTCGAGATCCTCGAGAAGAAGGGCCGGGTCCGCGTCGAGAAGCTCATGACGGTGAAGCGCCACGTCAAGAAGGGCCGCAGCCAGGCCAATCCGGACGGCGGCATCGTCGAGATGTCGGGCACGATCGCGATCTCGAACCTCATGGTGGTGGGCCAGGACGGAGCGCCCGCCCGCCGCGAGGCGATCGGTCGCGAGCTCGGCGCCAAGGAGAAGGCCCGCCTCGAGAAGCGCAAGGCGGCGAAGTAGCGAAACCCACGCATCGTCCGGCAGGAGCTGGCGCCGGACGAAGGCAAGGAGAAGACGATGGCGCAGGACGAGAAGAAGCCCGAAAAGAAGAAGAAGGACGGCGGCGCCCCCGAGGCGGCCACGGAGAAGCCGAAGGCCAAGGAGGCCGCTCCGGCCGTGCCCGCGGTGCCCGCCCGCCTCAAGATCCGGTACGAGAAGGAGCTCCGCGTGGAGCTCATGAAGGCGCTCGGGTTCGCGAACCCGATGCAGGCTCCCAAGCTCGACAAGATCGTCGTGAACATGGGGCTCGGCGAGGCCATCAACAACGGCAAGATCATCGACGCCTCGGTCGAGCAGCTCGGTTCCATCACGGGCCAGAAGCCGGTCGTGACGAAGTCGCGGAAGTCGATCGCGAACTTCAAGCTCCGGCAGGGGCAGTCCATCGGCGCGATGGTCACGCTTCGGGGCGAACGGATGTACGAGTTCTTCGACCGGCTCGTCTCCGTCGCGCTCCCGCGCGTCCGCGACTTCAAGGGCGTGTCGCCCAAGGCGTTCGACGGGAAGGGCAACTACACGCTCGGCGTGCGCGAGCAGATCATCTTCCCGGAGATCAACTACGACAGGGTCGAGAAGATCAAAGGGCTCAACATCACGGTGGTGACCACCGCCCGGAACGACGAGGAAGGCCGAGCGCTCCTCCGCCACCTCGGCATGCCGTTCCGCCAGTAACGAGGAGAGGACGATGGCGAAGCTTTCCAAGATGGCGCAGGCCAAGCGCAAACTGAAGTTCCCGGTCCGCCAGTACAACCGATGCCCGCTGTGCGGCCGCCCGCGCGCGTTCCTTCGCAAGTTCCAGATGTGCCGACTCTGCTTCCGCAAGCGCGCGCTGCAGGGCGAGATCGTCGGCGTCATCAAGTCGAGCTGGTAGGAGAGATTCCATGACCGATCCCATCGGCGACATGCTGACGCGCATCCGGAACGCGTCCTCGGCCCGGCACGAGAAGTGCCTCGTCCCGAAGTCGCGCCTCAAGATCCGGATCGCCGAGGTCCTCAAGGAGGAGGGCTTCATCAAGGACTTCGTCCTCCATCAGGACGGCGTCCAGGGCGCGATCACGATCCTCCTCAAGTACAGCGGCGACCGCGAGCCCGCGATCGGCGACATCAAGCGCGTCTCGAAGCCCGGGCTGCGCCGGTACGTCCCGAACGACTCGATCCCGCGGGTGCTGAACGGAATGGGCATCGCCATCATCTCGACGTCGAAGGGCGTCCTGGTGGATCGCGAGGCCCGCAAGCAGAAGGTCGGCGGCGAGCTGATCTGCACGGTCTGGTAGGAGCCTCCCCATGTCTCGAGTCGGTAGAATGCCCGTCAAGATCCCGGAGAAGGTGAAGGTCTCCGTCGACGGCCACCTCGTGAAGGTCGAGGGGCCGAAGGGCAAGATGTCCTTCCCGTTCAATCCCCAGGTCTCGGTGGTCGTCGAGAAGGGCGAGGTCCGCGTCGCGCGGCCCGACGAGTCCCGGCTCTCGAAGGGCCTGCACGGCCTGACGCGCACGCTCGTGAAGAACGCGGTCGACGGTGTCGTGAAGGGCTACGACCGCGGCCTCGAGATCAACGGCGTCGGCTTCAAGGCCGAGGTGAAGGGCAAGGACATCCACTTCACGCTCGGCTTCTCGCACCCGGTCGTCTTCAAGCTCCCCGAGGGCATCACCGCCGAGGTGGACGCGAAGCAGACGAAGCTCACGGTGAAGGGCGTCGACAAGCACCTCCTCGGCCTCACCGCCGCGAAGATCCGCGCGCTCCGTCCGCCCGAGCCCTACAAGGGCAAGGGGATCAAGTACGCGGAGGAGATCATCCGTCGCAAGGAGGGCAAGACCGGCGCCGCGTAGCGGCCCGGAGACGCCCGCTCATGCGGCGGCTGAACGGCCGCCGCCGCAAGGAGGAACACCATGGCGAAGCACACGACCCCGCGCGAGAAGCGCAAGGCCCGCATCCGCAGGAAGCTCTCCGGCACCAACGAGCGCCCGCGGCTCACGGTCTACAAGAGCCTCAAGCACATGTACGCCCAGCTCGTGGACGACACGACGGGCAAGACCCTCGTGTCGGTCGGCACGACCTCGAAGGCGCTCAAGGGCGACCTCGCCGAGGACGACAAGACGGCCGCCGCGAAGAAGGTCGGCGTCGCGCTCGCGAAGGCCGCGATCGCGAAGGGCATCGAGGCGGTCGTGTTCGACCGCAACGGCTTCGATTACCACGGCCGCGTCCAGGCGGTCGCCGCCGCGGCGCGCGAGGCCGGGCTCAAGTTCTAGGAGAGACGAATGGCCACTCCCATCAACGCGAACGACCTCGATCTGAACGACAAGGTCGTCCACATCAACCGCGTCGCCAAGGTCGTGAAGGGCGGCCGCCGGTTCAGCTTCTCGGCCCTCGTCGTGGTCGGCGACGGCGCCGGCCACGTCGGCGTCGGCCTCGGGAAGGCCAACGAGGTCCCCGAGGCGATCCGCAAGGGCGGCGACCAGGCGAAGAAGGCGCTCTTCCGGGTCCCGCTCGTCGGGACGACCATCCCGCACGAGGTGCTCGGGCACTTCGGCTCGGGCCGGGTGCTCCTGAAGCCGGCCGGAGAGGGCACCGGCGTCATCGCGGGCGGCGCGGTCCGCGCGGTCCTCGAGGCCGCGGGCGTCCGCAATGTGCTCACGAAGTGCCAGGGCTCGCGCAACCCGCACAACGTGCTCAAGGCCACCGTCGCCGGGCTCAAGCGGCTCCGCTCCGTCGAGGACGCGGCGCGGCTGCGCGGCAAGCAGGTGGCCGACATCACCGACTCGGGCGCGTAGGAGAGAACGAGATGGCTGCCATCGAAGTGAAGCTCGTCAAGGGGCTCTCCCGCTGCCCGGCGAAACACCGGGTCATCGTCGCGGGCCTCGGCCTCAAGAAGCGCGACTCCACGAAGATCCTCCCCGACACCCCCCAGACGCTTGGGATGATCGGGAAGGTTTCGTACCTCATCGAGTGGAAGCGGGTGGACGCTCCCCCGCCCGTCGGCCGCAAGGCTCGCAAGGCCAAGGCCAAGGCCTGAGCCCCCGTCAGCCGGGCGTCGCGTGAGATCCGCGCAGCCCGGTGGTAAAAGGAGACCTTTCATGTCGCTTTCGAACCTCAGGGCGCCCAAGGGCGCGAACCGCCGGAAGACCCGCGTCGGCCGGGGCCAGGCCTCCGGCCTCGGCAAGACCGCGGGCCGCGGCGGCAAGGGCCAGAAGGCCCGCTCCGGAAACAAGCACTTCGAGGGCTTCGAGGGCGGCCAGATGCCGCTCCAGCGTCGCCTTCCGAAGTTCGGGTTCAACAACATCCACCGCCGCGAGCTCGAGGAGGTGCAGGTCGCCGATCTCGAGGGGCTCTCGGGGGTCGTCGACCCGGCCGCCCTCAAGGCGGCGGGGCTCGTGAACGGCAACCAGGACGGCATCGTCATCCTCGGGAACGCGGAGCTCAAGGGCGCGGTCTCGGTGAAGGTCCACCGGGTCACGGCCGGCGCTCGCGCCGCGATCGAGAAGGCCGGGGGCAAGGTGGAGCTCATCCCGCCGCCGGCCACGATGCACGAGAAGGCGAAGGCCGCGAAGCGCGCGGCCGCGGCGAAGTAGCGGGCGAGCGGCCCGCCCGCCGGGGCGCGGCCGGAAAGGGCGAGCGATGGCTGCGAGCGGGGCATTCAACATCTTCAAGATCCCGGAGCTGCGGAAGCGGCTCCTGTTCTCGCTCGGAATGCTCGCCGTCTACCGGCTCGGGATCTACGTCACGACGCCGGGCGTGGACCGCTTCGTCATGCGGCGCGTGGTCAGCTCCGGGAACCTGCTCGGGCTCCTCAACTTCTTCTCCGGCGGCGCGTTCGAGCAGCTCTCGATCTTCGCGCTCGGCATCATGCCGTACGTCTCCGCGTCCATCATCCTCCAGCTCCTCACCGTGGTCGTCCCGACGCTCGAGAAGATGAACAAGGAGGGGGAGATCGGCCGGCGCAAGATCACCCAGTACACGCGCTACGGCACCATCCTCCTCTCGGCGCTGCAGGGCTACGGCATCGCGACCTACCTCGAGTCGCTCCGCGACGCGGGCGGGCTCACCGTGGTCGCCGAGCCGGGCTGGAGCTTCCGGCTCATCACGATGCTCTCCCTCGCGGCCGGCACCGCCTTCATCATGTGGATGGGCGAGCAGATCACCGAGCGCGGGATCGGCAACGGAATCTCGCTCGTGATCTTCGCGGGCATCGTCGCCCGCGCCCCCGCCGCCGCCTACAACACCTGGCTCACCTCGCGCGCCCCCGGCTCCTCGGTGGAGCCGATCGGGATGCTGGTCCTCGGCGCCATCATGATCGTGGTGATCGCGCTCATCGTCTTCGTCGAGCGCGGGCAGCGGCGCATCCCGGTCCAGTACGCGAAGCGGGTGGTCGGCCGGAAGCTCTACGGCGGCCAGTCCACGCACCTGCCGCTCAAGGTGAACACCGCGGGCGTCATCCCGCCGATCTTCGCGTCCTCGATGCTGCTCATCCCGGCGACGCTCGCGGGCTGGTTCCCGTTCCTCGCCCGCATCAACGACGCGGTCCGGCCGGGGTCGTGGATCTACAACGTCCTCTACGTCGTGATGATCGTCTTCTTCGCCTACTTCTACACGGCGGTGACCTTCAACCCCGTGGACGTGGCCGACAACCTCAAGAAGTACGGCGGCTACATCCCCGGGATCCGCCCCGGCAAGAAGACGGCCGACTACATCGACCACGTCCTCTCGCGCATCACCTTCGGCGGCGCGATCTACCTCTCGGCGATCTGCGTGCTGCCGACGATCATCACGAACGAGTTCAACGTCCAGTTCTACTTCGGCGGGACCTCGCTCCTCATCGTCGTCGGCGTGGCGCTCGACACCGTGCAGCAGATCGAGGGCCACCTCATCACCCGCCACTACGAGGGCTTCAGCGGCCCGCGCGGCCCGCGCATCCGTGGGCGGCGGGTCCCGACCGGCCAGGTCGCGAACGCGTGACGCGGCGGGCCGCCTCGCGGCGGCTCGCGCGCTGGAGAGCGCCATGATCCTGATCCTCCTGGGCCCGCCCGGTGCGGGCAAGGGCACGCAGGCGAAGCTCCTGTCCTCCGAGCTCAAGGTCCCCCACGTCTCCACCGGGGACATGTTCCGGGACCACAAGGCCCGCGGGACCCCGATCGGCAAGAAGGTCCAGGCGATCATGGACGCCGGCGGGCTCGTCACCGACGACATCACCAACGAGATGGTGAAGGACCGGCTCGCCCGCCCCGACGTCACGAAGGGCTTCATCCTCGACGGCTATCCCCGGACCGCGGCGCAGGCGCAGTACCTCGACCTGCTGCTCCACTCGATGGGGCGCTCGATCACCCGCTGCATCTCCTACGACGTCCCGGACGAGATCCTCGTCGAGCGGATGAGCGGGCGGCGCTCCTGCCCGAGGTGCGGCGCCGTCTACCACGTCAGCCAGAACCCGCCGAAGCGCGACGGCTACTGCGACAAGGACGACGCCGGCCTCGTGCAGCGCGAGGACGACAAGCCGGAGACGGTCCGCAAGCGGCTCCAGGAGTACATGGTGAAGACCGAGCCGCTCCGGCGCTTCTACGAGACCCGCCACCTCCTCACGTCGATCGAGGGGGTCGGGACGCCCGAGGGGATCCTCGCGGCGACGAAGAAGGCGCTCGGGGCCTGAGGCCCCCGGCGGCGGACCGGATGGACGCGAGCGCGCGCGAGCGGCCCGTCCTGCGCACGGCGGAGGACATCGCCGGCATCGCGCGGGCCTGCGCGATCGTCCACGAGGTGCTCGACGCGCTCGTGCGCGCGGCGGTCCCCGGCATCACCACCGCGGAGCTCGACCGGTGCGCCGCCGAGGCGGCGCGGGCGCGCGGCGCGGCGCCGGCGTTCCTCGGCTACCACGGCTACCCCGCGTCGCTCTGCATCTCGGTGAACGACGAGGTCGTCCACGGGATCCCCTCCGTCGAGCGGCGCCTCGCCGAGGGCGACGTCGTCGGGCTCGACTTCGGCGTCGTCGCGGAGGGTTGGTACGGCGACGCGGCGCGCACCGTTCCGGTGGGCCGCGTCGCGCCCGCGGCCGCGCGGCTCCTCGAGGTGGGGGTGGAGGCGCTCCGGCGGGCCGTCGCCGCGGCGCAGCCGGGCGGGACCGTCGGGGACGTGGGCGCGGCGGTCCAGGGGTTCGTCGAGGGGCAGGGGTTCTCGGTCGTGCGCGACTTCGTGGGCCACGGCATCGGCCGGCGCCTGCACGAGCCGCCCCACGTCCCGAACTACGGCGCACCGGGGACGGGCGAGCGGCTGCGCCCCGGCATGGTGCTCGCGCTCGAGCCGATGGTGAACGCGGGCGGCCCCGAGGTGGAGCAGCTCGATGACGGCTGGACCGCGGTCACCATGGATGGTTCGCTCTCCGCCCACTTCGAGCACACCGTGGCGGTCACCGAAAACGGCCCTGTCGTCCTGGGGTTGGGCGAGGAGGCGCTTGCCTGGCCCTGACCGGGGCGGCCGCCGCGGGAAAGCGGCCCGCGCGGCGCAAGCGTTCCGACTTGCACGGTAAAATCACGCATGCTATAGGGCCCGCTTCGCGAGCCGCTCGAACGGAGGGCGGCCGTCTCGGGGAAATCCCGGAGAATACGAGCGGCTAGGACGAGTTCGGGTCCTCGCCGTCGACCCGCCGAAGCGTGGCGGGGTTTTTCGTCTCAGGAAGCCGCATCGGAGGCGCCATGAAGGTTCGCGCGTCGGTCAAGAAGATTTGCGACAAGTGCAAGGTCATCAAGCGGAAGGGAACCGTGCGGATCATCTGCCCGGCGAACCCGCGCCACAAGCAGCGCCAGGGCTAGCTGCCCGTACCCGGAGAATCTGAATGGCTCGCATCGCAGGCGTCGACCTTCCCCGTGAGAAGCGGATCGAGGTCGCCCTCCAGTACATCTACGGAATCGGCAAGACGACCGCGCAGGCCATCTGCGAGAGGGCGAACGTCAAGGTCGAGACGCGCACGAAGGACCTGACGGACGACGAGACCCGCCGCATCCGCGAGACCATCGAGCAGGGCGTCAAGGTGGAGGGCGACCTCCGCCGCGAGACCTCGATGAACATCAAGCGGCTGATGGATCTCGGCTGCTACCGCGGCCTCCGCCACCGCAGGAACCTCCCGGCCCGCGGCCAGCGCACCCACACGAACGCGCGCACGCGCAAGGGTCCGAAGAAGGGGCTCGTCCGCAAGCCCGTCGCCGCGGCGCCCGCGCCGAAGGCCTAGTCCCAGAACCCGAACCAGACCGGAGACGCACGAGTGGCTGACGAGAAGCAGACGAAGGAGCCGGCGAAGAAGCCCGAGGAGCCGGCGAAGCCCAAGGTGGAGGAGAGCACCGCTCCCGCGGCGCCGAACCTCACCGGCATCGAGCCCATCACCGCCTCGCCCGTCACCCCGAAGAAGGGGAAGAAGCGGGTGAAGAAGAACGTCGCGGCGGGCATCGTGCACATCGCCTCGACCTTCAACAACACGATGATCACGATCACCGACCAGGTCGGGAACGTGATCGCGTGGTCGAGCGCGGGGGCCCGTGGCTTCAAGGGCTCGCGCAAGTCCACGCCGTTCGCCGCGCAGGTGGCGGCCGGCGACGCCGCGGCGAAGGCGATGGAGCACGGCCTCAAGTCGGTCAGCGTCGTGGTGAAGGGCCCCGGCGCCGGCCGCGAGTCGGCGCTGCGCGCGCTGTACGCCGCCGGCCTCAAGATCTCGTTGATCCGCGACGTCACGCCGATCCCGCACAACGGCTGCCGGCCCCCGAAGCGCCGCCGGGTCTGATCACCTCTCAGGAGCGAAACCACGTGGCTCGTTACAACGAAAGCGTCTGCCGGCTCTGCCGCCGCGAGAACCTCAAGATGTATCTGAAGGGGGATCGCTGCTACACGGACAAGTGCGCCATCGAGCGCCGACCGTATCCCCCGGGCCAGCACGGCCAGGGCCGGACCAAGTTCTCCGAGTACGGCGTCCAGCTGCGTGAGAAGCAGAAGGTGAAGCGGATGTACGGCCTCCTCGAGGCCGGGTTCCGTCACGCCTACCAGAACGCCGCCGCCGCGAAGGGCAAGACCGGCGAGAACCTCCTCCAGAAGCTCGAGCTCCGGCTCGACAACGTCGTCTTCCGGCTCGGCTTCGCCGACACCCGGAACGAGGCGCGGCAGCTCGTTCGCCACGGCCACTTCAAGGTGAACGGCCGCAAGGTGAACATCGCGAGCTACAGCTGCCGGCCCGGCGACATCGTCGAGATCAAGGAGCGCTCGAAGAAGGTCGTCCGGATCGGCGAGGCGCTCGAGGCGGTGGACCGCCGCGGCGTCCCGGCCTGGCTCGACCTCGACAAGGGCGGCTTCAAGGGGACCGTGAAGACCACGCCGGCACGCGAGGACATCACGATGCCCATCCAGGAACAGCTCATCGTCGAGCTCTACTCGAAGTAGCGTTTCGCCCTCGGGCGATCCCGCGAGCGGGAGCGCCGAGGGTTCACGTCGGGAGCGGGCCGGCCCGTGCCGGTCCGCGCCCTTCACGGGCCGCGCGTTCCACGGTGCCCCTCGCCGGTCGGCTGGCCGGTCGCGGGGAGGGGACGGCGGTCGAGGAGGACAGCCATGGTGGATCCGATCGTCACGAAGAACTGGCGCGACCTCATCAAGCCCCGCGGGCTCACGGTCGACCAGGAGTCGCTCTCCAACACCTACGGGAAGTTCGTCGCCGAGCCGCTCGAGCGCGGCTTCGGGATCACCCTCGGGAACTCGCTCCGGCGCGTGCTGCTCTCGTCGCTGCAGGGCGCCGCGATCACCTCGGTGAAGATCGAGGGGGTCGAGCACGAGTTCATGACCATCCCCGAGGTCGCCGAGGACGTCACCGACATCATCCTCAACCTCAAGGAGGTCCTCCTCCAGATCCACACCAACGAGGTGAAGACGATCCGGATCGAGGCGGACGGCCCCCGCGAGATCAAGGCGGGCGACATCATCGCCGACGGGCAGGTCGAGGTGCTGAACCCCGGCCACCACATCCTCACCATCAGCGAGGGCGGCCGGGTCCGGATCGAGATGACGGCGCGGCGCGGCCGCGGCTACGTCCCGGCGGAGAAGAACAAGGTCGCCGGGCAGCCCATCGGCACCATCCCGATCGACGCGCTCTTCAGCCCGATCCGGAAGGTGAACTACCAGGTCACCAACGCCCGCGTCGGCCAGCAGACCGACTACGACAAGCTCACGCTCGAGCTCTGGACCGACGGCTCGGTCGCGCCGAACGACGCGGTCGCCTACGCGGCCAAGATCGTGAAGGAGCAGCTCTCGATCTTCATCAACTTCGACGAGGCCGAGGAGCCCGCCGAGGAGGTGAAGCCGGTCGAGGAGCAGAAGCTGAACGAGAACCTCTTCCGTTCGGTGGACGAGCTCGAGCTCTCGGTCCGCAGCGCGAACTGCCTGCAGAACGCGAACATCAAGACGATCGGCGACCTCGTGCAGAAGACCGAGGCCGAGATGCTGAAGACGAAGAACTTCGGCCGCAAGTCGCTGAAGGAGATCAAGGAGATCCTGGCGGAGATGGGCCTCTCGCTCGGGATGAAGCTCGAGAACTGGCCGCCCAAGACCGCGCCGCAGGGCGCGCCCAAGGTCTAGTCCCCGGACCGAGAAGGAGAGCACGAGATGAAGCACCGCGTCGTCGGCCGGCGCCTCGACCGCACCACCGAGCACCGCACGGCCATGTTCCGAAACCTGGTGACGTCGCTCCTCCGCCACGAGCGGATCACGACCACCACCCCGAAGGCGAAGGAGCTGAAGCGCTTCGCCGACAAGATCATCACCCTCGCGAAGCGGGCCACCCCGCACGCGCGGCGCATCGCGAACCGCGACGTCCGCGACGTCGAGGTGCTGAACAAGCTGTTCGGCGCGATCGCCGATCGGTACAAGACCCGGCCCGGCGGCTACACGCGGCTCATCCACGTGGGCCGGCGCGTGGGCGACAACGCCGAGCTCTCCGTGATCGAGCTCGTCGACCGCGCCGCCGCGGCGGCGCCGGAGGCGGACGCCGACGCGAAGGCCGCGAAGGCGCCCAAGGCGGCGAAGCCCAAGGCGGAGAAGAAGCCGAAGGCCGAGAAGGCCGAGAAGGCCGAGGCGTCGGAGAAGGCCGAGAAGGCCGAGAAGCCGGCCAAGAAGGCGAAGAAGTAGCCGCGCTCGCGCGCGCACCCCGGGAGGCCGCGTGGTCCGTCCGCGCGGCCTCCTCGCGTTTCCGCCGCGCCGGGTCAGGGCGCGCGGGCCGGCTCGTTCCTCGGGACGGGGCGCTGGGCCGCGCGGAGGAAGCGCAGGATCCGGAGCCCCTCCGCCGCGCCGGGCACGTCGGGGCTGAGGCGCAAGACCTCCTCGTACTCGACGATCGCCTCGTCGTACCGCCCGGCCTCCCAGAGCGCCTTCCCGTACGAGAGGCGCGCGCCCGGGAGGTTCGGCTTCTCTCGCGCGAGCGCCGCGAAGAAGTCGGTCTCGTGCGCCCAGTCCCGGTTCCGGGCGAGCGTCCGGACCGCGAGGAGACCGAGCGCGCACACCCCCGCGGCGACGAGCGCCCGCGCGGCCGGCCGCGGGCGCGCCCAGCTCGTCCGCCGCGCGGCGTCGATCGCGAGCGCCGCGCCGAGCGAGATGCCGATTGACGCGAGGTAGAGGAACCGCTCCGCCATGAGCCACTCGAAGTGGATCAGGTGAGAGTACGGCAACAGCGCGAGGGGTACCCAGGCCAGCGCGAACGCCGCGAGATGGCGCCTCGTCCGGAACAGCGCGACGATCGCGACGAGGACCGCGAGGTTCACGGCCACCGCGGCGAGGAACGACGGCTCGAGGAGCGTCTCGGGGAGGGGGACGTCGACCTGATCGTAGTGGGCGCTCAGCTTCACGGGGAAGAGCAGCAGGCCCCAGTACCTCGCGAACACCTTCACCATGGTGAGGAAGATCTCGGGCGCGGTGCTCCCCGCGAAGAACGTGCCCACCCCGCTGCCCCGGTCCTCGACGCCCACCACCGTCCAGCGGACCCCCAGGTACGCGAGGCACGCGACCACGTACGGCAGGCAGGACAGGAGGCGCGATCGCAGGCGGGCCACCGTCGCTCCGTCCGCCGCCGCGAGGGTGAGCTCGAGGCACACGACGATCGCGACGAAGGCGATCGCCGACTCCTTCGAGAGCAGCGCCAGGACGAAGCACGCGACCGCCGCCGCGAGGAGGGAGGGCGAGCCGTCGCGGCGCTGACGGAGGTGGAGGAGCGCCGCCGCGAGAACGCCGAGGCTGGCGAGGAGCTCGGCGCGCCCGGTGATCCAGACGACCGCCTCGACGTGGACGGGATGGACCGCGAAGAGGAGCCCCGCGGCGAGCGCCGCGCCGCCCGACACCCCCAGCGCGGCGCAGAGGAGGTAGACGAGGCAGGTGCTCGCCGCGTGCAGCGCGACGTTGACGACGCGGAACGCCGCGGGATCCGCCCCGGCGATCTGGTAGTTGAGGAGGAAGGTCGCGACGGTCAGCGGCCGGTAGTTGGCGGGGACCCGCTCTCCGGGCCTCCCGAGATCCCAGTACGAGGTCGTCGCGAGCTTCGGGAGGTTCCCGAGGTCCCGGATGACGGGGTTGTCCTTGATGAGATCGACGTCGTCCCAGACGAAGTCGTTGCCGATCGAGTTCGCGTACACCGCGCACGCGGCCGTCAGCAGCAGGGCGAGGTGGGCGATCCGGGTTCGCTTCGTCATCGCGTGGCGTGGCTCCTGCGGCGGCGCCCGCTCGGCCGCGCTCCGTGCCTGGCGGCGTCCGGGTCGACGGGCAGTCTTTCATGCGTCCCCCGGCCCCAACAAGGGCGCGCTTCCCGCTCGGTCGCCGCACTGGTAAGAATCGCGCCCTCGATGCCGCCGCTCTACCAGGACCCGCTCTCCGCCGTCCCCGGCGCCTGGCGTTGGATCGATCTCGCCCGCGCGCTCGTCGAGGTCTCGACCGAGGCGTGGGCGATCGCGGTGATCGCGCTCGCGGTCTACTCGTTCCTCGAGGTCGAGGTGCGGGGGGTGCTGAAGGTGTTCCTCCCGCTCGCGGTCGCGCTCGGCGCGGCGACGCTCTTCGCCCTCGCGGCGCGGTCGGTCGGCGGGCTCCCGCACCCGGTCGAGGGGGCGGGGCTCGCCCTCGGCCCGCTGCTCCGGCGCGCCTTTCCGAGCGGGCAGGCGGCGGCGGTCGCGGTGTTCGCGACCTACAGCGCGCTCGTGTACGGCCGGCGGGCGATCGCCGCGGTGGTCCTGGCGGTGCTCGTCGGGCTCGCGCACGTGCTCGCCGGGCCGCACTGGGGCGCGGGCCTCGCCGGCGGCGGCGTGCTCGGGGTGGCGCTCGGTGCGAGCGCCTGGGCGCTCACGATCCGCGCCGTCCCGGGCGGCCACGTCGCGACCCGCCGTCCCCGGAGGAGCCCCGGCGCCACGCCGACCGGCCCCGGTTCCCCTTGACTCCCGAGCTAAGTTAGCGTAAAGAAACCCACTTTTTCGTGGGTCGCCCGTCGCTGCAGCGGCGGAAAAGCGCCCGCGTTTCGTGGCTTTAGGAGGCATCCAGATGGCGGTGGTTCTTCGGCTTTCGCGCGCGGGCACGCACAAGGCGCCCTTCTATCACGTGGTGGCGACCGACTCGCGCAAGCCCCGCGACGGCCGGTACATCGAGGACGTCGGCGTCTACGACCCGACGCTCACCCCCGAGAAGATCGAGCTCAAGACGGAGCGGATCGAGCACTGGATCAAGGCCGGCGCGAAGCCGTCCCAGACCGTGGCGATGATCCTGAAGCGGGCCAAGGCGGCGAAGCCCGCCGAGAAGAAGGGCTAGCGTCGCGTGCGCGACCTCGTCCACTGGCTCGCTCGCGAGCTCGTCGAGAAGCGGGACGCCGTCCGCGTGGAGGCGATCGAGCGCGACCGCTCGACCGTCTTCGAGCTGACGGTGGACCCCGACGACCTCGGGCGCGTCATCGGACGGGGTGGCCGCACGGCCAAGGCGTTCCGGGCGGTGCTGGACGCGGCCGCGCGGCGGGAAGGACGCCGGGCGGTCCTCGACATCCTCGACTGATCCCTTGGCCCTCGTCCGCATCGGGAAGGTGGCCCGCGCGGTCGGGCTGAAGGGCTTCCTCGGGGTGGCAGGGTCGGACGGTGCGCTCGGGGAGCTCGAGGCGATCCTGCTCCGGCAGGGGACCGGCGAGCCGGAGCGGCGGCGAATCGAGGAGGCGCGGCCGCAGGGGCGCGTCTGGGCCGTGAAGCTGGAGGGCGTCTCCGACCGCACGGCGGCGGAGCGGCTCGTCGGGGCGGAGGTGCTGGCGCCGCGCGACGAGCTGGCCGAGCCTGGCGAGGGCCAGCTGCTGTGGGTGGACCTCGAGGGCCTCGAGGTGGTGACCGCGGCGGGTGCGGTGGTGGGGCGGGTGACGGGGCTGTACGAGACGGGCGCGGTGGACGTGCTCGTGGTGACGGGGCCCGGCGGCGAGAAGCTCGTGCCGCTCGCGCCGTACGTCACGGTGGAGAAGGAGGCGGGCCGGATCGTGGTGGACCCGCCGGACGGATTGCTGGACTGAAGTGGAAGCGACGGAAGGAGGCCGCGAGGAGGACGAGGACGTGGCGAAGTTCGAGGTCGAGATCCTGACGCTGTTCCCGCGGATGTGCGAGGCCTACCTCGCGGAGTCCATCCTGGGGAAGGCGAGGGACAGCGGCCTCGTGGCGGCGCGGGTGACCGACGTGCGCGACTTCGCCCCGGGCAAGCACCACGTCACCGACGACGCCCCCTATGGTGGCGGCGCCGGCATGGTGATGAAGCCCGAGCCGCTCGTGGACGCCGTCGAGGCGGCGCGCGCGAGGCTCCCGGGCGCGACGGTGGTGCTGACCAGCCCGCGGGGCGTCCGGTTCGACCAGGCGCAGGCGCGCCGCTTCGCGGAGCAGGGTAGGGTGATCCTCGTTTGCGGCAGGTACGAGGGAGTGGACGAGCGGGTGATGACGGCGGTGGACATGGAGGTCTCGATCGGGGACTTCGTCCTGACGGGCGGCGAGCTCGCGGCGCTCTGCGTCGCCGACGCGGCGGCGCGGCTCGTCCCGGGCGTCCTCGGCAACGAGGCGTCCGTCCTCGCCGAGAGCTTCGCGGGTGACGAGGTCCTCCTCGAGCACCCGCACTACACGAGGCCCCCCGAGTTCCGGGGGACAAAGGTTCCGGAGGTCCTGCTGTCCGGGGATCACCGGCGGATCGAGCGGTGGCGGCGGCGCGAGTCGCTGCGCGCCACCCGCGAGCGGAGGCCGGACCTCTGGGAGAGGTTCCGGCCGTCCGCGGACGACCTCCGGCTCATCGATGCCGGAGACGACGAGCTGTAAGGGAGAAGAACGACATGCTGCGCAAGGCGATTGCCGAGATTCAGGCGAAGTACGTTCGCAAGGACGTCCCGGAGATGCGGGCGGGCGACAGCGTCCGCGTCCACACGAAGATCAAGGAAGGCGACAAGGAGCGCGTCCAGGTTTACGAGGGCGTGGTGATCGCCTACCGGAAGGGCGCCCCGGGGAGCTCGATGTTCACCGTGCGGAAGGTGAGCTACGGCGTGGGCGTCGAGCGCATGTTCCCGGTCCACAGCCCGCGGATCGAAAAGATCGAGGTCCTGGGCCACGGCGAGGTTCGTCGCTCGCGCCTCTACTACCTGCGCGCGCTGCAGGGCAAGGCCGCCCGCCTCCACCAGGAGGCGGGTCCCGGCCCGGTCGAGAGCGCGGCGCAGCCGACTCCCGCGTAGTCCCGCACCTGGTCCTGATCCTGGACGTGGTCCGGTCCTGGACTTCGACTTCGACCTGCCCAACGGTCGACGACGACGTCCAGGTCCAAGTCCAGGTCCAGGCCCAAGTCCAGGTCCAAGTTTGGCCCGCGGTCGGGTAGGATCGTGTCCGCGTGATCCTCCTCGAGCTGGCAGCGCAGGGCATCCGGGGCTTCTCGCCCGCCGGTGGGCGGGCGACGCTCCGGCCCGGCTACAACGTCGTCGGCGCCGCCGACGGGGCGGTCCTGCGCCGCCTCGTCGAGGCGTTGCTCTATCCCGGCCCCAAGGACGGCGACGCGCTCCCGCGCGCCCTGGGCGGGCCTGCGAATGCGCCGGTCCGCGCCGGCCTCACCGTCGTCGGCAACGACCGGATCACGTACAGGCTCGTGCGCGACTTCGCCGCGGGCGCCCAGCTCCACCGGTTCGATCCCGAGAAGCGCGCGTTCGCGCCGATCTCGCAGGACCTCGCCGAGATCGCCGCGTTCATGCAGAAGACCGTGGGCGCGCCGAGCCCCGGGAAGCTCCGCACGCTCCTCGCGCTCTCGGCGGCCGATCTCCCCTCCAAGCAGGGCGGCGCCGGGGTGCTCCCCTCGCCGACCCGCGCCTCGCTGACGCCCGACCAGGCCCGCAAGCGAGTCGGCGCGCTCCGGGTGGAGCTCGAGAAGGCGCGGGTCGCGGAGACGCTGCAGGCGAAGATCGACGAGCTGCAGAACCGGCAGTTCAAGCTCGAGGAGGCGTTCCGGGGCGGCGCTTCCTACCAGGCCGAGGTCGACCGCGCCGAGGCGGCGCTCGCGGAGCACGGCCCCGCGCGCGAGCTCCTCTCGCGCCTCGGCGATCCCGACGCGAAGGTCGCGCTCTACGAGAAGGCCACCGCCCGCAAGGCCGAGGCGGACGAGCGGGTCGCCGCCGAGCGCGCCGCGATCGCTCGCGAGGAGGCGGCGGAGCCCCCGGTGCCTTTCTGGAAGAACCGGATCTTCTGGGCCTGCGCCGGGAGCGCGCTCGCGCTCCTCGGGTTCGGGATCGTGGGCGGCTTCTTCCGCAACGAGGTCCGCTACGTCTCGCTCCTCGACGTGGGCGGGTTCGGCTGGGCCGGGTGGCTCGCCCTCCGCTGGATCGGCGGGGAGGAGGCGAAGGACCGGCTCGCTCGCCGCAAGAAGGTCGTCGACGAGTGGGAGAAGAAGGTGCTCGCCCAGTACAAGCGGGACACGAGGGACGTCATCGACGCCGTGAACGAGCTGCGCGGCGCGCCCATTCCCGGCGCCACCCGCGTCGGCGTCACGAACACGTCCGAGCTCCGCGACGCGCTCCACGGCGCGCGCGAGGCGCTCGCGCTCGTCGACGAGGCGAAGAAGCGGCTCGACGACTGGCAGAACTCGACGGAGATCGAGCAGGCGGCCACCGAGAAGGCGCAGGTCGACGAGGCGCTCCGGTCACTCGAGGCGAAGCTCTCGGCGGCGGCGGGCGGGTTCGTCCGCGACGTCCGCTCCGTCGAGTCGGAGCTGCAGCGGCTCGAGGCGGAGGCGGCCGCGCCGCAACCCGTCGCGGCGCCCCCCATGCCGTCGGCGCCCGCGCGCCCCACCGGGGATCCGCTGCGCTCGCTCGTCGAGCGCGCCGCGATCGAGGTCGGCGGGAGCCCGACCGCCGCGGTCCGCGCCGTCTCGGCGAAGGCGGCTCAGACCCTCGCCGGCCTCTCGTTCAACCGGCTCGGCGGGCTCCAGGTCGACGACCGCGGCAACCTCCAGGTCCAGAGCGGCGGCCGGCCGGCGCCGCTCGCGAACCTCTCGCCGGCGGACCGGGACCTCGTCTGGATCGCGCTCAAGCTCGCCTTCCTCGAGCAGGCGGTCGCGGGCGGCAAGGGGTTCGCCCTCTGCGAGGACGCGTTCGGCGGACTCTCCGACGGGACCCGACGCTTCGCGGCGCGGCTCCTGAAGCAGATCGCGAAGTCCGGGCAGATCGTCCACGCCACGACCGATCCGAGCTTCAAGGAGGCGGCGGATCACGCCGCGTGACCGGTGGCCGCCGGCGGCGGGGACGCGAGGGACGGCGGGCGCGGCGCACGCGGCCGGGCCGCGGAGGACCTCGCGGCGGCCTTCCTCGAGGCGCAGGGCTACCGGGTGCTGGCGCGGAACCACCGGCTGCGGCGGGGAGAGGTCGACCTCGTCTGCGAGCGTGGAGAGGTGGTCTGCTTCGTCGAGGTGCGGAGCCGAACCGGCGTCGCGCACGGCGCGCCGGAGGAGACGGTGGACCGGCGGAAGGCGCGCCGCGTCGTCCTCGCCGCCGAGGACTGGGCCCAGCGGAACGACGTCGCGGGGCGCGACCTCCGCTTCGACGTCGTGGCCGTGACCTTCGGCGAGGAGCCGCCCCGCGTCGTCCACTTCCCCGCGGCGTTCGACGCGGGCGGCGGCCCGGGGATCTTCTGATGGCGGCGGGCACCCTCTACGTCGTGGCGACGCCGATCGGGAACCTCGGCGACCTCTCCCCGCGCGCGGGGGAGGTCCTCCGTGCCGTCCGCGCCGTCGCGGCGGAGGACACCCGCCGCACCCTCAAGCTCTTCGCGCACCTCGGCGTCGCGGCGCCGCCGCTCCTCTCGCTCCCCGCCTTCGACGAGCGGGGGCGCCTCGGGCCGGTCCTCGACCGGCTCCGCGCCGGCGAGGACGTCGCGCTCTGCACCGACGCGGGGACCCCCGGCGTGTCCGACCCGGGCGCCGCGCTCGTCGCCGCAGCCTGGGAGGCGGGCGTGCGGGTGGTGCCCATCCCGGGACCGAGCGCCGCGCTCGCGGCGCTCGCCGCGTCCGGCTTCCCGGCGGACCGGTTCCTCTTCGCCGGGTTCCTGCCGCGCAAGGGCGGCGCACGCGCCGAGGCGCTGCGCGCGCTCGCGGCGGCGGGGGCGACGCTCGTGCTCTACGAGGCCGGGAACCGGACCCGCGAGACGCTCGAGGACCTCTGCGCCGCGCTCGGTGACCGGCCGGCGCTCGTCGGGCGCGAGCTGACGAAGCTCCACGAGGAGCTCGCCCGCGGGCCGCTCTCCACGCTCGCGGAGCGGTTCGGGGGCGAGGTGCGCGGGGAGGTCACGATCGTGGTCTCCGGGGAGGGGGCCGTGCCGGCCGCGAAGGCCGACGCCGACGCCGAGCCGCTCGAGGCGGAGCTCTTGCGCCGGCTCGCCGCGGGGGAGCCTCCGTCCGCGATCGCGCGCGAGGTGGCGCGCGCGCGCGGTCTCCGCCGCGCGGACGTGTACGCCGAGCTGGAGCGCCTGAAGAAGGGGACCGGCCGAGAGGACTAGAACTGCAGGACGCCCGCGAAGGAGAGCGCGAACAGGCTCACCTCCGAGATCCGGAAGCGCCGGCCCGGCGCGTCGTAGCGCCAGTCGAAGTTCGCGTTCGTCGGGTCGGACTCGCCGGTGAGCCAGTGCGCCGAGCGCGTCGAGAGGGAGGCCGACGCCTTCAGGGTCACGTTGCGCGACGCCCTCAGGTACAGGCCGAGGAGCCCGCCGGCCTCTGCGTAGCCGTCCGTCGTGTGGAGCTTGCCGGTCAGGTCGGTGAGCTCGTTGTAGAAGCGGTGCTTCGTCTTGTAGTCGGCCCACACCCGCAGGTCGATGAGGAGGCTGTCCGCGGGATCCTCGAACGCGATCACCTCGGCGCCGAACGTCATCCCGACGACCCAGGGGAGCTGGGCGCCGGCGCCGGAGCCCGAGGCCGCGCAGCTCGCGGGCGCGCCGGGGCCGAGCTGGCCGGCCGCCGCGAGCTGGTCCGCGGCGCTGCAGTTCGAGTACGTGTTCGCCGACCCGTACTGCGCCTGCACATGGGCCTTCACGTAGGGATCGACCGGGCCGATCCGCCTCGAGAGCGCGGTGTAGAAGTCCCACTTCCAGATCTTCTCGCCGAAGGGGCCCGGCTTGGACGCGTCCGTGTACGGCGAGCTCCAGTAGGTCGCGCCGGCGGTGGTGAGGCGGTCCTTCGCCGGCTCGTAGAGGGCCGCCGTGGGCATCGTGACGTCGAGCCCGACGTTCCAGGTCGGGCCGGTCGG
>DASWCJ010000252.1:0-2314 GCA_036390155.1 Anaeromyxobacter sp.
CCGCGAGGACCGTGCGCCGCTCGCCGCGGAGATCCGGCGGATGCGGGAGCGGATGGAGACCGAGGTGGGGCGCGAGGCGTCCCGCGGGAAGAACCCGAAGACCGGCCACGGCGGCCTCGTCGACGTCGAGTTCGCGGCGCAGTTCCTCCAGCTCGCGCACGGCCACGACCACCCGCAGATCCGCACCGGCTCCACCCCGGACGCGCTCCGCAGGCTCCGCCACGCCGGGCTCCTGCGCGAGGCGGACTTCGCCGCGCTCGCGGAGGGCTACGAGTTCCTGCGCCGGGTCGAGCTCCGGCTCCGGATCGTCCACGACTTCGGGGTGGACCACCTGCCCGAGGAGGGGCCCGCGCTCCGGCAGCTCTCGCGCCGGCTCGGGTTCGCTGGACCGGATCCGGGCGGCCGGTTCCTCGCCGAGTATGCGCGGGTGACGGCCGCGGTTCGCCGCGCCTTCGACGCGGTGGTGGTGGCGTGACCGAGGAGGCCCTCGACGCGCTGCGGGCGCGCGGCCGCCCGTTCGAGGACGCCGAGGCGGCGCTCGTCCGCGCCGTGATCTCCTCCCCGCCGTTCATCTCCGACGCCGACGAGGCGGCCCTCCGCTACGCCCTCAACCTGGCACGCACCGGCGTGGTCCGGGCGCCGGACGGCGGGGACGTGGATCTCGGGGAGCTCCTCGCCCCCCTGCGCGAGGCGCTCCTCCCCGCCGCCTTCGCGCTCGCGGCGCCGCGCGGCTTCGCGCCGGAGGAGGCGGTGCGGCTCGTCCCCCACCTCGCTGGTCACGCGCGCGCCTGGCGCTCCCGCGTGCTCGAGGCGTTCGGGGACCGGCTCTCTCCCGGCGCGCTCGACCGCGAGGTCTGCGAGAAGGCGCTCGTGCTCGTCTGCGGCGGCGGCGGCGGCGTCGGCTGGTCGTACCTCGGAGCGTTCGGCCTGCTCGAGCAGTACGGGCTCGTCCCGCGCTTCCTCGCGGGGACCTCGATGGGCGCGATGCTGCTCCTCTTCCGCGCCCGGCAGCTCCGCTGGGACCTCGAGGAGGTCGCGGGCGCCCTGCGCGGCCTCACCTTCCGGAACCTGTTCCGCTTCCTGCACTCGGAGTCCCGCTACGGCCTCCCCGCGGCGATGCGGCTCGACCCGCGCCCCGCGCTCGGCCGATTCCTCTCCGACGCGGACGGCGCGCCGCTGACGCTCGGCCGGCTCGCGATCCCGCTCGTGGTCGCGGTGACCGGGATCCGGAGCGGCGCCCTGCCGCGCGATCCCGACTACTACGCGCACCTGCTCGACCTCGGCGGCGAGGAGCCGCGGCCGAACGTGCTCTCCCGCGTGGTCACCGACGTCTTCCAGGCCGTGGCGGAGCTCTTCGTCCAGCGCGATCGCTTCGCACGGATCCACCTCGGCGCGGACGAGGCGACGCGCGACTTCGACGCCCTCGACGCGGCCGGCTTCTCCTCCGCCCTCCCCGGCGTCATCCACTACGACGTGCTCCGGGAGGACGAGCGGATGCACGCGATCCTCGGCGCGCTGCTCGCGCGTCACGACCTGTTCCGGCTCGTCGACGGCGCCCTGGTGGACATCCTGCCGGCCCGCGCGGCGTGGGCGGCGGTCCAGCGGGGCGCGATCGGCGCGCGGAACGCGTTCGTGCTCGCCCTGGAGGGGTTCTCGCCCAAGATCACGCAGCCGCTCTGGTACGGGCTCGAGCAGCTCGCCTCGCAGAACGTCGTCCGCAACCGCCCGTTCATCCACCTCCTCCGCTCGTTCCAGCGGACGCTCTCGCCGATGGAGGTCGTCCCCGACGAGGCGGCGCTCCGGCGCGCGGTCCAGGAGGGCAAGGCCGAGCTCCACCCGGACATGCCCTTCGTCGCGCGGATGTGCCGGCCCTTCCCGCCCATCGACTGAGCGGGTGCGGCGGACTATACCGCACGCTTGGTCCGTGGACCCGGAGCGTGCGACGAGAAGTCACACCACGCCCGGGATCCCCCCGCGACAGCGGACGTTTTTCTTCCGTCTCGGCAGGCAGTTGGGACGGGGGCGGGAACAGGAGCGGCCGCCCGCATGTTTCGGTCCCGATCGGTAAATTCATTGACCTTTCGAGTCGCGTTCAGCTAGATTCCCCCGGCTTTGGCGCGTAATTGAAATTCCCGTGATATAGCGCGTATTTGCGCGCCTGGACGGGCGAACGGTCTCAGGGGACCGGTCCCGTCGGATGAGGAGCTGGAAGATGCAGACCCGTTTCGTCGACATCGACGACCGCATGGACGACCTCGCGGACCGGATGCGGTCCGACCCGGGGCTCGGGGAGGAGTTCCTCCAGCGGTACGAG
>DASWCJ010000253.1:0-2829 GCA_036390155.1 Anaeromyxobacter sp.
GAACCACGCGGTCCGGCGGCCGGTCGGGCTCCCGACCGACCGGTCGGAAAGGCGCGAAGAAGTCCTCGGGGCGCGGCGCGCGGAGCGGCGGCCGCGCCGGGTCGACGAAGCGCGGGCGCTCGACGCGCCGGACGACGCGCCGGCCCCGCTAGACACGCAGGCCCCGTCAGCGCGAAGCGGGGGCACTACGCCGTACGGGCTCCTAGCGGGGCCGGCGCGTCGTCCGGCGCGTCGAGCGGCCGCGCTTCGTCGAGCCCGCCCGGCCGCCGGTCCGCGAGCCGCGCACCGAGGACTTCTTCGCGCCTTTCCGACCGGTCGGGCGGGAGCCCGGCCGGCCGCCGGACCGCGTGGTTCGCGCCGCCTCGCGTCGCGTCGCCTGGCGCTTGCCGCCGGCGCGGGCCGCGCCGCGCGACCGCGCCTTGCCTCCGCGCTGCGCGCCACCGGCGCGCTTCGAGGTGCGCCCGCCAAGGGCGGGCTGCTCCGCGGTCTCGCGCGAGACGAACTCGTTGAAGCTCGACCGCTGGCCGTCCGCGGTCTCGTCCTCGTAGACGAAGGCGAGGCCCGCGCCGTCGAACTTCTCGAACCACTCGTCCCACGACATCTTGCGGAGGCTGCCCTCGCCCGACGAGCCGGGGAAGTCGATCCGGATGAGGCCGGGGTGCCCCTCGCTCGCGGTCGCTGCCACCTCGGCGGGCGAGCCGCCGCGCTCCTCCGCCCACCTGCGGATGGTCTCGTGGTCGGTGGTGGTCTTCGAAACCTGATTCGCCATCTCCGCCTCCTGGACTCGTACACGGTGCGCATGCCCCGCGGCCGGTGGGAGGGCGCCCGCCGCCGGCCTGCGCCGGGGGCTCGCGCGCCAGGGGACCCAACGGGAGGCGGCGCGCCGCGCTTGCCCTCGCGGGGTCGGCGCGCGAGAGTGGCGGCCCTTCCACCGGAGGTCACGATGAAGCAGACGCTCCTCGCCGTCGTCCTCGCCGCGCTCCTGCCCACCGCCGCGCTCGCCCAGGATCCCTGGGGCTCCGCCAAGAAGATCGCCGGCGGCGGCGCCACCGCGCGGCTCGAGAAGGAGATCAACAAGCGCCTGCTCGCGGAGGGGCGGAAGAACCAGTGCTCCTTCAAGAGCGGCACCGCCGACCTCGAGAAGGGCTGTGACAAGAAGGCGAGGAACCTCGCGAAGTCCCTCATCGACGCGAAGAAGAAGCTCACCGGCGCCGGCGTCCAGAACTTCAAGTTCGTCGTCTCGGGCCATACCGACACGACGGGCTCCGCCGAGAAGAACAAGCAGCTCTCCGGCGAGCGGGCCGCGGTGATGGTGAAGCAGCTCGTGAAGCAGGGCGTCCCCCCCGGCGACATCGAGTCGGTCGGGATGGGCTCGGAGCAGCCGCTCGTGAAGCCGGACAACACGGCGGCGAAGAAGGCCAAGAACCGCCGCTACGAGGTGCAGGTCAAGCTGTAGCGCGCTCGGTTCCCCTGCTAGGATCCCGGCATGTCCTGGTGGCTGTGGGTCCTGGCGGGGATCGGGCTGCTCGTCGTCGAGATGCTGACGCCGGGCGGGCTCTTCGCCCTGTTCTTCGGCGTCGGCGCGATCCTGGTCGCGCCGCTCGCCGCGCTCGACGCCGGGCCGGTCTGGCAGTGGCTCGCGTTCACCGCCGTCTCGGTGGTCCTGCTCGCGACGCTTCGCCGCCCCGTCCAGGCGAGGCTCTTCGACCGCGAGCGCCCGCCCGTCGACTCGCTCGTCGGCGCGGAAGCCACGCTCCTCGTCGACCTGCCGGAGGGCGGCGAAGGACAGGCGGAGCTGCGAGGGTCCCCCTGGAGCGCCCGCGCCGTGGCGGGGCTCGCGCTGCGCAAGGGGCAGCGCTGCACCGTCGAGCGCATCGACGGGCTCACCCTCTGGCTGCGCGCGCAGTAGACGACCCTCACCCGGGAGCATGCATGCAGACGCTCAACGCCGCGCTCGTCATCGCGATCGTCTTCGCCGCCTTCGTGATCTTCGTCGTCGTGAAGACGGCGGTGGTCGTGCCACAGCAGAACGCCTTCGTCGTGGAGCGGCTCGGGAAGTTCTACGCGACGCTCGACGCCGGGTTCCACGTCCTGTTCCCGTTCATCGACGTGATCCGGTACCGCCACACGCTCAAGGAGCAGGCGGTCGACATCCCCGAGCAGATCTGCATCACCAAGGACAACGTGCAGGTGGCGGTGGACGGCATCTTGTACCTGATGGTGCTCGACGCGCAGCGCGCCTCCTACGGGATCGGGGACTACCACTACGCGATCACCCAGCTCGCGCAGACCGCGCTCCGCTCCGAGATCGGCAAGATCGACCTCGACAAGACCTTCGAGGAGCGCACGCACATCAACTCGATGGTGATCACCGAGCTCGACAAGGCGACCGGACCCTGGGGCATCAAGGTCCTCCGCTATGAGATCAAGAACATCACCCCGCCGCAGGACGTGCTCGCCGCGATGGAGAAGCAGATGCGCGCCGAGCGGGAGAAGCGCGCGGTGGTGCTCACCTCCGAGGGCGAGCGCGATGCGGCGATCAACACCGCCGAGGGCAAGAAGCAGCAGGTGATCAAGGAGTCGGAGGCCCACCGCCAGCGGCAGATCAACGAGGCGGAGGGCCAGGCCCAGGCGATCCTCGCCATCGCGACCGCGACGGCGGAGGGGCTCCGCCGGGTCGCGGGCGCCATCGCGGAGCCGGGCGGCCCCGAGGCGGTGCAGCTGCGCGTCGCCGAGCAGTACGTGCACGAGTTCGGGAACCTCGCCAAGACGAACAACACGGTCATCCTGCCGGCGAACCTGTCCGACATCGGCTCGATGATCGCCCTC
>DASWCJ010000254.1:0-10933 GCA_036390155.1 Anaeromyxobacter sp.
CGCCACTCGTGGGCGAGCCCGGAGACGAGCCACGCCGACTCCATCGTCGTGAGCGGCGCGCCGGCCGTCCCGAGCCGGCCCTGCGAGACGTCGAGCGCCTCGAGCAGGCGCGGCAGGGGGAGGCCGTCCCAGACCGCGTTCGCCCAAAGGACGAGCCCGAGCGCGCCGGGGTAGCGCCGCGCGCGCGAACGCTCGACGAGCGCGGCGATCGCGTGGTGGGGCACGAGCGAGATCGCGCCGGGGTCGACGCCGGCCCGGTGGAGCCCGACGAGGCAGATCGCGGTGCCGGTCAGGTCCTCCGTCCCGCGGGTCCGATCCCACAGGCCGTGGCGGAGCTGCCGGTCGAACAGCTGGGTCTCGGGATCGAGGGCGTCGCGCAGGCGGGCGACGCAGAGAACCTCGACGCGCCGGTGAAAGGAGACGACCCGATCGACGGGGGTCTCGCCGGCGTCCGGAGCGGGCGCCAACTCGCTGCGGGTGGGAGACATCGGGGCCTCACTTCAGGAGGATGCAGCCGACCACGCGCTCGCGGCCGACCAGCTCGACGATCTCGGCGACGGACCGGATCCGGGACACGCCCGGCCGGACCAGCAGCAGGACCTTCTCCGCCGCCACGAGGAGGGGCGCCGAGGCGAGATTCGAGCGCGGGTCCTCGATGGTGAGGAGCGCGCGCCCCTCGGCGCCGTTGCGCGCGGCGACGAGCTCGTCGAGAAGCTGCGGCAGCTGCGACGGCGCCACCCCGGAGGCGTTCAGGTCCCGCACCGGGCGGAGCCGGCAGGTCCGCGCCGTCTCGACGAGCGCGCGCGCGACGTACCGGCCGGGCGCGCCGGGCTCTGTGGAGACGAGCGCGAGCGTGTTCCACTCCTCGCGCAGCACCGCGAGGCAGAGCCGCTGTACGTCCTGCACCGGCGCAGCCTCGGCGCGCGGCGCCTCCACCGCCTCGTTGCGGGGCCTCACCAGCCCGTTCGGCGCGTTCGGCGTCCCTGTGGCGATCTCGATCATGACGTCCCTTCACCTCGGGTCGTTCGGACCCACGTATCGGGCGCACGGAGCCGCCGCGTCCACGCGACGCCCAGCCGCCACACCAGGAAGACCGGCGCGTGGCCCAGGGCCGCGAGCCCCCGCCACCCGGTCCCGGAGACCTGCCAGCCGCGCGTGACGTACGCCACGACCGCGAGCACGCTCGCGGCCCAGGCCCAGGCCGCGACGAGCGCCGTCCCCCGGGCCCACGACGCGGCGGCCGCCGCCGCGAACCCGGCGAGCGCCACCGCGCCGAGCGTGGAGAGGGGCGGGACGAGGAGGTCGGCCGCGAGGTCGAGGAGCACCGGGTCGCGGGCCGCGATGCCGCGGCGCAGGAGCGGGAGGACGTGGCGCCGCGCCATCTGGCGCCGCCCGTCCTCCCATCGCGCCCGCTGCGAGCGGCTGCCGGCCTCCGTCGTGCTCATGTCCGAGCGCACCCACGCCTCGGGCACGAAGTGCACGCGGTGCCCGGCGAGCCCGATCTCGATGCCGTACTCGAGGTCCTCGACGATCGAGGCGGCGCGATGGGGCACCTCGCGCAGGAGCGCCGCCGAGAAGCACATGCCCGTGCCGGAGAGCCCGGAGGAGAGGCCGAGCCGCTCGCGCGCGAGCGAGCGGACGGTGTGGATGAGCGCGAAGGCGATCGCGACGATCCCGGTGCGCCAGGTGGCGTAGGGGTTCCCGACCAGGTTCTCGGACTGCGCGGCGCGCGCGCCCGCCAGGAGCCGGGCGGAGAAGGCGCGGAGGACGTTCCTGGAGACGGTCGCGTCCGCGTCCACGACCACCACCGCGTCGGCGAAGCCGTCGGCGAGCACGCGCTCGAACGCGAAGGCGAGGGCGTGCCCCTTCCCGCGGCGGTCGGGGTCGTCGCGCACGAGCACCCGCGCCCCGGCGCGGAGCGCGCGCTCCGCGGTGGCGTCGGAGCAGTTGTCCGCGACGACGAGGACGCGCCGGAGCTCCGGCGGGTAATCGACGGCGAGCATCGAGCGCACGGTCGCTGCGATCCCCGCCTCCTCGTCGTGGGCCGGCACGACCACGTCGAAGCGGAGCGCCGGCGCCCCGTACGCCGGGGTCGGGGCTCGGCGGGAGAGCGCGGCGAGCCCGGCGAGGTACAGCGACGCGAGCAGCACCGGAACGGACGCGACCGAGATCGCGATGTCCAGCAGCGCCGCCATCCCTCCCTCCCCGTCCCGGCCCGATCGCCGCGCCGGAACGTTGGATCCCCGACGCACCGTCGGTGAGGCCCCCGCCGTGGACGCGGGCTGGACCTCCTCGAGAGGGAGACGCGGTCCCGGGGCGCGGTCCGTACCGTTCGCTCGACCCATGCGCGAACCCGCCCCCGCCGTCCCGGCTCCGCCCGCCGCGCTGCCCCCGCTCGCGGCCATCTCGCGGAACGCGTTCCACCTGGTGGCGGGCCAGGCCGGGACGACCGTCCTCGCCGTGGCGCTCTCCGCGGCGCTCGGTCGCTCGCTCGGCACCGTCGAGTTCGGCCAGCTCTACCTCGTCACGACGATGACGACGTTCGCCTACGGCGTCGTCGAGTGGGGGCAGAACCTCTACGTGACCCGCGAGGTGGCGCGGGCGCCGGCGCGCGCGGGCGAGCTCCTCGGCGCCGCGCTCCTCTTCCGCGTTCTCGCCGCCGCGGCCGTCGCGGGCCCGGCGCTTGCGCTCGCCTGGTTCCTCGGCCAGCCGCCGGCCACGCTGGCGCTCTACGCGATCCTGCTCGGGACCTTCCTGCCGGTCTCGCTCGTGCAGGCGCACGGCGTCGTCTTCCGCGGCCGGGAGCGGATGGACCTCGACGCGCTCGCCACCGTGCTCGCGAAGGCGCTCGCCCTCGCCGCGACGCTGTGGGTGCTCGCCGCGGGCGGGCGCGTCCGCGGGGTCCTCCTCGCGCAGGGCGCGGCGGCCGCCGCCGCCGTCCTCGTCGCCGCCGCGCTCGTCCGCGCGGCGCACCTGCCGCGGGTCCGGGCGAGCCGGGCCGCGCTGCGTGAGCTCGCGGTCGGGGGGGCCCCCATCGTCGCGCTCAACGTCGCGATCGTCGCGCAGCCGTACCTCGACGCGATCGTCCTCTCCCGGCTCGCCCCGCCCGTGGTGATGGGCTGGCACGCCGCGGCGAAGACGTTCATGGCGGCCCTGGTGACGCCCGCGGCGATCCTCGCCTCCGCCGCCTACCCGCGGCTCTCGCGGGCGGCGGCCGACCCGGAGGAGCTCCGGCGCGAGCTCGGCACCGCGATGCGCCCGCTGCTCTGGATCGCCGCGGGCGCCACCGCAGGGACGTACCTCCTCGCGGACCTCGCGGTGGCGTCCGTGTACGGGCGCGCCGGCTTCGGCCCGGCCGTCGCGGCGCTCGAGTGGTTCGCGCCGGCGCTGCTCCTCTTCTTCGTGGACATCCTGCTCGGTCACGCGTGCGTCGCGGCGGGACGCGCGAGAGCCTTCGCGATCGCGAAGGGGGCGAACGTCGTGGTGAGCACCGCGCTCGGCGTGGCGCTCGTGCCGCTCCTCCAGGCCCGGACCGGGAACGGGGTCCTCGGCGTCGTCCTCGCCTTCGCGCTCTCCGAGCTCGTCATGATCGTCTCGGCGGTGGCGCTCCTCCCGCGCCGCGCGCTCGACCGTGGGCTCGCCGCGGACGCCCTCCGGGCGGTCGCGGCCGCCGCGGCCGGGCCGCTCCTCGTCGCGGCGCTGCCGCCGTTCGGACCCGCGCTCCGCGTGATCCTCGGCGGGGCCGCCTTCCTCGTGGCGTCGGTCGCGCTCAGCCTCGTCGGGATCGCGGACGTGGCGCAGCTCCGGGACGGGCTGCGCGGTCCGCGCGGGGAGGCCTGAGCCATGACGAGCGCGTTCCGGGGCGCGCCCGGCGGGTCGGGCGGCCGCCGCGCGCGCCGCGGCGCCCTATCTTCGCGTCGCCAGGGGGCGCTTCTCGGGCCGCCGGGTGGGGACGCTCGAATGGACAACCTCCTGTTGCTCTCGATGCTCGCGGCGACGGTCGCGATCCCCGCGGCCGCGGCGCGAATCCCGAACGGCCGCCGCGCCCTCGCCTGGACCCTGCTCGGCCTGCTCGGCTTCACCCTCGCCTACGTCGTCGTCGTCACCCAGGTCTACGCGACCCAGTACGTCCCGGAGCAACTCGCGCCATGAGCCAGACCCGACCGCTGTCGCTCGAGCCCCTCCGCCCGCCCGAGCACGACCCGGGCGCCCTCATCGACTGGGCCCTCGCCCGAGCGCGGATCGGGTTCGCGCTCCGCGCGGTCCGCCGCAGGCCCTTCGTCGCGACGGGGTGCTTCCTCGTGCTGGCGGCGCTCGGGCCGGTGTCGCTCGCGGTGATGCCGAAGACCTGGCGCGTCGAGACGGTCGTGACGGCCTCTCGGGATCCGGTCGTGTCCACGGTGGCCGACCCGGTCCTCCTGCGCGCCTTCGTCGCCGAGGATCCGGCCGGCATCGCGCGCGACGCGATCCTCCGGAAGGACAACCTCCTCGCGCTGATCGACGAGACGGGGCTGCTCGACCGGACGCTCGCGGCGGCCCCGCTCACCCGCGCCCGCGACCGGGTGGTCGAGCTCGCGGAGGGGCGCGCCCGGACCCGGGAGGAGCGGCGGCAGGATCTCGCCGAGACGCTCGAGAAGAAGCTCCTCATCAGCGTCCCCGGCGCGGAGCCGGGCGCGCCGGCCGGCGCGTCGCGCGACCGGATCCTGCTCTCCATCGAGTGGCCCGACGGGGAGGCCGCTCGCCGCTTCCTCGACGCGGCGGCGCGCCGGTTCTTCGAGGAGCGCCGGGCGCGCGAGGTGGCGATGGGCCGGGACGTCGTCGCGGTCCTCGAGGAGCGGGCCGCCGCGGTCCGGGAGGAGATCGTGTCGAAGGTCCTGAAGATCCACGAGCTCGAGACGGCGATGCTGCGCGGAACCCCGTCGCTCTCGCGCACCTACCGCGCGGTGCGCGGGCGGGTCCCGGAGGAGCAGGAGCTCGCGCGCCTGCGGGTCACGCTCGAGTCGCGGAAGGTGGCGCTCGCGGAGCTCGAACGGCTCCGCCAGGCGCGCGCCGACGAGCTCCGCGCGCAGCTGGCGCGGGAGCACGCGGCCTACGGCGAGCAGCATCCGGTCATCGCGCGGACCCGCAGCGTCCTCGCCGGCGTGGAGGCGCCCTCGGCCCAGGCCGACGCGCTCCGCGCGGAGATCGCCGGGCTCGAGCAGGACCTCTCGCGCGCGAGCGAGCGGGCGGCGCGGCTCGTCGACGACGAGGACCCGGGGCTCGAGTACGAACGGACCGAGCTGCGCATCCTGCTCGCGCGCTCCACCACGCTGCGCGAGCGGCTCGACGCCGCACGGGTGGAGGCCGCGGTCGCGCAGGCCGGGTTCGACCGGCGCTACGCGTTCGCGGCGCCGCCCGTCGTGCCCCGCCGGGCGGTGCGCCCGATCGCGGCGCTCTCGATCGCCGCGGGGATCCTCGGCGGCGCGCTCCTCGCGCTGTTCGCCGCCTCCGTCCTCGACCTGCGCTCGGGGATCCTCCTCGAGCAGACGCAGCTCGAGGAGAAGATGGGGCTCCGCGTCTTCGGAGCGCTGCGGGCGTCATGACGCCGGGCGCGCAGGCGGCGCGCGGCGAGGCGCCCGGCGCCGCGCCGGTGGTGGCGCTCGTCGCGGTGGGCGGCGCGACGGCGCTCGCGGCGCTCCTCGGCGCGGGGCCGGCCGCAACGGCCGCGCCCGTGACGCTCGCGATCGTGATCTGGGCCGTGTGGATCGCGCCACTCCGCGCCTCCGCCGGCGTCCTCGCCTTCCTCTTGCTCGCGCTCGACGACCGCTGGAACGCGAACGGCCGGTGGGCCTCCCCGCTCGCCCCGCTCGGAGACCTCCTCCGCCTCAGCCTCCGGGTCACGGTCCCCGGGGTGCCGCTGCCGATCAGCGGAGAGGAGATCGCGATCGCGTTCCTGCTCGGGATCGCCGCCTGGCGGCGCTCGCGCGGCGAACGGGTCCCCGGGCAGGCCGCTTGCCCGCCGCGCGTGCGCCGGGTCGCCCTGCTCTTCCTCGGCGCCCTCGGCCTCGGGATCGCGATCGGGCTCCTCCACGGCGGCAGCGCCGAGGTGGCCGTCTGGCAGACGCGGCCGCTCGCGACGGCGATCGCGCTGTTCTTCCTGTTCGAGGTCGCGTTCCGCGGGACGCCGGACGTGGGCGCCATCGCGCGGGTCGTCGTGGCGGCCGCCGTGGTGCGGGCCGCCCTCGCGGTCTGGGCGCGGTTCGTGGTCTTCCCGGGAGTCCCCGGGATCGAGTACGTGACCGACCACGGCGACTCGATGCTCTTCTCGCTCGCGTTCGTGATCGTGGTCGCGCACCTCGTCGAGCGCGCCGACCGCCGCCGGTTCCAGACGACGCTCGTGCTCCTGCCGATCCTCATGGCCGGGATGGTGGCGAACCAGCGCCGGACCGCCTGGGTCCAGGTCGTTCTCGGGCTCGTCACGTTTCTCGTCACGGCGCGGGCGGCGCCGTGGCGGCGACAGGCCGCGCGGGCGGCGCTGGTCGCGGCGCCGGCGCTCCTCCTCTACGGCGCCGCGGGGTGGGGCTCGGCGAGCCCCGCGTTCAAGCCCGTCCGGCTGGTCCGCTCGATCGTGGACTCGAAGGTGGACCGCTCGACCTGGGACCGGCAGGTCGAGAACTGGAACCTCGCCATGTCCATGCGCGAGCGGCCGCTCACCGGGCGCGGGTTCGGGCACGAGTGGACGCAGTACATGGCGAGCGACGACATCGAGGCGATCTTCTCGCGGTACCGGGCGGAGCCGCACAACCAGGTGCTCGGGATCCTGCTCTTCGGCGGCCCGCTCGGGTTCGTCGGCGTCTGGGCGCCGCTCTCGGTGCTCGTGCTCCTCGCGCGCCGCACCTACCCGCGGCTCCGGGCGCCCGACGCCCGCGCCGCCGCCCTCGCGGTCGGCGCGACCGCGGTGATCGTCGCCGTCCAGTTCTTCGGCGACCTCGGGCCGTTCTGGCCGCAGTACGCGGTGCTCCTCGCGCTCGCGCTCGCGACGGGCGGGAAGCTCGCCGCGGAGACGGGGGCGCTGCGGTGACGCGGTGGTCGCTCGCGCTCGCCGTCGCGGGGGTCGCGCTCGGCGCCGCGGCGGGGGCCCGGAGGGACCGCGCCGGCGCGCACGGGCCGGCGCCGCGGCCCGGGGAGTGGACCGTGGACTGCGCCGCGCCCGCGCACCGCATCAGCCCGCGGATCTACGGCATCGGCGGCGCGGGGGACGACCCCGGATGGATCTGGGAGCTCGGCGCGACCTCGCGGCGGTTCGGCGGCAACGGCGCGTCCCGGTACAACTGGGAGCTCGGGAACGCCTGGAACACGAACCACGACTGGTTCTTCCGGAACGTCCCGGTGAGCCACCGGTCCTCCTTCGGCTGGAGCGCGTTCCTCGACGAGAACCTCGAGCACGGCGTCGCGACCGCGCTCACGGTCCCGACGCTCGGGTGGGTCGCGAAGGACGCGACCTCGTACTCGTTCCCGATCTCGAGCCTCGGGCCGCAGGCGGCGCAGGCGCCGGACCTCCCGGACGCGGGCAACGGCGTGCGCCCGGACGGGACGCGGTTCCCGGCCGCGCCCACGCGCACGAGCGTCCGCTCCACGCCCGCGAGCGTCGAGGCTTGGGTCCGCGCGATCCGCGCCGGTGACCGCGAGCGGGGTCGGCGGCGCGTCCAGCTCTACATCCTCGACAACGAGCCGGGGCTCTGGCACGAGACCCACCGCGACGTCCGCTCGGAGCCGGTGACCTACGAGGAGCTGCTCGAGCGGACCATCGCCTACGCGACCGCGATCCGCCGCGCCGATCCGGGCGCGACCATCGCCGGGCCGGCCGCGTGGGGCTGGCTCGAGCTGCAGTACTCCGCCGCCGACGTGAGGGCGGGGGTCGACCGGCGCCCCGATCGCCGCGCGCACGGCGACGTCCCGCTCCTCGCCTGGTGGTTGCAAGAGATCGCGGAGTACGAGCGGCGCACCGGGACGCGGCTCCTCGACGTCGTGGACGTCCACTTCTACCCGCAGCACGACGCGATCGGCATCGGGACGCAGGGAGCGACCGATCCGGCGGCGAGCGCGCTCCGCCTCCGCTCGACCCGGAGCCTGTGGGACCCGGGCTACGAGGACGAGTCCTGGATCCACGAGAAGATGGCGCTCCTCCCGCTCGTGAAGCGCTGGATCGCCGAGAACCGTCCGGGCCTCGAGCTCTCCATCGGCGAGTGGAACTTCGGCGCCGAGACGCACCTGAGCGGCGGCCTCGCGGTCGCGGAGGCGCTCGGGCGCTTCGGGAACGAGGGGCTCCACTCCGCGCACTACTGGACCTACCCGCCCCGCCGATCGCCCGCGTACTGGGGCTTCCGCGCGTTCCGCGACTTCGACGGGAAGGGCGGGCGGTTCCTCGACTGGTCGCTGCCCGTCCGGGGGGACGCCGCTCTCGCGTCGCTCTTCGCCTCGGCGGACGAGGACCGGCGGCGCGTCGTCGCCGTGCTCCTGAACCTCTCCCCCGCGGCGCCGCTCGCGGCGAAGGTGGACCTCGGGCCGTGCGGCCGCGTCTCCGGCGCGCGCGTCCTCACCTACGCCGGGGGCGACGGCGGGTTCCGCGCCGCGCGGACGGTCCTCGCCGGGGGGCGGGTGGAGGTGACCGCCCCGCCGTACTCGATCACCGTCGTCGACGCGACCCTCGCCTCCCGCTGACCGGGAGGGGCGAGGGCGGTGCGCTCAGGCGCGGGGCGGGACAAGATGTCCTCACCGGCGCGCGCCGGCAAGGAGGACGCATGGCTTCGGGATGGAAGGACCGGATCTTCACCCCGCTCCAGGTCCTGGCCACCTTCGGGCTCTTCGCGGAGGTGATCGCGATCTGCGGGGTCGCGCTCGTGCCCGCGGTGGCGCTCCTCGGCTGGGCGTCGGCGGCGCTGCCCCCGGCGGGCCCGTGGCGCCTCCTCGGCCTCGGCGTCGCGGGCGCGGCGGGGTACTTCGCGTTCGGCCTCGCGCTCCTCGTGGTGCTGCCGATCGCGCGCTGGGTGACCTTCGCGCGCGGGACGCCGGTCGGGCGGTTCCCGTACTTCTCGCTCGGGGCGTGGCAATGGGCGAGCTACAACGCCCTCACGCTCATCCTGCGGTTCGCGTTCGTGAACTGGATCCGGGTGACACCGCTCCTGCCGATCTACCACCGGCTCATGGGGGCGAAGATCGGCCGGCGCGTCCAGATCAACACCGCCGTCGTGGCGGACCAGAACCTCCTCGAGATCGGGGACGACACCGTCATCGGTGGCGACGTCACCCTCGTGTGTCACTCCGCCGAGCGCGGGCACCTCGTCACCGCGCCGGTCCGGATCGGGCGCCGGGTGACGGTGGGGCTCATGGCGGTGGTGTTCCCCGGCTGCGAGATCGGCGACGGCGCGATCGTCGCCGCCGGGGCGGTGCTCTCGAAGGGGACGCGGATCGGCCCGGGCGAGGTGTGGGCGGGCGTGCCCGCGCGGCGGGTGGGGCGGAAGCGCGTCGTGGGGGATCCGGCCGGGACGAGCCCCGCGGAGGAGCCCGCCGCGCCGCGGTCGATCGCGGAGTGATCGCTAGCAGGAGAGCAGGACCGGCGTCGTCATCGTCGCGAGGATCGCGCGTGTCGTGGCGCGGCGCTTGTCGAACGGCCCGGTGGAGAGGCCGTAGGCGCCCATCACGGTGAGGTCCGCGCCCTCGTCCGAGGCGCGGTTCAGCACCGCGTCCACCGCGGAGAGATCCCCGACGAGCCACCGATCGTAGCTCGCGCGGACGCCGTGCGTCCGGAGGTGGTCGACGAGGTCGAGGGCCGGGATCCCGCCTGCGTCGCGGCCCTCGGTCGGCTCCTGCAGCGCGAGGACGAGGACGCTCTCCGCCTTCTCGAGGAGCGGCAGCGCGTCGTGGAGGGCGCGCGCCGCCTCGCGGCTCCCGGTCCACCCGACGAGGACCTTCCGGCCGGCGTCGGCGTAGCCGCCGGCGGACGGGACGACGAGGACCGGCCGCCCTGCCCCGGCGATGACCCGCTCCACGAGCCCCTCCGGGACCGGCGCGGGATCGCCCTGCTGCTGGCCGAAGATCGCGAGGTCCAACCGCCGGCAGCAGACGATCGCCGCGTCGACGACGTCCACGGACTCCGTCCCGGCGAGCGCCCAGAAGCGCGGGGTCACGCCGGCCCCCGCGCAGGAGGCCTCGAGCTGGGCGCGCGCCGCATCGGCTGCCTGCGCGACCGCCTTCGGATCGCGCCGTCCGACGAGGCTCGCACCGAGCATCGGGCTCTCGGCGAAGAGGCCCGTGAGGCGGGCGCCGTGCCGGCGGGCGAGGGCGAGGGCGATGCCGAGCCGCTCGGCGGTGCGCGCGCCCGAGTCGAGGTGGACGAGCAGGTCCCGGAGTTCCATGAAGAAACGAAAGCACAACCCGGGGCCCGAGGAGAGGCCCCGATTTGCCGCAGGGCGCGGCGGGCTGGCGCGCCGAGCCCCGTTCGAGGAATATCGCGCGCGATGCGCGTGAGGGCCTACGTCTATCTCTCGCTCGCCGCGCTCTTCTGGTCGGGCAACTTCATCGTGGGGCGCGCGGTCCACGGCCGCATCCCGCCGGTGGCGCTCGCCTTCTGGCGCTGGAGCGCGGCGCTCGCGATCCTGCTCCTGGTGGCGCGCCGCCCGCTTGCGGCGCAGTGGCGGACGATCGCGCGGGCGTGGCCCATCGTGGTGCCGCTCGGGATCCTCGGCGTCGGGAACTTCAACACGCTCGTCTACCTCGGGCTGACCGAGACGACCGCGACGAACGCGCTCCTGCTCCAGTCGGCCTGCCCCGCGTTCATCATGGCGATCGCCGCGGCGTTCGGCGCGGGACGCCCGACCGGCGCGCAGGTCGTCGGCATCGCGGTTTCCCTCGCCGGGGTCCTCGTGATCCTCGCGAAGGGCGCGCCCGCCGCGCT
>DASWCJ010000255.1:0-54758 GCA_036390155.1 Anaeromyxobacter sp.
GCGTAGTAGCGGACGGGGTTCAGGTAGGTGACGGCGCGGAGCCAGTCCGGCATGGCGCGGATCGGCGTCACGACGCCGGAGAGCAGGATCGCCGGCAAGACGAAGAGGAAGCCGCCGAGGAACGACTGCTGCTGGGTCGCGGAGAGGGTCGAGATGAGCAGCCCGACCCCGAGGGTCGTCATGAGGTAGAGGAGCGTCCCGACGAGCACGACCGCCAGGGGACCGCGGAGCGGCACGCCGAACGCCCAGGTGCCCGCCGCGAGGAGGAGCCCGACGTCCACGAGGCCGATCACGACGTACGGCCCCATCTTCCCGACGAGCAGGAGCGCGGGTCGGATCGGGGTCACGAGCACCTGCTCGAGCGTGCCCATCTCGCGCTCGCGCGAGAGCCCCATCGCGGTGACGATGGTCGTGACGATGAGGAGGAGCATCGCCGCGATCCCGGGCACCATGTAGGGCGGCGTCTTCAGCCCCGGGTTGAAGGCGAGGCGGGGGACGGCCTCGAGCTGCGCGGGCAGCGCCGCGCCGCGCGCCGCGAGGCGATCGCGCACGAGCTGCTCGCCGACCTCGCCGAAGTAGCGCGACGCCGCGCCCGCGGCCACGCTCGCCCGGTTCGGATCGGAGCCGTCGAGCAGGACCTGCACCCGGGCCGGCCGCCCCGCGGCGAGGTCCGCCTCGAAGCGCGGCGGCAGGACGAGCGCCGCCGCGGCGCGGCCCGCGTCGAGCTCCCGGTCCGCCTCCGCCGTCGAGCTCGCGGTCCCGGCGCGCCGGAGCGTGCCGTCGGCGAGCACGCGGCGGGTGTGGAGGCGGCTCTCGGCGGTCCGGTCGCGGTCCACCACCACCGTCGGGACCCGGTCCACGTCGAAGTCCACCGCGAACCCGAAGAGCACCGTCTGCACGAGCGGCGCGACGATGAGCAAGAACATGATCCGCCGGTCGCGGACCGTCTGGCGGACCTCCTTGCGGAAGACCGCCGCGAGCTGGACGCGGGCCGAGGGCGCGTTCCGTCCGCTCACGCGAGCCTCCGCTGGAACCGGGCGGTGGCGAGCGCGAGCACGAGGACCGCGAAGATCGCCATCGCGAGGAGATCGGGCCAGAGCACGGCGAGCCCGTTCCCCTTGAGGAGGACGCCCCGGAGCGCGTGCACGAAGTAGCGCGCCGGCACGACACGCGAGAGGAGCTGCAGCGGGAGCGGCATGTTCTCGAGCGGGAACACCATCCCGGAGAGGAGCATCGAGGGCAGGAGGGCGGAGAGCGCGCCGGCCTGGGTCGCGACGAGCTGGTTCCTCGTCACGACGGAGATGAGGAGCCCCTGCCCGAGCATCCCGACGAGGAAGAAGAGCCCGAGGAAGAAGACGAGCGGGACCGAGCCCTGGATCGGGAGCTCGAACGCGATCGCGCCGAACGCGAGCACGAGCTCGAGCTCCAGCATGCCGAGCACGAGGTAGGGGAGGAGCTTCCCGAGCACGATCTCGAGCCGGCCGACCGGGGATGCGAAGAGCTGCTCCATCGAGCCGCGCTCCCACTCGCCCGCGACGGTGAGCGCGGTGAGGAGCACCGCGCTGATCGCGAGGAGGTAGACCGCGAGCCCGGGAACCATGAAGACGGCGGACCGGCCCTCGGGGTTGTACCGGGTCCAGATCCGCACCTCGATCGGCGGACCCATCCGCGCGGCGTCGGGGCCCGCGAGGCGCCGGCTCTCGGCGCGGACCAGCCCGTCCACCTTCCCGAGGACCTGGTTCGCGACCACCGCGTCGGCGCCGTCGACCACGAGCTGCACCCTCGTCTTCCGGCCGCGCGCGACGTCCTCGGCGTAGCCCTTCGGGATCTCGAGGAGCCCGACGGCGCGCCCCTCGCGGAAGAGGCGCAGGGCGTCCTCGGGCGCCGCGCGCGGGCCCTCCACGAGCTCGCCCGAGGCGGTCACCGCCCGCACGAGCTCGCGCGACTCCGCCGTCCGGTCCTGATCGGCGATCGCGAGCGGCAGCCGGTCGAGGTCGAAGGAGAGCCCGTAACCGAAGACGAACAGCATCACCACCGGCATCCCGAGCGCGAGGTAGAGCGTGCGCGGATCGCGCCGGATGTGGAGCGTCTCCTTCTGCGCCATCGCGCCGATCCGGACGAGCGATCGCGCGAGCCGGCCCCTCGTCTCCAGCTTCGTCACGACGCCTCCTTCGCCGCGGCGCCGTGCTCGACCACCGCGAGGAACACGTCCTCGAGCGAGGGCTCCGAGGGCTCGACCCGGACCCCGCGAGCCCCCGCCGCGCGAAGCGCCGCGTCCACCTCGGCGGCGCCGAGCCGGTCGGGATCGACGCGCAGGTGGAGCGCCGCGCCGAACGGCGCGACCGCGCGGACGCCCTCGCGCGCACGCAGCGCGCCGGCGGCCTCGAGGAGCCCCTCCCCGCGCGCGACGAGGACGCGGTCCGGCACCCAGGTCCGTTTCAGCGCCGCGGGCGTGTCGAGGGCGACGAGCCGGCCGTCCACCATGAGGCCGATGCGGGCGCAGTTCTCCGCCTCGTCGAGGTAGTGGGTCGTGACGAAGACGGTCGTCCCGCCCGCGGCGAGGCCGCGGATGATCCTCCAGAACGCGCGGCGCGCGACCGGGTCGACGCCCGCGGTCGGCTCGTCGAGGAACACGATCTCGGGCCGGTGGAGCACGGCGCAGGCGAGCGCGAGCCGTTGCCGGATGCCGCCGGGGAGGTCGCCCGTGGTCACGTCGCCGAGCTCGCCGATCCCGGTGAGCTCGAGCACCTCGCGGGCGCGGTCGCGCAGCGCGCGACCGGCGAGCCCGTACGCGCCGCCGAAGAAGAGCAGGTTCTCCTCCACCGGCAGGTCGAGGTAGAGCGAGAACTTCTGCGACATGTAGCCGATCGAGCCCTTCACCGACGCCGGATCGCGCGCGACGTCGTGCCCGGCCACGGTCGCCTCGCCGGAGGTCGGCGCGAGGAGCCCGTTCAACATCCGGATGGTGGTGGACTTCCCCGCGCCGTTCGCGCCGAGGTAGCCGAAGATCTCGCCCGGGGCGACGTCGAAGGTGACCGCGTCCACCGCGGTGAACGCGCCGAAGCGGCGGGTGAGCCCGACCGCGGAGATGGCCGGCGCCGCCCCGGAGGACGCTCCCGGTCCGGAGCGCGACTTCGCCGCGGGGTCGGAGCTCGTCACGCGCCCTCCCCCACCTGCGCGAGGAAGACCTCCTCGAAGCTCGCGCGCCCGCGCATGAGCGCGGCGGGGTCGCCCTCGAGGACCAGCTTGCCGTGGTGGACGAGCCCGACGCGGTGGCAGCGCTCGGCCTCGTCCATGTACGGGGTCGTCACCAGGACCGCCATGCCGCCGTGCACGAACTCGTGAAGGAGCGCCCACAGCTCGCGCCGCGAGACCGGATCGACCCCGTTCGTGGGCTCGTCGAGGAGCAGCACCTCGGGCTCGTGGAGGAGCGCGCAGGCGAGCGCGAGCTTCTTGTACATGCCGCCCGAGAGCGCGTCGGCGCGGCGGTCCACGAAGGGTCCGAGCCGTGTGATGGCGAGGAGCCGCGCCGAGCGCTCGCGGAACACGTCCGCGGGGAGGACGTAGAGCCGCGCGAAGAAGCGGAGGTTCTCGGCCACGGTGAGGTCGCGGTAGAGCGAGTACTGCTGCGGCATGAGGCCGACCCGCTCGCGGACGGCGCGGCTGCCGGGCGCCTCGCCGAGCACGCGCGCCTCGCCGGCGTCGGGCCGCACGAGGCCCGAGAGGATCCGGAGCGCGGTGGTCTTGCCCGCACCGTCCGCGCCGACGAGCCCGTACAGCTCGCCGCGCGCGACCTCGAAGGTGAGGCCGTCGAGCGCGGTCGTCGCCCCGAAGCGCCGGACGAGGGCGCGCGCCGCGAGGGCGGGCTCCGCCTGCGCCACCCGCTACCTCCCCGTGCCCGCGAGCGTGACCTGCACCGGCATGCCCGAGCGGAGCTTCCCGTCCCGGTTCACCACCGTGACCTCGACCGGGTAGACGAGCCGGTCGCGGTCGGTGCGGGTCTGGATGTTGCGCGGCGTGAACTCCGCCTCGAGCGCCACCGTGCGGACCGTCCCCTCGAACGACTCCTTCGGCCACGCGTCCGCGACCACCGTCGCCTTCGCGCCCGGCCTCACCGCGCCGATCTCGGCATTGGGGAGGTAGAAGGTGGCCTTCAGGTCGGTGAGGTCGACGAGCCGCACCAGCGTCGCGCCCGGCGAGACGAGCTCGCCCGCCTCGTGCGGGAGGGTCCGGACCTCGGCGTCGCGCGGCGCGTGGATCTCGCACTCCTCCACGAGGAGCTTCGCGCGCGCGACCTGCGCCTCGCCGGCGCGGACCTGGGCGAGGGCCGCCTCGGCCTGCGCGCCCGCCGACTTGATTCCCCCCTCGGCCGCGATCGCCTGCGCCTCGCCCGCGATCGCCTGCGCGCGCGCCGCCTCCGTCTGCCGGGTGAGCCCCTCGGCGCTCGCGCGCGTCTGGTCGATGCTCGACGCCGCGACGTCGTTCGGGAGCCCCTCGAGCCGCTTCGCCTGGCGCTCGGCCGCCTCCGCCTGCGCGGCGAGCGCGGCGGCCTGCGCCTTCGCGGCCTGCTCCGTGGCGCGCGCCGCCACGCGGTTCCGCCCCGAGACCGAGAGCTGCGCCATCGCCGAGGTCGCCTGCGCCTTCGCGGCCGCGACGCGCGCCTCCGCCTCGGCGAGCTGGGCGGCGGGATCGGCGCAGTCGAGCCGGACGAGGAGGTCGCCCTTGCGCACCCGGTCGCCCTCCTTCACCCGGAGCTCGAGGATCCGTGCGCCGACGCGCGACGAGAGGTCGACGGCCGTCCCCTCGATCTCGCCCGAGCCGCCGGAGGGCGCCGCGAGCGCGCGGGCCTGCGTCCAGAGCCGGACGCCGATGAGCCCGGCGAGGACGACGGAGAGGACGACGAGGATGACGACGACCCGGCGCATCGAGACGCTCCTTCGCCGGCGCACACGGTCCGGCGCCCTCCGGGTTCGCAAGCGCCGTGCCGCCCGGGCCGCGGGGCGGCGGCGCGTCGATCCGGCCGCTTCGCGCCCTCCCGGACCGGGCCGCTGTAAGGAGAATCGACACCCCCGTCGAGCCGCCGAACGGTCCGACCGCATCCCGAGACGGAAAAGGGCAGGCGGGATGCGCCTCGGGCGGCGGCACCGTCCTTGCTGTCCCTCCGGGCTGCGCGCGCGTGCGCGCGGAGGGTGTCGATGTCGAACGCAGCGCTGTGGATGCTGGTCCTCGCAGGTGCGACCGCGAATCCCGCCCCCGTCCCGGAGCGGACGCTCTCCGCGGCGCTCGCCGAGCTCGACCGGCAGAACCTCACGCTCGCGCAGGCGCGGGAGCGGGCGCGCGCGGCGAGCGGCGTCGTCTGGCAGTCGGCGTCGCCGCTCGTCCCGACCGTCACCGCGTCCGGCCAGGCGCTCCGGAACAGCGACGAGTTCGCGCTCACGCTCCCGCCCAACCTCCTCTCGCTCGCCGGGCTCCCGGCGGGCGGCGTCAAGATCCAGCCGCTCGAGCAGCTGAGCGCGACGCTCTCGGTGCGCGTCCCCCTCGTCGTCCCGACTGCGTGGTTCGACGTGGCGCAGGCGCGCAGCGCCGAGCGCGCCGCCCGGGCCGGCGCGGACGCGACCCGGCTCCAGCTCCGCGCCGGGTTCGCGCAGGCCGCCTACGCCTCCCTCGCCGCGGAGGAGGTGGTGGTCGCGGCGGAGCGGGCGCTCACCGACGCGGCGGAGCTCACGCGGAGCGCGGAGCGCCGCGTGAAGGCAGGAACCTCCGCGCCGCTCGACGCCCTCAAGGCCCGCACCGAGGAGGTGTCGCGGCGCAGCGACCTCGTCCGCGCGCGCGCCGACGTGGACCGCGGGCGGATCTCGCTCGGCGTGCTGCTCGGGCGGGAGGGGCCGGTCCGGGTCACCGTGCCCGAGCTGGGCGCGGCGCCGGTCGAGCTGGAGGGAGCGCCGGACGACGTGCTCGGTCGCGAGGCGGTGGCGCGGCGGCCGGAGCTCGCGCTCCAGCAGGCGCAGGTCGAGGCGTCCGAGGCGGGCGTCCGCTCCTCGTGGGCGCGCCTCGCGCCGCAGCTCTCCGCGAGCGGCGCGGCGTTCGTCTCCGACGTCCCCTACCCGACCGGCCAGAAGGACGGGTGGCGGGCGACGCTCGACCTCACCTGGCCGCTGTGGGACGGCGGCCTCGGCGTCGGGAAGCGCAGGCAGGCGGAGGCCCAGGCGGCGGAGGCGCGCGCCGCCGCCGAGGCGGAGCGGCTCGCGGTGCTCGAGGAGGTGCACGACGCGTCCCGCGACCTCGACGTCGCGCGCGAGCAGCTCGACCTCGCCGGCCAGCGGCGCGGGCTCGCCGCCGAGACGGCCGCCTCGGCGCGGCGAAGCTTCGAGGCGGGCGTCGCCTCGAGCCTCGACGTCATCGACTCGAACGACCGGCTCTTCACCGCCGACGTGAACCTCGCGGCCGCCCGGGCGCGGCGCGCGCAGGCGGTGGTCGGCCTCGATCGCGCCCTCGGGCGCGACCCGGGACGCTGAGGGATTCGCGGTGCGCGCCCTCCGGCTCCGGCGTATGTTGGCGTTCGACGAGGCGCCGCCCGTGCCCGAGCCCCAGGGCCACCGCGAGATCCAGCAAGAGGAGCTGTCCCGGCTCTTCGGCCGCATGGCGCGCGCCCGCCTCGTCGGGCTCCCGCCCTTCCTGGCGATCGCGCTCTGGCTCGCCTGGGTCGAGCCGGCGGCGTGGCGGCGGATCCTCGTCTCCGCCGTCGTCACGGTGATCGTCGCCTTCTTCGTCTTCGAGTTCGTGCGCTGGCGCCGCGGCGGGTTCACGCCCGGGGCGACCACGCGGAACCTCTCGGCGGCGATCGTCGGCGTCTCGATCATCGCCTTCGGCACCGGGGGGCTCGCCTCGCCGTTCGTCTACGTCGGCGCGGTGCTGGGGGTGATCTCCGGCGTCTTCGTCCCGTGGCCCGCGAACGGCGTCCTCGCGATGTGGCAGATCGCGGCGGCGTGGATCTTCGCCGCGCTCGCCGGGACGAGCGCGATCTCCGACTTCAACCTCGCGGCGTACGGCGGGGGCGCGACCCTCCCCGTCCCGCTCGCCTGGCCGGTGACCCACGCCGCGGTCCTCTCCTTCGTGTACGCGTTCGCGGTCGGCGCCGGGCTCGCGGTCCGCTGGTCGTTCGACCGGATGGTGCTCCGGACCGCCGCGGCGCAGGAGGAGTCGCTCCGCGCCCACGCCGGCCGCGCCGAGGAGCTGACCGCGCTCTCCGCCGAGATCGCGCACGAGCTCAAGAACCCGCTCGCGAGCGTGAAGGGGCTCGCCGCGCTCCTCGCGCAGAACCTCCCGGACGGGAAGGGAGCCGAGCGGCTCGGGGTGCTCCGGCGCGAGGTGGACCGGATGCAGTCGATCCTCGACGAGTTCCTGAACTTCTCGCGGCCGCTCGTGCCCCTCGCGCTCGGCGACTCCGACGTGGGCGCGCTCTGCCGGGACGTCGCGGCGCTCCACGAGGGGATGGCCCGCGAGCGCGCGGTGGAGATCGCGGTGCGGGCCGAGCCCGTCCCGGTCCGCTGCGACCCGCGGAAGGCGAAGCAGGTCCTCATCAACCTCGTGCAGAACGCGCTCGACGCGTCGCCCCCCGGGGCGGCGGTGGAGATCGAGGCGGAGCGACTCGCGGGAGGCGGCGCGCGCGTGCGCGTGCTCGACCGGGGGCGCGGGGTGGAGCCCGGGCTCGCCGCGGAGGTCTTCGCGCCCGGCGTCACGAGCAAGCCCGGCGGCTCCGGCCTCGGGCTCACCATCGCGCGCGCGCTCGCGCGCCAGCACGGCGGCGAGGTGTCCCTCGCGTCGCGCCCCGGCGGCGGGACGACCGCCGAGATGCGGCTCCCGGGCGGCGGGGCAGCGGGGAGCGCCGCGTGACGAGCTCGGACCCTGCGGCGAAGCCGTCTTCCGCATCGGCCCTCCGCTCAGGGGGGTCCTCCCGCGTGCTCGTCGTGGACGACGATCCCGGCGTCCGCTACACGCTCCGCGAGATCCTCGAGTCGGAGGGGCTCGCCGTCGACGAGGCCGCCGACGGCGCGGCGGCGCTCGCCGCGTACGAGGCGCGGCCGGTCCCGCTCGTCGTCACCGATCTCCGGATGCCGGGGGTGGACGGGATGGCGCTACTCCGCCGGCTCTCCGCCCTCCCCCGCCCGCCCCGCGTCGTCGTCGTCACCGCCCACGGTTCGGAGCGGCAGGCGGTCGAGGCGATGAAGGCGGGCGCCCACGACTACTTCCGCAAGCCCTTCGAGAAGGACGAGCTGCTCGCGGTGGTGCGGCGCGCGCTCGAGACGGTCCGCCTCGCCGACGAGAACGAGCGGCTCGCCGGCGAGCTCGCGCTCGCGCGGACGATGGTGTTCGCCTCCGAGCCGATGCGGCGGCTCGCGGCGCTCGTCGCGCGCGTCGCGCCGCGCGACGTGACGGTGCTCGTCAGCGGCGAGAGCGGCACTGGCAAGGAGCGGGTCGCCGAGGCGATCGTCCGGGCCTCGCCGCGGGCGGGTCGGTCGTACGTGCGGTTCAACTGCGCGGCGCTCGCGCCGGAGCTCGCCGAGGCGGAGCTGTTCGGGCACGCCCGCGGCGCGTTCACCGGCGCGACCCGCGCGCGCCCCGGGCTGTTCGGGGAGGCGGACGGCGGGACGATCCTGCTCGACGAGGTCGGGGAGCTCGCCGCCGAGGCGCAGGCGAAGCTCCTGCGCGTCCTTCAAGAAGGCGAGGTCCGTCCGGTCGGCGAGGAGCGCTCGCGCAAGGTGGACGTGCGGGTCCTCGCCTCGACGCACCGCGATCTCGCCGAGGAGGTCCGCGCCGGCCGCTTCCGCGAGGACCTCTTCTACCGCCTCGACGTGATCCACCTGCGCATCCCGCCGCTCCGGGAGCGACCCGAGGACGTGCCCGTCCTCGTGCACCACTTCCTCGCGCGGTTCGAGGAGCGCTTCGGGGTCCCGGCGCTCCACGCGGCCGAGGCGGTCGTGCAGCGACTCGCGGGGCAGGCCTGGCCCGGCAACGTCCGCGAGCTCGAGCACGTGGTGGAGCGGCTCGTCGCGCTCTCCCCGCCCGAGGGGCTCGACCTGTCGCTCCTCCCGGGCGCGGCCGGAGCCGAGGCGCGTGGCGCACTGCCCCTGCGCGAGCGGGTGCAGGCGTACGAGCGGGGGCTCGTCGTCGAGGCGCTGCGCGAGGCGCGCGGGAACCGGAGCGAGGCGGCGCGCCGGCTCGGCGTCTCGCGGGTGACGCTGCACGACAAACTGAAGCGGTACGGGCTCGGGGAAGACGGGGGCGACTGACGCGGGGCGTGGCCGGCGCAGCGCGCCGCACCATCGTTCACGCGATGTCCGGTCTCGCCCTCGCGCTCCACCTCGTGCTCGCCGCGCCACCCTCGACGGTTCCACCCGGCCGGCTCGCGCCGCCGCTCGACCCCGGCCCGTTCCAGGGACGGGAGCTCGCGGCGTCCACCGGGGGGATCCTCCTCGGCGACGCGCTCGTGATCGGCGCCGCGTACGAGACGCTCCAGCTCTTCGCGAGCCGCGCGTTCCAGCCGACCGCTGGGAACTTCCGGACCGCCGCGTACGGGCTCGGCGCGGCGGCGATCCTCGTGCCGCCACTCACCGCGGCGCTCCTCGCGCGCCTCGCCCGGGCCGAGCCCGCGTCGGGCACGACCTGGAAGGCGGTGCTCCTCGCCTTCGCGGGACAGGCCGTCGCGCTCGGGGTGGGGTACCTCGCCTACCCGGCGTTCTGGGTGGTGCTCCCGGTGCAGATCCTCGCGATCGGCCTCGGCACGTCGGCGGGGCTCCACTGGGGACCTCCGCCGCGCGGGGCCGGGACGGAGCCGGACGCGCGCCACGAGCCCGCCGAGCCGCCGCCGGAGGGGAAGACGGCGCGGGCGCCGATCTGTCCGGACCCGGCGATCGGAGCGGCGGGATAGCGACGGAGCCGCCCCCGAAATGGGAGCGGTTCCGGAGGCTGCACTCGTCGTCGGCGGTCGCCGCGGTCGCTACTGCACCACGACGATCGAGTCCGAGCCGCGGAACCCGACGCCGCCCGCGGTGCCGACCACGGTTGCGGTGGTGGCGTTCGGCTCGAGCTTCAGCGCCGCCACCTCGAACCGGACGAGGAGGTCGAGGCGCCCGTCCCCGTTCACGTCCTCGAGCACCGCGTGCAGGTGATCGCCGCGGGTCGCGACCGGCGCGCCCGCGAGCTTCACGGAGGACACGTCGATCGTGGTCGCGTCGAGCGCCGCGGTGGTGAGGATCGCGACGTCCACGAGCCCGTTCGAGCGCAGGTTCACGACGTTCGGCGTCTCCCACGGCCGGATGTCGACCGTCGCGCCGCGCTCGACCACCGCGACGGTGATGTCGAGGCGGGTCGAGTCGTAGTACAGCTGCCCATACGGCCCGACCGTGAAGTAGATCGGGTCGCCCGCGCGGACCACCACCTGCGTCGCCGGGAGCGCCGCCGGGGAGCCGTAGCGCGCATACCCTGCCCAGAGGTTCCCGGTCGAGGTGTCCACCGTCACGTCCACCCCGTCCCCGCCGTTGAAGTCGAGGCTCGTGAAGGTCGCGGAGATCGAGAGCGTCGCCGTCACCGGGCTGCGGAAGACGACGACGGTCGGCTGGTCCGGGCCGGGGTGCGCGAGCACCACGCCCGGATCCCAGGGGAACGGCGCCCACACCGGGATCTGGAGCGTAGCCCCGGTGGAGTTGAGCGCGATCGCCGGGAGGTGCGCGTAGCCGTCCCAGTAGAAGACGGGGCTCGTCAGCTGCCACCCCTGCGAGCCGTGGAACGGCAGGTAGGAATCGAGCGGGAGGTACGTGTTCGGATCGCGCGCGCGCGTCGGCGCGTACTGGAGCGCCCACACCGCCTGCCCGCAGGCGTCGACGATCGGGTTCTTCGCCGGCGAGGCGGCGTACTCCGCGGCGAGACTCCATGAGGCGCAGACCTGGGCGGAGGCAGGCGCGGCCGCCACGACGACAGCGACCGCCAGGAGCGATGAGAGGAAGCGTCGGATCATTTTGGGACCCCCTGCTGGTGAGCCGCGGAGGATAGCGGCGACCCCGCGTGCGCGGAGTACCCGTGGTGCTCGTTCAGGCGAGGTACATTGTCGCACCCCTTACCGATTCACCCGGTACGCGACCGCGTCCGGGCTCGCGGCGAGCGCCTCGTCGAGCCGCGCCACGAACCGGTGCGCGCTCCACGCGTCGACGAGCGCCTCGCGGTCGCGGAGCGCCGCCGCCTCGATCCGCGCGGCCGCGCCCGGATCGCCGTCGGAGAGCTCGCGGGCGAGGGCGGTGAGGTGCTCGCCGCCGCCCCGGGCGAGGTCCTTCTGCACCGCGCGCCAGGTCGCGAGCGCGACGCCCCACGCCCGCAGCGAGCGCTCGAACTCGGGCGACGCGGCGGACTTGCCCTCGGGGAGCATCTGCACGTGGTAGCTCGTCGGGTCGAACTTCATGAGCGCCCCGGTGAGGACGTCGATCCCGCCCGAGGTGACCGTCGAGAACAGGTCGAGGATCGCGACGGTGTTGAACGAGCGGTGCAGCTTGAACTCCTGCGACTGGTACCCCTTGCGCTCGAACGTCGCGATGAATTGCTGCCCCCCGACGAAGTTGCGGGACAGGTCGAGCACGACGGGCAGCTCGCCCTTGAACTCACCGTCCACGAAGAGCCGCACCCCGGGGACGTTGGCGTCGAAGGAGACCTGGTCCGTCGTCCCGGTGAAGAGCGTGGCGCAGCCGCCGAGCAGCAGCCCCGCGAGCGCGAGCGCGAGCGCGGCGCGGCTCACCGGGACTCCAGGCGGCAGACGGTGAGCTCGGCCGGCGCGGCGAGCGCTTTCGGATCCGGGAGCATCTGCACGTGGTAGCTCGTCGGCTCGAAGCTCATGATCGCGCCGCTCAGGAGGTCGACGGGAAATCCGAAGACGAAGACCGGGATGTTCATGAGCGCCACGAGGTTGAACTCGCGCCCGAGCTGGAGCTCCTGCGGCTGGTAGCCGGTCCGCTCGAACCGCGCGAGGAAGCGCCCCCCGTCCACCGCCTTCCGGCTCACCTCGACGGCGATCGGCAGCTCGCCGACGTACTCCCCGTCGATGCTGAGCCGCACGCGCGGCACGTTCGCCTCGAAGGCGATCCGGTCGGTCGTCCCGGTGAAGAGCGTGGCGCAGCCGCCGAGGAGGAGCGGCGCGAGGACGAGCGCCGTGGCGCGGAGCGGACGGCGGCGGGAGGCGGGGGTCGGGTCCATGCTCGAGGGCACCTCGGAAGTCTGGACCCGTTGTCGCACGTCCGGTTCCACGTGTACCGCGTTTTCGCCGGTGCATTCGTCTAGAGTTGCGCGGCGCCGGACGGACCGGCGACACGAAAGGGAGGACTCACCATGAAGACCCTGCTCCGCGCCGGCACGACGGTCGCCGTGCTCGCGCTCGCCGCCCCCGCGCTCGCCCAGCAGCAGACGCAGCCGCGCGTCGGCCTCGGCGTCTCGTTCAACTCGACCATACTCGGGGTCCAGCCCGCTCCGGCCAACGGCACGGGCGCGTTCGTTCGACCCAAGCTCTACGTCCCGTTCTACGTCGCCCCAAACGTTCGGATCGAGCCGGAAATCGGCTGGCTGTCGGTGTCGAACGACAACGACTCCACCACCAACTCGGCCTTCGACCTCGGGATCGGAGCGATGGTCGTCAAGGCGGTGAACCCGGTCGTGGACCTCTACGGCGGCGCCCGCCTCTCGGTGGTCTGGACGAAGTCCGAGGAGATCATCGGCGGCGGCTTCTTCCAGCGGATCGAGCAGCGGAACATCTGCTTCGCCCCGGTGTTCGGCGGCGAGTACAGGCCGAGCCCGTGGTTCTCGGTCGGCGTCGAGGCGCAGCTGAACCTCATCTTCATGGGGAACGAGGACGTCACCACCGACGGCGTGAAGGCGACGGGCCGCGGGGGCGACGCCCGCGGCATCGAGGGCCTCGCCTTCCTTCGGACCTACTTCCTCTAGCTCCGGGCCGCCTGGCCGGCGCGGGGGGAAGGCGAACCCGGAAGGTCGTCCCCTCGCCCGGTGCGCTCTCGGCGGCGATGGAGCCGCCGTGCGCCTCCGCGATGCGCCGCGCGAGCGCGAGCCCGAGCCCGGTCCCGCCCGTGCCGCGGGCGCGGCTCCGGTCGGTCCTGAAGAACGGGGTGAAGAGCCGCGGCAGGTCCTCGGGGTCGATCCCGATCCCGTGGTCCCGCACCTCCAGGGCCGCCCCGGCGCCGTCCCGGCGCGCGGCGAGCCGGATGGGCGCGGGCGGCTCCGAGTACTTCGCCGCGTTCTCGAGCAGGTTCGCGACGAGCCGGCGGAGGTGGGCGGCGTCGCCGCGCAGCCCGGGGATCCCCTCATCGATCGCGACCTCGAGCGTCCGCCCGGCGTTCGCGGCGCGGAACCGATCGGCGGCCTCCCGCGCCACCGCAGCCAGGTCCACCGGCCCGTCCTCCACCCGGAGGGCCGCGGCGCCGCGCGCCTCGAGCCGCGCCGCGGCGAGCACGTCCTCCACGAGCGCGTCCAGCTCCCCGAGGTCCTGGCCGATCTCGGCGAGGAAGCGCCGCGCCCGCTCCGCGTCCCCCTCCGCCGCGAGCTCGAGGGCGACCCGGATTCGCGCGAGCGGCGTCCGGAACTCGTGCGAGACGTTGGCGAGGAGCTCCCGCTCGCTCCGCACGAGCGTCTCGAGCCGGGCGGCCATCTCGTCGAAGGAGCGGCCCAGCTCGCCGAGCTCGCCGCGGGCACGGACGTTCGCGCGTGCCGTGAGGTCTCCCGCCCCGAGCGCCCGCGCCGCGGCGGTGAGCCGCTCGACCGGCGCCGCGATCGAGCGGGCGAGCGGGAAGGACCCGAGGGCGAGCGCGAGGAGCACCACCCCGATGAAGACGAGGCCGCGGGTGGGCTCGTGGGGAGGCGCCTCGACGTGAACGACCACGGTTGCGCCGTCGCGGACCGGGACCTTCCAGTCGTGCCAGCTCGGCCCGGCACGCGGAGTGCCCCCGGGCACCCCCGTCGCGACGAGCCGCCCGTCGGCGGCGAAGACGGACAGCTCGAATCCGAACGCCTCATGCACGCGCCGGAGCTCCTCTGCGAGCCGCGGCGGGTCGCCCACGAGCGCGCCGATCCGGTCCTTGATGTACGCCTCGGGGCGTGCGCGGAACCCGAGGCCCTGGCCCGAGCTGCGCCGGAGCGCCCAGCCGACCCCGGCGACGGCGAGCCCCACGATCACGAGCAGCACCAGGCCGTGCAGGTAGACCCGCCAGAAGAGCGGGCCGTGCCGCGCGCGGCGGCCGTGCCCCGCGGTCACTCCGCCTCGCCCGCGAGCACGTAGCCCGCCCCGCGCACGGTCTTGATGAGCCGCGGTCGCTTCGGATCGTCGCCGAGCTTCTGGCGCAGGCGAGACACGTGGACGTCGACCGAGCGGTCGAAGGCCTCCTCCGCGCTGCCGCCGGCGAGCTCCATGAGCTGCTCCCGCGCGAGGACGCGCCCGGCGCGGCGGGCGAGCGCGTGCAGCAGCGCGAACTCGTACCCGGTGAGCGCGACCTCCCGCCCCTCGAGCGTCACCCGGCGCGCCGCGGGGTCGACGACGAGCGCGCCCACCTTCACCACGTCGCGCGCCGGCCCCGCCCTCCCCTTCGCGCGCCGCACCACCGCCCGGATCCGGGCGAGGAGCTCGCGCGGCGAGAACGGCTTCGCGAGGTAGTCGTCCGCCCCGAGCTCGAGCCCCATCACCCGGTCCGCCTCCTCGCCCCGCGCGGTGAGGACGAGGACCGGCACGTCGGACCGCGCGCGGACCTCGCGGCAGACCTCGAGCCCGTCCTTCCCCGGCAGCATCAGGTCGAGGAGCACCACGTCGTAGCGCCCGGAGAGCGCCTCCTCCTGCCCCTTTCGCCCGTCGGAGACGTGGACCACCGCCACGCCGTGCCCCTCGAGGTACTCGCGAGTGAGCGCGGCGAGGCGGAGGTCGTCCTCGACGAGGAGGGCGAGGAGCGGGGAGGAGGTGGACACCCCTGGGATCATAGCCGCAGTTCGTGGATCAGCGGTGCCACCGCTCCGCCTTCTTCGCGACCTTCTCCCGCTGCGCCGGCGTGAGCACGTCGTGCGCGTCCGCCGCCGCGTCCACCGCCTGGTGCGCGAGCTTCCGGAGCACCTCGGCCCGCTGGTCGACGAGGTCGTGGAGCTTCTGGCGGTTCATCGAGTCCGCCTTCCACTCTCCGAGCACGGTCGCCCGCACCTCGTCGTGGCCGGCGTGGGCCTCCTTCGCGGCCTCGAGCATCCGGTCCTTGATCGCGTGGATCCTGGTCCGCTGGTCCGGGGTCGCGTCCACGTCGTCGAGCGCGTCGTCCACCCGATCCGTCACGAACGCCGCCAGCTGGGCCGGGTCCTTCCCGGGCCCGTGCCCGCAGCCGCCGCGGAACCCGGTGAGCGCCACGAACCCGAGCCCGAGCGCGATCGCCACCGCCGCGCCGCCGAAGAGCTTCCTCATGTCGTCCTCCTTCCGGCCCTCGGCCGGGGTCCGCCCGGCCGGAGGGCGCGGGCGACGGAGGGGAGCATGCCGCCGCCCGGTGTCGAGCCCTTGTTCCGCGCTTGAAGAAACGTGTAGTCCCTGCCATCTAACGCCCCGCGCATGAGCCTCGTCGCCGCGAACGCGCTCTCCCTCGCCTTCGGCCCCCGGGTGGTGCTGGACGGCGCGAGCTTCACCGTCGGCCCCCACGAGCGGATCGGCCTCGTCGGCGCGAACGGGACCGGGAAGTCGTCCCTCCTGCGGATCCTCGCGGGCACCGCGCACCCGGACTCGGGCGAGCTCGTGTTCCGCCGGGGCGCGCGCGCTGGCTATCTCCCCCAGGACGTGGCGACCCTCCCGAACCTGCCGCTCGTCGAGGCGGTCCTCTCCATCGTCCCGGGCCGGACTGCGCTCGAGGACCGGATGCTACAGGCGGAGGCCGCCCTCGCCGCCGCCCGCGAGTCGGCCGAGCAGCTCGAGCTCTCCCAGGCGCTCGCGGAGCTGCACGAGGAGCTCGACCACTTCGAGGAGCATCACGGTCGCGTCCGGGCCGAGCGGATCCTGGACGGGCTCGGCTTCTCGGACGACGACCTCCGGCGACCCGCCCGCACGCTCTCGGGCGGCTGGAAGATGCGGGCGGCGCTCGCGGGGCTGCTCCTCACCGACCCCGACCTGCTGCTCCTCGACGAGCCGACGAACCACCTCGACGTCCCGACGCTCGAGTGGTTCGACGCGTTCCTGCGCGGCACGCGCAAGGCGCTCCTCCTCGTCACGCACGATCGCGAGTTCCTGAACCGGCAGATCGGCCGGGTGCTCGCGCTCGAGCCGGAGGGGCTCCGCAGCTACGCGGGCGACTACGACGACTACAAGCGCCTGCGCGCCGAGGAGGAGGAGCGGCTCCTCGCCCAGGCGAAGCGCCAGGCGTCGAAGCGCGCGCAGCTCGAGACCTTCATCGAGCGGTTCGGCGCGAAGGCCACCAAGGCGGCCCAGGCGAAGTCGAAGGAGAAGCAGCTCGATCGGATGGAGGAGGTGAAGACGCTCGAGCACCGCGCCACGCTCCGGTTCCGGTTCGCCGAGGCGCCGCGCTCGGGCCGGGAGGTCCTCCGGGTCGAGGGGCTCGAGAAGGCATTCGGCCCGAAGGTGGTCTACCGCGGGCTCGACGTCGCCGTGCAACGCGGCGAGCGGGTCGCGGTGATCGGGCCGAACGGCGCGGGGAAGTCGACGCTCCTGAAGCTCGTCGCGGGCGAGCTCGCGCCCGACGCGGGCGAGGTGAAGCTCGGCCACTCCGTCCTCGCCGGCTACTACGCCCAGCATCATTTCGATCGTGGGGAACAGCACCCCCCGGACCCCCCGCTCGATCCGGGGGAGGCTCCCCCGGCTCCCCCTGCGCTCGCCTCGGCGAACGCCGGCACCTTCGGCACTCTGGACCCGGAGCGCACCGTGCTCGACACCCTCTGGGACCTCGTCCCGGATCAGGGCGAGGCGTACGTCCGCGGCGTCGCCGGCTCGTTCCTCTTCTCCGGCGACGACGTCGACAAGAAGGTCGGCGTGCTGTCCGGCGGCGAGCGGGCCCGGGTCGCGCTCGCGAAGCTCCTGCTCCGCCCGGCGAACCTGCTCCTCCTCGACGAGCCCACGAACCACCTCGACCTCGACTCCTCCGAGGCGCTCATCGAGGCGCTCCGCGGGTACGCGGGGTCGCTCGTCTTCGTCTCTCACAACCGGTCGTTCGTGAACCAGCTCGCGACGGTGATCTGGGAGGTGAAGGACGGCGGGATCCTGCCGTTCCCCGGGAACCTCGACGACTGGTGGTACCACCAGCGGCAGCTCGCCGAGGCCGCCGCGGCGGCGCCCGCCTCGCCCGCGGAGGGCGAGCGCGCGGGGGAGCGGGGGCTCCCGCCGGCGAGCGAGAAGGAGCGCAAGCGCGCCGAGGCGGAGGCGCGGAACGCGCGGTACCGCCTGGAGCGGCCGCTCCGCGAGGAGATCGAGCGGCTCGAGGCCCGCATCGCCGCGCTCGAGGCGGAGGAGCGCGAAGCGACCGCCGCGCTCGCGGACCCGGACCTCTACGCGGACTTCGCCCGCGCGAAGCCGCTCATCGACCGGCAGCGCGCCGCGAAGGACGAGCTCGAGGCGCGCTACGCGGAGTGGGAGTCCGTGCAGGAGCGGCTCGCCGCACTCGGCGGCTGAGCACTACTTCCCCTCTTTCACCTCGCCTTCACGGCCTGCAGCGCAGCGTCGTAGTCCGGCTCCTGGCCGATCTCCGGCACGAGCAGGCGGTAGAGGACCTTGTCGTTCTCGTCGAGGACCACGACCGCGCGCGCGCAGAGCCCCGCGAGCCCGCCGTCCTGGATGAGCACGCCGTAGTCCTCGGCGAAGCGCTTGTCGCGCATGAGCGAGAGCGGCACCACGTTCGCTAGCCCCTCGGTCGTGCAGAAGCGCTTCGCGGCGAACGGGAGGTCCGCGGACACGACCAGCACGACCGTGTCCGGGAGCTTCGACGCGGACTCGTTGAACCTGCGCGTCGAGGTCGCGCAGACGGGCGTGTCGAGGCTCGGCACGATGTTCAGCACCTTCCTCTTGCCCTTGAACTCGGCGAGCGAGACGTCCTTCAGATCGCCCCCTGTGAGCTTGAAGTCCGGCGCCTTCGCGCCCACCGCCGGAAGGTCGCCGTTGGTGTGGATCGGGTTCCCCTTGAGCGTCACCTCTGCCATCGGTCGTCTCCTCGCCGCGGGCGCACGCGCCCGCGCGGTCGATCTGGTCGTGATCCGGAAAGCCCCCTCCGGGCTGACGACAATCTAAGCAGACGGGCGGTCGGACGCCCGTCCGGGACGGCCTCAGGACCCGATCGGGACGACGCCCTCGAGGAGCGGCGAGGGCGTGCCGGGCGCCGCGATCCAGAGCTGGTGCGCCGCGCGCGTGACGGCGACGTGCAGCCGCCGGCGCGCCTCCGGGTCGTCGGGGTACGCGCGCGCGGAGGCGTCGGGCACGATCACGTAGTCGAACTCGAGCCCCTTCACGCTCGCGACGTCGGTGAGGTCGACGCCCGGCCGGAAGCTGAAGCGCCCGTCGAGCGCGAGCCGCGCCTCGGGGAGGTCCTCGAGCAGCCGGTGGATCGAGCGCGACGGCTCCGGCGCGCGCGACACCACCGCGATCGACGCGCGCGGCTCTCGCTCGACGAGGTCGCGGATCGCCCCCGCGAGGAAGAGGTGCGCGTGGGCTTCGGTCGGGAAGTCGAACCGCGAGACCGGCACCCCGTCGCGCCCGGTGCGCGGCGGGCTCGCCGGCGCGAGCGGCCCGAGCACCGCGTACGCGACCTCCGCGACCGGGCGAGGGCACCGGTAGGTGGTCTCGAGCCGGACCGTGGCGGCGCGCTCGACGCCGAGCGCCGCGAGCGCCTCCGGCCACCCGGCGTACGACGTGAAGGTCTGCTGGCTCTCGTCCCCTGCCACCGTCACGCTCCGGCCGGACAGCTGGCGTCCGAGCACCGCGAGCTCGAACAGCGACAGGTCCTCCGCCTCGTCCACGACGAGGTGCGCGATCCGCCTCCCCGCCCCGCCGCCCGAGCGCACCGCGAAGAAGAGGAGGAGCGGGAGATCCTCGAGGTCGAGCGTGCCCGAGAGCGCCTGGGGCGTGTCGTCGTCGACGGGCCTCCCGTCGAGCGCCTCGCGCCGGTCCGGGTCGACGCCGGAGAGGTCCTCCGACGGTGGCGCGTTCTGGAGCCGGGTGTGGCGGAGGGTCTCGTCGATCGCCGTCGTTGGGAGGTCGCCCGCGGCGGCGGCGACGACGCCTGCGAGGAAGGCGCGGTCCTGGAGGAGGTCGCCGAGCTCGCGCCGGAGCGCGCCGAGCGGCGGCTTCGCCCCGGCGAGACGCGGCCTGCGCCGGAGCGCCTCGTACAGCGCCGGGTGGCGCTTCAGGCGCGCGATGAGCGGCGGCGTCTCCTCGGTGAGCCGCGGGGGTGGCACCCCGAACGCGCTCTGGAACGAGCCGCGGGCCCAGGCGTCCGCGGTCCGGACCTGCGTCTTGTCGAGCCCGAGCGGCTCGAGCAGCCGCGCCGCGAGCCGCGAGAGCCCAGTCTCGGGCACGACGACCTGAAGCCGCGAGGCGGCGAACCGGCGCGGGTCCTCGAAGGCGATCCGCGCGAGCCGGTGCAGCGCGACCGTGGTCTTCCCGCTCCCCGCCGAGCCGAGGACGAGGAGCGGCGTGTCCGGCGGCGAGGCGATCGCGGCGTACTGGTCCGGATCGAGGAGCGCGGTGACGTCCGGCGTGCCCGCGCGGTCGCGGCCGCCGACGCCGGTCCCGAGCGCACCCGCGCGCGCCGCCGTCCCCTCGCCGCCGCCGAGCGCCGCGGCCGCCCCGCGGGTCGCGGTCCAGGCGCCGCCCGGCCCTCGCGCGAGCGCCACGCCCTCCGCCGCGATCCGGGCGAGCCCGCCCCGGTCCACCACCACCACCCGGCGCGCGGCGAGGGTGCCGCGCGACACGCGCCCCGGGAAGGGCTCCTCGTACTCCTCCCCCTCGCGGTAGCGATAGAAGAGCGCCGCGACCGGCGCCCAGCGCCAGTCCACGACCCGCACGCCGGCCTCGCGATCGACGAAGGTGTGGCGGCCCAGGCAGTAGTCCCGCTCCTCGCCGTCCTCGCGGACGCGCAGGTGGGCGAAGTACGGCGCCGCCGGATCGGGGAGCTCCCCGGGGCGCGCCCGCTCCATCACCGCGCGGAGGACGCCCATCTCCTGGAAGACGGTGGGGAGGTCCTTCGCGGTGGACTCGAGCGCCTCGTCCCGGAGCTCGCGGAGCCGGCCGACCACGTCGCCCTCGCCGCGGTCCCCCCGCACCGCGGCGAGCGAGCTGCGCACGCGCGCGAGGAGCGCCTCCTCCTCGGCGACGATGGCGCGCTCCACGGGCGTGAGCGCGGCGAGCGGATCCAGCTGGACGGGCTCCCTCATCGAACGGCGTTCCATAAGCGCGTGCGTCGGCGGGCGCACGGCCGCTCTTATATGATGGGTCGATGGAGCGATCCGATCCCCGCGTGGCGATGCGCGAGGTGCGTCGCGGCGACGTCACCGCGCTCGACGCCGTCGCCGTCGAGGAGCCGCTCGAGATCCGGGTGGACGGCGAGCCGGTCGCGACCACGATGCGCACGCCGGGCGCCGACGCGGACCTCGCGCTCGGGTTCCTGTTCGCGGAGGGGATCCTCCTCGGGCGGGCCGACGTCGCGTCGGTCGCGCACTGCGGCCGGCCCGGGGACGAGGGCTACGGGAACGTCGTGGACGTCGTCTCGGCCGCCGGGATCCGGCTCGACCCGGAGCGGCTCCTCGACGGGCACCGCGTCCAGCCCGTCTCCTCGGCGTGTGGCGTGTGCGGCCGGCGGTCGATCGAGGCGCTCGCCGCGCGCGTACGTCCAGTGCCGGCCGGGCGGCAGGTCGCGCAGCGGCTGCTCGTCACCGCGATCGACGCGATCTCGCGCTCGCAGCCCGCCTTCTCCCGGACCGGGGGCCTGCACGCCGCGGTGCTGCTCGCCGACGACGGCGCGATCCTCGCCGCCGCCGAGGACGTCGGGCGCCACAACGCGGTCGACAAGGTCGTCGGGGCGCTCGTGCGCGCGGGTCGGCTCGGCGCGGGCGCCCCGGCCTCCGGCGTGCCGGCCGTCCTCGCGGTGAGCGGCCGGACGGGCTTCGAGATCGTTCAGAAGGCTGCGGCGGCGGGGCTCCCCGCGGTCGCCTCGATCTCCGCCCCGACCTCGCTCGCGGTGGACCTCGCCCGGTCGGCCGGGATCGCGCTCGCCGGATTCGTGCGCGGAAGCGCGATGAACGTCTACGCGCACCCGGAGCGACTTTCGCCGTAGCCCGCATTGCACCCCCTCTCACCGGTACCCATCCTGGTACCGCCCTCCTCCGCTACGGCATCGCCCAGGCCGGCCGCTCGTCGGCTCGCGACCCCCATGCGAGCTTCGAGATGCAGCGACGCGGGCGCAGCGGGGCCGAGGAGGCTAGGAAGCTGGGAGTCGCGCGGGCGGCCACGGTGCCGGGGGTGAACGCGACCGGGAAGGAGTCGCTCGATGTCCACCCAGGCCTGTAGCGCCGCGACCATCCTCACGGACGCGCAGGGCCGCGCCATCTCGTACCTCCGCGTCTCCCTCACCGATCGCTGCAACTTCCGGTGCACCTACTGCTCGCCGGCAGAGCACGAGTCGCCAGACGGGCTCCTCACCCGCGCCGAGCTCGCGCGGCTCTTCCGCGTCTTCGCCGAGGAGGGGGTCCGCCGGATCCGGCTCACCGGGGGCGAGCCGACGCTCCGCAAGGACGTGGTCGAGATCGTCTCCGACGCGGCATCGACGCCGGGCATCGAGGACGTCGCCCTCACCACGAACGGCCACCGGCTCGCCGAGCTCGTCGCGCCGCTGCGCGAGGCCGGGCTCGGATCGCTCAACGTCTCGCTCGACACCCTCGACCCGGCACGACTCCCGGGGGTCTCCGGGCGCGGGGCGCGGCTCGAGGCGATCCTCGCCGGGATCGACGCCGCCGCCGGCCGGTTCCGCTCGCTCAAGCTCAACACGGTCCTGATGCGCGGCGTGAACGAGGACGAGCTCCCCGCGCTCGTCCGGTTCGCGTGGGATCGCGGCGCGCTCCCCCGCTTCATCGAGCAGATGCCCTTCGCGGGCGGCGAGGTGGTGCCGCTCGCGGAGGTGCGCGCCGGGCTCGGGCGAGCGGGATTCGCGCTCCGGCCCGACGCGTTCCGCGGCTGGGGCCCGGCCCGCCACCTGCGCGCCGTCGACCGCGGCGGGCGCGAGGGGCTCGTCGGCCTCATCGGCGCGATGACCGAGAACTTCTGCGAGGACTGCAACCGCGCCCGGATCGCCGCAGACGGCGGCTTCCAGGCGTGCCTGGGGGGGGCGGAGCGGCTGTCGCTCCGCGACCTCATGCGCGGCGGCGCGCCGGACGGCGCCCTCGCCCGGGCGGTCCGCGGCGCGCTCCTCCGCAAGGCGCCGCGGCATCACATGGACGACGCGGGGGGAGCGCTGGTGCTGCTGCCGATGCGGGGCATCGGGGGCTAGTTCCGGCCGGAGGGGGAAGCGATGTCTACGGCTTGCACAGCCCGGGCGTCTCGGGCGGCGGCGCCGGACACGCGGTGCCCGGCTCGCCGAGGCCGGCGAGCTCGCGGACGTGCGCGACGCGCTCGCGGATCTTCGGGTGCGTGGAGAAGATCTCCGGGAGCTCACCCAGGCCGGACTCGCGCTCGACCGACTCGAGCATGCAGAGCGCGTCCACCATCGGCGCGGCGGACCGGCCGGCGGCGCGCAGGAAGCGCACGGCGTCCTCGTCCGCTTCGCGCTCGGCGTCGCGCGAGTAGTCGAACATCGCGAGCGCCGCCGGGAGGGTCGCGGCCTGCCCCGAGAAGTCGCCCCACAGGAGGCTCGCGGCGGCCCCGACCCCCGCCGCCTTCAGGAACGACTGCATCGAATGACGGCGCACCTGGTGCCCGAGCTCGTGGCCGACGACGGCGACGAGCCGATCGTCGCCGGACGTGCGCCGGACGAGCTCGTCGAGCACGACGATCGTGCCGCCCGGCAGCGCGAACGCGTTGACCCCCGGACCGTGCTGGATCCTGCGGAAGAGGAGCCGGTACGGCACGCCGGGCGCGCCGCGCCGCGCGGCCTCCGCCACCCGCTCCTCGGCCGCGCGCTGCGCCGCCTCGGGCAGGTCGCTCGCCTTCAGGAACTGGCGGTCGAGCAGCTCCAGCACGCCGTCGCCGAGCCGCTGCTCCGCGCTCGAGGGAATGGCCGCCGCGATCCAGCGCGCGGCGGCGGGGAGGCCGTAGAGGTAGCCGGCGACGAGGACCCCCACGCACGCCGCGACGGCGCCGAGCGCCACCTGCCAGCGCGCCTCCAGCCGGTCGACGAGCCCCGCCCGGCGGCCGGCCACGGCGAGCGCCGCGGTGAGCGCCGCACCGTCCGCGATCGCCACCTCCCCGCCGCCGGGGAGGCGCAGGTGGCGCGGCGTCGTCCCGAACGCCTCGGTGACGGCGATCCGGTCGAGCGGCAGCTCGTGCAGGACCACGCCGTCGGGCGCAGTGATCCGCACCGTGCGGAGGGCCGCCGCGATCTCGACGCGGACCGGCGCCGCGGCGGCGCTCCGTCCGTCGAAGAGGAGCGCTTCGAGGACGACGTCGCTCACAGACCGAGGTCCCACCCGAAGAAGTCGACGGCGCCCTCCCCCGTCGCGGAGCGCTCGGCGGTGGCGCTGCCCGCGACGACGGACTCGAGCGGCGCGCCGGCCTCGACGGACATGGAGTCGAGCTGGTACCGCGCGATCGCGACGTGCGCCCACGGCCAGTAGAGCCCGGCGGTGAGGAGCGTGAGGAGCGCGTTCACGAACCAGACGCGCATGAACCCGCCGGTCGTGACCGTGGTCGAGAACCGGATCGGGCCGGCCTGGGTCCTCGTCCAGACGAGCCGCTGCAGCCGCGACGTGAAGAACGCGCCCGCGACGAGGTACCCGAGCAGGAATCCCGCGTAGCTCACGACGAAGATCGGGACCATCGCCCGCGCCATCGCGGTCGGGTCGGCGCTCGCGCCCTTCAGCAGCCACACCGTCACGCCGACGCCCGCGCCCATCAGGATCCCGATCGGCAGCGACACGAGGAAGGTCTTCCCATAGAGCGCGTAGAACGCGCCGCTGGACGGCGGGAACTGGAACGCCAGGCTGCCGAACCGCGCGCGGCCGTGCTGGTACGCCTTGATGCGCGCGTGGAGCCAGGGGACGCACGCGAACAGGGCGAGCTCGGCGATCACGAACGGCCACGGGCTCGGCTGGGCGCCCGGCTCGGACGGCTGGATCGACGCGACCGCGGCGACGAGCACCAGCCCGAGGACCACCGCCGGCGCGAGGACGGCATACGCCTGTCTCGCGCTCGAGTCGAAGCCGAAGCGCAGGCCGCGCCAGCTCGTGTTCGCGAGCTTGAAGCGCATCGACTTGTAGAAGAACCACGGGCCGAGCAGGAGCAGCACGGCGCCGGCCACCATCCCCGCCTTGACGTGGATGCGTCCGGCGACCGAGTACACGACGAAGAACGCGCCGGCGAGGAGGCGCCCCCGGAGGATCGCGACGGGATCGCCGTGGTACTGGAACGCGGCGCCGCCCACCTGCGTGTTGCTCCAGAAGTAGCGCGTCTTGCGGACCTTTGCCCACGCCGACCAGATGCCGACGGTCACGAGCGTGAGCAGCAGGTTCACGATCCAGATCCGGAAGTACTCGCCGCCCTTGCCCGTGAACCGGATCGGCAGGCGCTGCGGCGGCGGCTCGGGTGCGGTCGCGAAGGCACCGCCTGGAACTGCGGGCACGGCGGGCGCGGCGGGCTCGTTCATGGGGTCCCCCTGGAGTGGATTCCTCGAAGCCCTAGCACGGCCGTCCGGTCACGCCCAGCGTGAACTCGACGAGTCACTGTGCGTGGAGGTACTCCGTGCTCCGCCACCCCACGCGCGCCGCCCGCTCACGGGTCGCCGGGGTCCGGCAGGACGGGCGCGGCCGCGCCGCGCGAGCGCCGCCTTCCCCACGCGAGGACCGCCGCGACCACCGCGCTCGGCGCCCAGACCCAGCTCGCCTCCGACACGGGGAGCGCGAGCCCCCGCGCGCGCAGGCCGTGGAGGCCGAGCGGCGCGACGCGGATGGGCCGAAAGGGTGCGAAGAAGCGCTCGTCCGAGAAGGGCCAGAGGAGCGCGACGCCGAGCCCGCCGCTCGTCAGCGCGTCGAGGAGCGCGTGCGAGGCGGTGGCGGCGAGGAGGAAGGCGAACGCGGTCCGCGCGCGGCAGCGGAGCGGTCCGTGGAGCGCGGCGCCGGCGATCGCCACCGCGACCGCGAACCCGAGCGAGTGGCTCGCGCCGCGGTGGCCGAGGGCCGCCTCGTACGGGATCCCGAGGCGCAGCCCGACGACGTCGAGGTCCGGAAGGACGCTCGCGACGACGCCCGCCGCGAGCAGTCGCCGGGAGTCGCGGCCTCGCCGAGCCCGGCTCCGAGGGCGAGTGGAACCGCGACGTGAGAGACGAAGGTCGGCACCGAGCACTCGTTAGCACGCATGCCGCGCGCCCGGGTGGAACGCGAGCGAATCCGGATGCCTCCCGGGCTGCGCGTCCGGCGGGACACGGCCCAGCTGCGCCGGCCCTCGCGGCGACCGGACCGGGTCATCTCCGGTTGTTCCCGCGCGCCGGGGTGTGGTCTCCTCTCGCGGACCCATGCCCGCGCCCGCGCAGACCCTCCCCTCGCGAACCCGGAATTTCTGCCTCGCGGCCGGACTCGTCCTGTCGCTCGTCGCGGCGGCAGTCGGGCTGGGCGCGTACGGCCGCCATTCGCGACACGGCTGCGCGCCTGCGGACGGCGGCGGCGCCGTCGAGGTCGTCCGGACCGGCCACGACGCGGTCGCGCTCTGGCGGGCCCGTGGCTGCGCGGGGCAGCCGCTCGTCCACGCCGGACGATTCCTGCACTTCGTGCCGCCTGAGGACGCGGACGCGGTGCTCCGCGACCTGGTCGGCCGCCGCGGCGCAGGGGCACGGTACGTCTGCGACCGGATGGCCGCCGAGGCGGACTGGCGTGGCTACCTCTTCGCCGCGGTCGAGTGCGACGTCGCGCGCAGCATCGAGTACGTGCTGCCGCAGGGCGAGCTGCGCGCGCGCGCGGAGGACGTCGGGGAGGCGGTGGACGGCGACGGCTTCCTCGCGTTGCCGACCGAGAGTTTTCCGCGCCGGGCCACCGAAGCCCTGCGGCTCGGCGACGAGCCGGCGCTCGTGGCGGTCCACGCCTCCTGGTTCGAGCGGGGGAACCCGGCGGCCCTCCTCGAGCCGCTCGCGGCGGCGCGGGTGCGGCCCACGCTCGTGACGGTGGTGCTCGCGGAGGACAGCCCCGACGTCGCGCCCGCGGCGCGCGAGGCGGCGGCGGCGTTCGCCACGACGCTCGCGTCGCGCCTCGCCCGGAGGCCGGCGCCGTGAGCGCCGCCGGTGCGCCGCGCTTCGCCGCTCGCGTGGGCGCGATCACCGCGCTCGCCCTCGCGCTGCGGCTCTGGGGGCTCCCTGGGCAGGCCCTCTTCGCCGACGACCTCGGCGTGGGGGTGTCCGCCTCGAACTTCGTCGAGCGCGGCCACCTCGGCCCGACGATGTGGCACCACCCGCACCTCTCCGACGCGCTCGTCTACGCCGCCACGGCGCTCGCCGGCACGGGCAAGCTCGGCCTGGTGCTGCTGAGCCTTCTCTTCGGGGTCGCCGCGGTCCCACTCCTCGCGGTCTTCACCCGCGCGGTGACGGGCGAGGCCGCCGCCGCGCTCCTCGCGGCGTTCCTGCTCGCCATCGACCCGGTGCATGTCGACTACTCCCGGCAGGCGGTGAAGGAGGGCTGGATCCCGTTCTTCGTGCTCGCCGGGCTCGTGCTCTTCCTGCGCCACCGGCGGACCGGCGCGCTCGGATCCTTGCTCGGCGCGGGGCTCCTCTTCGGTGCGGGCGCCGCCTGCAAGTGGACCGTCGGCTTCGCGCTCGCCGTGTGCGTCGGCTGGGTCGTGCTCGACGCGCTCCCGCCTGCCGCCCCGGAGCGCGCGCGCCCGGATGCGTCCACCACCGCGGTCCGCCTCGCCGCCCTCGGGGCGCTCCCGCTCACCGTCTACCTCCTGTCGTTCGCGCCCTGGTTCGGCCGGGGGTACGGCCTGGCCGAGTTCGCGTGGCTGCAGGCGACCCTCGCCCGGGAGCAGGCGGTGCACGCCGGGTTCAACCCGTACGGCATGCTGCTGGACTCGAACGCGTGGGTGTGGTTCCTGCGCCCGGCGTTCTATGCGGACTTCGCGATCGGGGCCGGCGGGCCGGTGGTGCTGATGGCGGTGAGCAACCCCGTCACCTGGCTCGCCACGCTCCCCGCGATGGGCTGGGTCGCGGCGCGGGCCTGGCGCGAGCGCGCCGGCGGCGCGCCGCTCCTCGTCGCGCTCTTCCTCGCCGTATACCTGCCGTTCGTGGTGGTCTCGCGGCCGGTCTGGCTGCACACCGCCCTCGGGGTCCTTCCCTTCGCCCTCGCGGCGGTCGCCTGGGCGGCGATCTCGCTCGCCGCCCGCCTCCCGCACCCGCGGCGCTGGCTCGCTGCGTACGTCGCTACGGCAACCCTCGTCGCGGTGCCGCTCTACCCCCTCGCGGTGGGGTACGGCCTCGAGACGCCGGGCCTGCGCGAGCTCGTGGAGCGGGTGCGGCCGCCGCCGGAGCTGGAGAAGCGGTGACGGCAGCGGTCGTCGTCGGCGCAGGGCTCACCGGGCTCACCGTCGCGCGCGCTCTCGCGCGCGCCGGCCGCGGGGTGACGGTGCTCGAGCGGGACGCCGAGCCCGGAGGGCTCGCCCGCACCTTCCGTCACGGCGCCTTCTCGTTCGACGTCGGACCGCACCGGTTCCACACGGAGAACGACGAGGTCACGGCGTTCCTGGCGGCGGCGCTCGGCGACGACGCGCTCCGGATCCCTCGGAACAGCGGCGTCCGCGCCTTCGGCCGCGTGCACGACTGGCCCGTCGGGCCGCGCGTCCTCGCGTCGATCCCGCCCGGGATCGCGCTGCGGATGATGCGCGACCTCCTGCTGCGCCCGCGCAAGGTCCGCGGGGCCTCCTTCGAGGAGGACGTCGTGGTGCGGTACGGGCGGACGCTCTACGAGGTGTTCTTCCGGCCCTACACCGAGCGCTTCCTGGGCATCCCCGCGGAGCGCGTCCACCGCGACTGGTCGCGCGCGGGCGTCGATCGCGCCGTGATCGATCCGCGCGTCCGGGCCGGGAGCCTGGCCGAGCTGGCCCGCTCCGCGCTCCTGCCCCCCCGCCTCGATACGACGTTCCTGTACCCCCGGCGCGGCATCGGAGAGCTCGCCGAGCGGCTCGCGCGCGACCTCGTCGAGGCGGGCGGGTCGCTCCGGGTGTCCGCGCCGGTGACGGAGCTCGTGACCTCGGGCGGGCGGGTCACCGCGGTGCGTGCGGGCGCGGAGGAGGTCGCGGCCGACGTCGTGGTCTGGACGGCGCCGCTCACGCTCGCGCTCCGGCTCCTCGGCGAGCCGCCGCCGGCGCTCGGGTTCCTGTCCACGGTCCTCTTCAACCTCGAGCTCCGCGCACCGGACCGTCTCGGGCGACAGTGGGTCTACTGCGGCGGGGACGAGGCGTTCGTCCGCGTCTCGGCGCCGACGCGCTTCTCGCCGGAGATGGCGCCGGCGGGCCGCGGCGCCCTGTGCGTCGAGTGCACCGGACGGGAGGGCGACGCGCTCTGGGCCGAGCCCGAGCGCCGCCTGCCGGAGGTCCTCCGGGACCTCGTGCGGATCGGGGCGATCGAGCGCGAGGGGGACGTCACCGTGTGTCACGTCGAGCGGGTCCCCGACACCTATCCCGTCTACGACCTCGGCTACCGCGAGGCGCTGCAGGGGGCGTTCGAGACGGTGCGGCGCTGGCCCAACCTCGTCCTCGGCGGGCGCTGCGGCCGGTTCTGGTACAACAACGCGGACCACTCCATCGCGCAGGGCCTGTCGCTCGCACGCCGGCTCCTGTCGGACGGCGGCGGGGACCCCGACCCCTGGGGCGACCGCGAGTGGTGGACGCGCTGATCGCCCAAGCCGGGGCCTCATTTCACCGGGGTACGCCGGGCGCAGCCCCTGCGGCGCTTGCAGGAGCAGGGTCTTTGAGCGTCTTCGAGGACCGATGGTGGGCGATCTGGGGGTGGCGGGCCGGGAGCCTGCGCTCGGAGCGGCCACCGGTGCGCGGCTGCTGCATCTTGATTGGGCGGATATGGTCATTGGCCAGGCGATCTTCGAGTTCCGCACCTGGGGCGGCGCGCGCCGAGGTGCGGGCCCGCCGCTCCTCCGCGGGCACGGTGCTTTGCCGCATCGGGCGCGGGAGGCGTTCACGCGCTCGACGCCCGTGCACGTCACGCTGCGGATGGCGCCGCACGTGTGGAATCTCCGGAGCGAGCGGTCGTTCGAGGTGATCCACGGGACGCTCGCTGCGGCCCGGCAGCGGCCCGAGCTCCAGGTCGTCGAGTTCTCGATCCAGGGCAACCACGTCCACCTGATCGTAGAGGCGGACGGCGCGCGGGCGCTGGCGAGGGGAATACGCGCGCTGTCGATCCGGCTCGCGCGCCGGCTCAACCGGCTCATGGGCCGGCGCGGGCCCGTGCTCGAGGACCGGTACCACGCGCACGTGCTCGGGACTCCGGCCGAGGTGCGCAACGCCCTTCGATACGTTCGCGGAAACTTCGCGGGCCACGCCACCCGCTGGGGCGAGAAGGTGCCTGCGAGGTGGGCGGACCCGTTTACGTCGGCGGTGGTGCGGTCACCGCGGACGGGGCAGCAGCCGCTGTGGCCGGTTGCGGTCACCGCCGAGGGAGAGACGTGGCTGCTGCGGAGGGCGAGAGAGCGCTGCGGGTGAGGGGGCGACGTGCGGCGCGGGTACAGTGCCGAATAGGCGGGCGGCGGCGCTGCCGGCGGAATCCAATTCGTTCACGGTCCTGAGATCTCCGACCCGGATCTCTGACGCAGGGGTTCGCCCACGGCCTGGCGTCAGGCGGGCGAGTCGGCTCTCGCGCGCGCGCGCCTCGAGCCCGCGCCTTCTCGCGCGCCTTCTCGCGTGTCCGAAGCGCGGTGCGCGCGCGGAGCGAGGCGAGGAGCCGCCGTGTCGTCGCAGCGACCTCCTCGACCCTCCGCTCGAACGTCTCGGCGTCAGTGGCGGGCGGATGTCGCAGGCCGCTGACCTTGCGCACTTACCGAACGCCCGCGCCGCGGATCTCGTCGTCCGTCGTCGGCGGGTCGATGTGGTAGAGCACCCTGATGTTGCGGCATGGTGCGGATTGGGGCCGGCGCCGCCCGATGTCATGTCGGAGTATTCGGCGTCGCTCGCGCTGCCTCGTCATCCACCCGACGCAGACTTCCCTTCGCGCGATGAGCGGGATCGCGAGCACGGCTCCTCGCCGCGGGAAACGACCCGACGTGGGGCGAGTGGTCCTCGCAGGCGCTGGCCCGTGCCGCGGACGAGTTCGTCCTCGTGTTCAACCCGATCGTGTTCGCCGAGGTCTCGGTCGGCTTCGATCGCGTCGAGGAGCTAGAGGAGGCCCTGCCGCCCGAGGTCTACCGCCGCGACCCGCTGCCGTCTGAGGCGGCCTTCCTGGCGGGGAGAGCTTCCTCCCTTACCGGCGGCGCGGAGGGCACGGCGTCATGCCGCTCCCCGACCTCTACATGCGCACCGGACGCGACCACCGGTGGATGCAGAGGCGCTGGGCCGGAAATCGGCGGAGCGGGTGACAGGCCCGAAGATCAGGCACTTAGCGTTTCGCGAAAGTGCGTGAGGGTGGTACGGCAAGTGCTTACACTTCCGGGAGTTCGCCAGCGCCTCAGCCCGCATGGTCTAATGACCGCCGTGCGAGCGGACGCTAGCTCTTGACCGCAGGTTTTGCGGCGTGGGAGGCTGCGCGCCCTTGAAACAGCAGGTCCACTACCCGGGCATGAACGACCCGCGCGAGCGGCCTTTGCTCCGCATTCGCCGCGACGAACGCGGCGGCGCCATCGACTTCAACATCGACGAGTACACGCCGCAGAAGATGGTGCTCGCCGACTACGTTTCGGTCGAGAGGGGCACGCAGGGCGTCAGGATCGTCTTTGGTAAGGCGAAGGCGTTCCCGCAGGAACCGAAGGGGCTGGCGCTCAGTTACGCTCTGGAGGTTTCGTTCCCCCACTTCCAGTTCTGCAACCAGCTGTACGCGTCGTTCGTACAGCCCGGAGAGAACGGCGAGCCCATCGCCGACACGATCAAGCGGGCGGTCGCCGAGAACGGGTACGAGCCGATCGACGCGATGGCGAAGGCGTCGTCCGCCGATCGCGAGGGGCACGTCCGTGCGAACGCGGGTGTGACGGTCGTCATGCAGGACGACGTGTCTGTCGATTTCGTCCATGTAGATCCGGGTACCGTTCGCCAAGCAGTGAAGCGCGACAAGGTCCCGGGGGATCTCAACGGAGTGCGAGTAGTAATGTCACCGAACGTCGCACTCTACTTCGCAAACCGCGTTTGTGCCGTCGCGGAAGAACTTCTCCGAAAGACGCCCGGGTTGAAGCGGAAGGCATAGGGGAGCACTCATGATGTTCGAGCTCGAACTGAACGACGTTTCGTTTGCCGAGGAGTTGGCGCCGCCTCGAAGGACGGAGCGGCCCACGCCTCGTGGCTCGATCAGGCTCACGGTTGTTAGGAGCCTGTCTGCCGGTGCTCTCGGCGCGTCCTTGTGGTTCTCAGCGGGGCAGTTCGCCACCGGCGACACTCGCGCGCCTGTGCATGTGGCCGCGAGCGCCGCTGTCGCGCCGTCGTCATTCAAGGCCGCCCGGAAGCTGCGCGCGAAGGGCAGTTTTGCGCCACACCATCTGGAAGTCCTGCCGGCGTTCTCTGCGGGCGACGACAACGTCGACCCGGACGCGCGCATCCCGGACGGCCAGTACCCCGTGACGCCCGCCTAGGACCGTGTACAGAAGCGCGCCCGTGAACGCCCTGTTCCAGGGCGACGTGATTGTTGTGCCGGAACTTGCGCATCGGGACCGCGATCCGAGGATCGTCACCCGCGAGTTGCGAAAGCGCATCTGCAAGGTCTGTCAGAAGAAGGTCGAAGACAAGCGCCTCTGCGACCACTGCCAGGCGCAGCTGCCCGCGCCCGACAAGAACGAGCTCAAGATCACGGGCTTGAAGGACCGGCAGGCGGCACAGGAAGACGTCTTCGCCAAGACGCCTGAGGTACTCGCGAACCTCAAGTCGGTCGCGGTGATGATCGAGTCGCACGGCTGCGACATCGACCGCCAAGGGGACATCAGCGTGTGGCAGATCCGACCTCTTACGGCGCTGAGCCGAGAACAGCAGGAATCGGTGAAGATGGGCGACAACGGGTCGCTGATGTTCTTGGAGCCCGTTGGGCAGCTTCCACCCTGTGCGATCGACTTTAATGCATCGTTTACGGTCCCGGCTTGGGTCCTTGGCGAGGGCAGGAAGTACCGCAGCGCCCGACGCGGCGGCGCGGAGGAGAACGCCCTCATCCCATTTCAGGAAGTCTTCGATCAGCGCCTCGCATCGCTCTCGCAGGCGGGACTCAAGCGCCTCTGGGAGTTCAAGATCCGGCACCTGACGAGGTTCGAGTTCGAACTCGACGCTCCCGACCTGGAGGAGGACGACCCGAGCCGGCCCGGAGCGCCCCTCCCGTCTCGACCTTGGCGCCTCCCATACCCTAAGTGGATCGCTGCCTCGAACTCGTAGCGAACGCGGCAGCGCGCAGGTCGAACCCCGTCCGTCTCTCCCACGTCTCCCCGCGCTCGGTCGAGAGCCGTGGACTCGCGCGTGGACTCGCTGACTGTAAGGAAACCGCCGGTACGCAGGACCTTCGAGCGACTTGGGGTTCGCCGTCAGCCACTTGAGCGCTCTGCGTCCAGCGGTGTCGAGTCCCGCCGGGGCCGCTACTCGCAACCGACGACGCTCCTGAGCCCCCACGGCCCCGCGTCGCACGAGCCGTGACCACATCCGCCCTTTCAAGATGGGGCTCGCTCGTCGCTGGTCGCTGTCGCCCCGCGCGCTCCGCCCGCGCTCGCGTCTCCCGCCGCCCCATGCGACGACGCCCGGCCCCTCTCGGAACCGGGCGTCGTGAACGCAGCGTGACTCGGAGCGCGCCGCCCTACGGAGGCAGCACCGTCTCGCCGTACTCGAGGTAGCGATCGACGGCCTGCGCCGCATGCCGGCCCTCGCGGATCGCCCAGACCACGAGCGACTGGCCGCGAGACATGTCGCCCGCGGCGAACACGCCGGGGACGCTCGTCATCCTGTTCTCGTCCGTCCAGACGTTGCCGCGGTCGTCGAGCTTCACGGCGAGCTGCTGGAGCAGCGGCTTCTCGGGCCCGGTGAAGCCGAGGGCGAGGAGGACGAGGTCGGCCGGGATCGTCCGCGCCGTGCCCGGGACCTCCTGCGGCCCGAAGCGGCCGTCCGGCCCCTTCTTCCACTCGACCTCGAAGAGGTCGATCCCCTTCACGCGCCCCTGGCCGTCGTCGACGAAGCGCCGGGTGTTGACCCGGAACGTGCGCGGGTCCTGGCCCCAGATCGCCTTCGCCTCGTCCTGGCCGTAGTCGCTCTTGAAGGTCTTCGGCCACTGCGGCCAGGGGTTGTCCGCCGCGCGCTCGTCGGGCGGGCGCGGGAGGATCTCGAGCTGCGTGAGGCTCTTCGCGCCGTGGCGGATCGAGGTGCCGACGCAGTCGGTCCCGGTGTCGCCGCCGCCGATCACCACCACGTCCTTCCCCTTCGCGGAGATGTACTGGCCGTCGGCGTGGCGCGAGTCGAGGAACGACTTCGTGTTCGCGGTGAGGAACTCCATCGCGAGGTGGATCCCGCCGAGCTTCCGCCCCTCGACGGGCAGGTCGCGCGCCTGGGTGGCGCCGCCGCAGAGCACCACCGACTCGTACTCCTTGAGGAGCCGGTCGGCGGGGATGTGCTTGCCGATCTCCGTCCCGGTGACGAAGCGGACCCCCTCGTCGGCGAGCTGCTTCACGCGCCGATCGACGAGGGCCTTGTCGAGCTTCATGTTCGGGATGCCGTACATGAGGAGGCCGCCGACGCGGTCCGCCCGCTCGAACACGGTCACCACGTGGCCGGCGCGGTTCAGCTGCTGCGCCGCGGCGAGCCCGGCCGGACCCGACCCGACCACCGCCACGCGCTTCCCGGTCCGGACCGGCGGCGGCTGCGGCGTCACGAGGCCCGCCTCGAACGCGCGATCGGCGATCTCGCACTCGATGAGCTTGATCGTCACCGGCGGGTCGGTGATGCCGAGCGTGCAGCTCCCCTCGCACGGCGCCGGGCAGACGCGCCCGGTGAACTCGGGGAAGTTGTTCGTCTTGGCGAGGCGGATGTACGCCTCCTGCCACTGCCCGAGGGAGACGAGGTCGTTCCACTCCGGGATGAGGTTGTTCACCGGGCAGCCCATCGCCATGCCGGCGAGGAGCTTCCCGGTGTGGCAGAAGGGGATCCCGCAGTCCATGCAGCGGGCGCCCTGCTGGCGGAGCACCTCCTCCGGGTACGGAGGGTGCGCCTCGCTCCAGTCCTTCACGCGCTCGAGCGGGTCCCGCTCGTGCTTCTTCTCGCGCGCGTACTCCATGAATCCAGTCGGCTTACCCATGTCCTAGTTCCCGCTGACCCGCGCCGCGTCGCGCGCGTTCTGCTCGAAGGCCGCCATCTCCGCATCCTCCGGCGAGAGCCCCTTGTCGCGCATCTTCTGCTGCGACTCCACCACCCGACGGAAGTCGTGCGGGAGGACCCGCACGAAGCGCGGCAGGTACTCGGCCCAGCGATCGAGGATCCGCTTGCCGTGCAGGCTCTGCGTCCAGTGGACGTGCCGCTCGATCATCGCGCGGACGGCCTTCGCCTCCTCGGGGTCCTCGACGAGCGACAGCACCGTGAGCCCCACCATCTCCTTGTTGCACTTCGGGACGAACTGGCCGTCGGCGTCGAGCACGTACGCGACGCCGCCGGACATGCCGGCCGCGAAGTTCCGGCCGGTCGGGCCGAGCACCACCACCCGCCCGCCGGTCATGTACTCGCAGCCGTGGTCGCCGACGCCCTCGACGACCGCGTGCACGCCGGAGTTGCGCACCGCGAACCGCTCGCCGCCGAGCCCGCGGATGTACGCCTCGCCGGCGGTCGCGCCGTAGAAGGCGACGTTGCCGACGATGGTGTTCTCCTCCGCGACGAAGGTCGCCTCGCGCGGCGGGAAGACCACGATCTTGCCGCCCGAGAGCCCCTTGCCGATGTAGTCGTTCGCGTCGCCCTCGAGGAGCAGCGTCATGCCCTTCGGCACGAACGCGCCGAACGACTGGCCCGCCGACCCCTGGAAGTGGAGCTTGATCGTGTCCTCGGGGAGGCCGACCGCGCCGTAGCGCCGGGTGATCTCCGAGCCGGTCATCGTGCCGACCACGCGCATCGTGTTCCGGATCGGGAGCGTGGCCTGCACCGGCTTGCACTCCTCGATCGCGGGCTTCGCGAGCTCGAGCAGGGTCGTGGCGTCGAGCGTCCGCTCGATGCCGTGGTCCTGCGGGATCTGGCAGGTCCGACCGTAGTGCTTCGGCACGGTCGGCTTGTAGAGGATGCGGGTGAAGTCGAGGTTGCGCGCCTTCCAGTGGTCGACCGCGCGCCGCATCTCGATCCGCTCGGAGCGCCCGACCATCTCGTCGATGGTGCGGTAGCCGAGCTCGGCCATGAGCTCGCGGACCTCCTGCGCGACGAACTTCATGAAGGTGACGACGTGGGCCGGGTCGCCCGTGAACTTCGCGCGCAGGGTCGGATCCTGCGTCGCCACACCGACCGGACAGGTGTTGAGGTGGCAGGCCCGCATCATCACGCAGCCGAGCACGACGAGCGGCGCGGTCGCGAAGCCGAACTCCTCCGCGCCGAGCAGCGCGCCGACGACGACGTCGCGGCCGGTCTTGAGCTGCCCGTCCACCTCGACCGCGATGCGCGACCGGAGGTCGTTCATCACCAGCACCTGGTGGGTCTCGGCGAGGCCGAGCTCCCAGGGAATGCCGGCGTGTTTGATCGAGGTGAGCGGGGAGGCGCCGGTGCCGCCGTCGTGCCCCGAGATGAGCACCACGTCGGCGTGCGCCTTCGCGACCCCCGCGGCGATGGTCCCGACCCCGACCTCCGCCACGAGCTTCACCGACACGCGCGCCCGGTGGTTCGCGTTCTTGAGGTCGTGGATGAGCTGCGCGAGGTCCTCGATCGAGTAGATGTCGTGGTGCGGCGGCGGTGAGATGAGCCCGACGCCCGGGGTCGCGTGGCGCGTCTTCGCGATCCACGGGTAGACCTTGGAGCCGGGCAGCTGGCCGCCCTCGCCGGGCTTCGCGCCCTGCGCCATCTTGATCTGCAGCTCGCGGGCGTTGACGAGGTACTCGCTCGTCACGCCGAAGCGGCCGGACGCGACCTGCTTGATGGCCGAGTTCTTCGAGTCGCCGTTCTTCTCCTTGAGGTAGCGCGCCGGATCCTCGCCCCCCTCGCCGGTGTTCGACTTCCCGCCGATCCGGTTCATCGCGACGGCGAGCGCCTCGTGCGCCTCCTTCGAGATGGACCCGTAGCTCATCGCGCCCGTCTTGAACCGGCGCACGATCGACTCGACCGGCTCGACCTCCTCGAGCGGCACGGGCTTGTGCCCGCGCTTGAGGTCCATGAGGCCGCGGAGCGTGCAGAGGTTCTTCGACTGCTCGTCGACCTGCCGCGTGTACTCCTTGAAGAGCTCGTAGCTGCCGGTCCGGCACGCGTACTGGAGCTTGTGGACGGTCTCCGGGTTGAAGAGGTGGTGCTCGCCGGTGGCGCGCCACTTGTACTGGCCGCCGGCGGGGAGGCTCGTGTGCACGATGGGCCGCTTCGGCGGGAAGCCGCGCTCGTTGCGGAGGCGCGCCTCCTTCGCGACCACGTCGATGCCGACGCCGCCGACGCGCGTCGCCGTCCAGGTGAAGTACTCGTCGATGAAGTCCTGGTTGAGGCCGATGGCCTCGAACACCTGGGCGCCGTGGTAGCTCTGGACCGTGGAGATCCCCATCTTGGAGATGACCTTCACGATCCCCTTGTTGATCGCCTTCACGTACTTCTTCTCGGCGGCCTCGGCGGTGCCGGGGATGAGGCCGAGCTTCACCTGGTCGTGGATCGTCTCGAAGGCGAGGTACGGGTTCACCGCCGACGCGCCGTAGCCGACGAGCAGGGCGAAGTGGTGGACCTCGCGCGGCTCGCCGGACTCGAGGACGAGGCCGATGCGGGTGCGGGTCCCCTCGCGGATGAGGTGGTGGTGCACCGCCGCGACCGCGAGGAGCGACGGGATGGGCGCGTCGTCCGCGTCGTGCCCGCGATCGGAGAGGAGGATGACGTTGTAGCCCTCCGCGATGCACTCGGAGGCCTTGTAGCGCAGGTCCTCGAGCGACTTGCGGAGCGCGGCGCCGCCGCCGGAGGCGCTGAAGAGGATCGGCAGCGTGATCGTCTTGAGCCCGCGGGAGGGCGCGCCGCCGTCGCAGTGGCGGATCTTCTCGAGCTCCTCGTTGCGGAGCACCGGGGTCGGGAGGGAGAGCTGGCGGCAGGACTCGGGGGCGGGCTCGAGGAGGTTCCCCTCCGGCCCGACCGACGTCTCCACCGCCATGATGATCTCCTCGCGGATGGCGTCGACGGGCGGGTTCGTCACCTGCGCGAAGAGCTGCTTGAAGTACGCGAAGAGCGGCTGCGGCTTCTCCGACAGCACGGCGAGCGGCGAGTCGGTGCCCATCGACCCGAGCGGCTCGGTGCCGGTCGTGGCCATGGGGGTGATGAGGATCTTCACGTCCTCCTCGGTGTAGCCGAAGACCTCCTGGCGGCGGAGGACGGTCTCGTGGTCCGGCTCGTGGACGCGCGTCGGCTTGCCGAGGTGGCGCAGCGGGACGGAGTAGCGGTCGAGCCACTCGCGGTACGGGTGCTGCTTCGCGATCCGCTCCTTCAGCTCGTCGTCCGAGACGATCCGCCCCTCGCTCGTGTCGACGAGGAACATGCGGCCCGGCTGGAGCCGGCCCTTCTGCTGGATCTGCTCGGGCGGGACGTCGAGGACGCCGACCTCGGACGCCATCACGACGAGGCCGTCCTTGGTCACGTAGTAGCGCGACGGACGCAGGCCGTTGCGGTCGAGGACCGCGCCGATCCGGACACCGTCGGTGAACGCGATCGAGGCCGGGCCGTCCCAGGGCTCGATGAGGCAGGAGTGGAACTCGTAGAACGCCTTCTTCGCGGCGCTCATCGACTCGTGCCGGTTCCACGGCTCCGGCACCATCATCATCATCGCGTGCGGCAGCTCGCGGCCGGCGAGCGTGAGGAGCTCGAGGACGTTGTCGAACATCCCCGAGTCGGAGCCCTCGGTGTCGACGACGGTGAGGATCTTCTGGAGGTCCGCGCCGAACAGCGACGACCGCATCATCGACTGGCGGGCGTGCATCCAGTTGATGTTGCCGCGCAGCGTGTTGATCTCGCCGTTGTGCGAGATGTAGCGGTACGGGTGCGCGCGCGACCACGACGGGAAGGTGTTCGTCGAGAAGCGCGAGTGGACCATCCCGATCGACGAGATGACCTGCGGGCTCGAGAGGTCGAGGTAGAACTCGCGCAGCTGCGGCGCGTTCAGCATCCCCTTGTAGACGATGGTCTTGAACGAGAGCGACGGGACGTAGAAGTGGGTCCGCCCCGGGATCGCCGAGCGCGAGACCTTCTTCTCGACGAGCCGGCGGATCACGAAGAGCTTCCGCTCGAAGCTCATCGCGTCGGGGCAGTTCGTGCCCCGGCCGACGAAGATCTGGCGGATGACGGGCTGCGAGGCCTTGGCGGTCGGGCCGAGGGTCGCGTTCTGGGTCGGGACGTCGCGCCAGCCGAGGAACGTCTGGCCCTCCTCGCGCACGACCTCCTCGAAGATCCGCTCGCACGCGACGCGGCCCGCCTCGTTCGACGGCAGGAACACCATGCCCGCGGCCCAGTGGCCGGGCTTCTGCGGAAGCTCGATGCCGAGCCGCTCCGCCTCGGCGCGCAGGAACGCGTGCGGCGTCTGGAGGAGGATGCCGGCGCCATCGCCGGTGTTCTTCTCCGCGCCGACCGCCCCCCGGTGCTCGAGGTTCACGAGGACCGTGAGCGCCTTCGCCACGATGTCGTGGGACGGCCGACCCTTCACGTCGACGACGAACCCGAAGCCGCAGGCGTCATGCTCATGCTGGGGGTCGTAGAGGCCCTGCTTCGCTGGATACCCGGTCTCGATCATCTTGCTCTTCGTCCTCGTGCAACGGCGATGCCTCCCGACGGGACGTCCCGCCCGGAGGTTCACGCACGCTGGATGTAGGCTCGGAAGGGCCGCTCCGCCGCCCGGAGGAATGCCCGGACCGGCGCTCCAGCTCCGCGGCCCAACTCCTCCGCGGTTGCCGCTCTTCCGCTCGTGCGGCCGGCCAGTTTGGTGGAAGCGTGCTTCCGCGTCAAGCAGCGGATAATGCGAAGTTTTCGTGCGGACTGCGCGGCGAGCAAGCAGGCGGCGGGGTCGCTCGGGGCAGAGCGGGCGCTCGCCGGCGCGTGCACCCGGCGCGTGAGCGGCGTCACGCTCCGCAACCCGCCGGCCGGGAGGGTGTTGGGGAGGGCGAAGGGGCGATGCCGATCAGGGCCCCGGGAGGAACACCGTGATCCAGAAGACCCTCGTCGCCGCCGGCCTCGCCCTCGCGCTCGCCGCGTGCGGCCCGAAGTCGAAGCCCGACCCGTACCTCGCCGCCGTCCCGGACGCCGCGGCGCTCACCATCGACACCGCCCCAGCCGCGGCGGTCGCCGGAACGATCGACCCGATCCACGTCACCACGTTCGGCGACGACCTCGGAGTCGTCCACGCGAGGGCCAAGACGCTGAACGACGGCCTCCGCCAGATCTTCGGCAGGCTCGAGGAGGTCGCGGCGAGCGGCGGGAACGAGCTGCCCGGCAACGTGAAGATCTTCGGCCCGGCCTCGCGCTGCGTCGAGCCGGACGGCGCGGGCGGGTGCGTCGCGAACGGCACGGCGACGCTGCGGCTCGTCGTGAAGCTCTTCAGCGACATGAAGTCCGGCTTCCTCCTCCAGGTGCAGGAGCCCGGCGGCACGTACAGCCCGGTGCTCGCCGGCTACCTCATCCACGGCGCGCTCGAGCGGCGCGGCGCCGGCCGGCTCTGGTTGAACCTCGACAACCTGAAGGCGGTCGCCACCGGCTACCGCGGCCAGGGCCTCCTCGCGGCCGGCTTCGCGGCCGGGCCGATCGCGAAGCGCGCCGGCTACCTCATGGTCCGGTTCACCCCGGACACGACCGAGCACCCGAACCCGGTCACCGCCGCGTTCCGCATGTGGAAGAACGCCGTCGGCACGGTCCGCGCGCGCGTCGCGGGGATCGCCGACCTCGACACGACCACGGCCGCGAACGAGCTCGGCTTCTGGCGCGGCGTGTGGAGCCCGACCCTGGGCGGCCGCTCCTTCACGCTCGTCTCGAACTTCGACGCGAACGGCGGGCTCGCGGGTGGAATCACCGGCGACGTCCTGCCGACCGGCTCGACCGACGGCTACTGGTTCGGCCGCGCCTGCTACGCGCCGGGCACCACCGTCGCGAAGTTCAAGGAGTGGTGGCTCTGCGACCGGAGCGTCCCCGATCAGTCCACCCCCACGTCCTGCGTCGCGAACGCGCCCGAGGCGACGAACCACCAGATCGTGATCGGCGCCGGCCAGTACGCGTCGTGGGCGGACGCGTGCGGCGTCGACACCGACGCCTTCCTGCCGCCGGCGGGCGCCCCGGCCTCCGGCCCGGACGATCTCAGCCTGGAGGAGGCCGAGGCGCAGGCCTACGTCGAGCCCGAGGCGTGCCCGACCGACGCCCAGACGCCGTCGGATCCCTCGCCTCCGGGGATGGTCGGCGGGATGGGGACGGGCATGTAGGATCGACCTCGCTCCGGCGACCACGGCCCGGCGCGCCACTCCCACCCGGGAATGGCGCCGCCGGGCCGACGCTTCTGGCGAGAGATGACACGGAAGAGGCGAGTCGGATCGGGCCTGCGCAGCGTTTGCGCTGATCCGGCGCAAGATCGCGTTTCCTGCGGCGCCGTCCCTCGATTTCGAGACACCTCGGCACGGATCGAGGGTATTTCTGCGCCACTGCGGGGGCACATCCCTTGCTCCAAGCCCCGCGCACGGAGGTCGTCCACGTGAACTCGAAGGCATCCCGAGCGGCCGCGGAGCCGTCGCCGTCGCAGCCGCCCGCCGGGCCGTCCGTCGCCGAGCGCGAGGTCCGGCTGACGAGCCTGCTGGTGGTCGGCGCGCTGCTCGTCGGGCTCCTGCTCCAGGTCTGGATCCCGCCGGGCGGCTTCACGCTCGTCGCGGCGGCGTTCCTCGCGAGCATGGTGCTGATCGCGGTCGGCTACCTCGCCCCCGGGAAGCTCCGGCAGACCATCGCGGGCTTCCGGTTCATCGCGACGCTCCTCTTCGTGCTCGCGGTCGAGGCGATCCTCGGGACCCTCGTCCTGCAGATGAAGCCGACGAGCTTCTACGTCGAGCGCTACGGGGTGGCCGGGAAGGTGATCGTCGCGCTCCGGCTCGACGACGTCTTCCACGGGCTGCCCTTCGCGCTCCTCATGGCGCTCTTCGGCGCCGCGGTGATCGCCTCGGCGCTCCTGCGCTGGCCGGTGAAGGTCAAGAACCTCGGCTTCTTCATCGCCCACATCGGCCTCCTGACCTCGCTCGCGGGCGCGGGCGCGTCCGCCACCCTCTCGATCCGCGGCCGCATCGACCTGCACGCGGGCGGCGAGACCGCGACCCACGTCGTCCTCAAGCGCGGGAAGCAGCTCCTCCCGGAGCGCGCCGCCCTCGGGTTCGACCTCCACCTCGACCGGTTCGAGCTCGTGAACTACGAGCCCGAGTTCCGGATCGGCTTCTACGAGCAGGGGACGTTCACCGACGAGGAGGGCCGGCAGCGGCCGACCTGGCGCCTCAAGGCGAGCTTCGACCCCGACCTCCAGAAGCACCGGCTCCCGAGCGGCGACTCGTTCCGGCTCACCGGCATCTACCCCGAGTTCCAGCCGGTCCCGGATCCGGTCACGCGCCAGGTGAAGTACGGGACCGCCTCGCAGGAGTGGAAGAGCCCCGCGGTGGCGATCGAGGCGAACGCCGGCGGGAGGAAGATCGAGCAGCTCCTCCTCGCCGCGCAACCGCAGGCCGTGTTCCTCGGCGCCGAGCGCGCGCTCCTGTTCGAGAAGCGCGAGCAGGAGGTGAAGGCGTACGTCTCGCACGTCACCGCCGCGAAGGAGGGGAAGCGCACCTCCACGAAGATCACGGTGAACGAGCCGATGTCCTTCGGCGGGTGGACGCTGTACCAGGTGAACTACAACCCCGCGGATCCGACCTACTCGGGCCTCGAGGCGGTCTACGACCCCGGCGTCGCCTGGGTGTTCCTCGGGTTCGCGCTCATCTGCATCGGCGTCTTCTACATGTTCTACCTGGAGCCGCGCCTCAAGGCGCGCGGCTGATCGGAGAGCCCACATGCTCCAGTACGTCCTCGCCGAGCACCCGGTCTTCGTCGCGACCACCGCGCTCTACGCCGCCTCCGCCGCGTTCTACGCGGCCGCCTGGCGCTCCACGAAGGCGCTCGTCGGCCGGGCCGCGACCGGTCTCATGGCGGCCGGGCTCGTCCTGAACGCCGCCGTCATCGTGCAGCGCTGGATCGAGGCGGACCGCGCGCCGTTCAAGTCGCTGTTCGAGTCGCTCGTCTTCTTCTCGTTCTGCATCGCCCTCGTCTACGTCTTCTTCGAGCTCATCTACCGCACCCGCGTGTTCGGCGTGCCCGCGGCGGCTCTCGCCCTCGGCTGCCTCGGCTACGCGCTCGCGAAGTGGGACGCGGAGATCGTGAAGCTGCCGCCCGCGCTCCAGTCACCCTGGTTCGTCCCGCACGTGATGGTCTACTTCGTCGGGTACGCGGCGGTGACCATCGCCTTCGCGCTCGCGATCATCCAGCTGCTCGCGCCGCGGGTGGGATTCGTCCAGCGGCTCCTCTCGATGAAGGCCGGCACCATCACGAGCGGCCAGCCGCTCGACGTCGAGGCGATGAACTTCGAGCTCGTCCGGTTCGGGTTCGCCCTCCTCACCATCGGCCTCCTCGTCGGCTCGGTCTGGGCGAAGAGCGCGTGGGGCGACTTCTGGGTGTGGGACCCGAAGGAGAACTGGTCGCTCGTGACCTGGCTCGTCTACGGCGGCTACTTGCACCTGCGCCGCGTGCGCGGCTGGCGCGGCGACCGGGGCGCGTGGCTCCTCATCGCGGGCTTCGCGGTGGTGATGTTCACGTACCTCGGCATGCACCTCCTCCCGACGGCGGAGGAGAGCGCGCACGTTTACAATTCGCAGTAGGCGAGACCGCCGCGGCTGCTACCCCGCCTCGGCGCCCTCGCGGCGCCGGCCGGAAGAGCCGCTCCGGTACTCCTTCAGCCGGTACTGGATCTTCCGGATCGACACGCCGAGGACCTCCGCCGCCTTCGCGGTCGATCCCCCGCACTGGTCGAGCGTGCGCAGGATCGCCTCGCGCTCGATCTCGAACAGGGTCGCGCCCGGGATGAGCGCGGACGCGGCGCTCTCGTCGGGCCGCGCGCCGTGGAGCACGGGCGAGAGATCTTCGGCGGTGAGCTCCGCCCCGGTCGCCGAGCCGACCGCGCGCTCCACCACGTTCGCGAGCTCGCGGACGTTGCCCGGCCAGTCGTAGGCGAAGAGGGCCGAGAGCGTGCCGGGGGTGACGCCGGTGATGTGCTTCTTGGCCGCGCCCGCGAAGTGGTCGATGAAGTGCGAGACGAGCGCGGGGATGTCGCCCTTGCGCGAGCGCAGGGGCGGAAGCGACACCGCGACCACGTTCAGGCGGTAGTAGAGGTCGTCGCGAAACCGCCCGGCCCGGACCTCCTCGGCGAGGTCGCGATGCGAGCCCGCGACGACGCGGACGTCCGCCCGCTGCGTCTCCCGCCCGCCGAGCCGCTCGAACTCGCCTTGCTGCAGGAGCCGGAGGAGCTTGACCTGCAGGGACGCCGGGAGCCGGCCCACCTCGTGGAGGTAGAGCGTGCCGCCGTCGGCGTGCTCGAGGCGGCCGGCGTGACGCGCGTCCGCCTCGGCGAACGCGCCGCGCTCGTGGCCGAAGAGCTCGGACTCGAGGAGGATCTCGGAGCGCGCCGCGCAGTTCACGCCGACGAAGGGGCGGTCGCGGCGGGGCGATGCCTCGTGCAACGCCTGCCCGACGTGGGCCTTGCCCGTACCCGCTTCGCCCTGGACGAGCACGGTCGCCTTGGTCGGCGCGGCCCGCTTCACGACCTCCATCACCGCCTGCAGCTCCGCCGCGCTCCCGACGATCGCGCTGCGCCGCCGGATCGAGTCGCGGAGCGTCGCGCCGTCGCGGCGGAGCCCGCGCTTCTCGAGCGCCTTCTCGAGGACGAGCAGCACCTGGCCCGGGTCGAGCGGCCGGACGATCCACGACTCGGCGCCGGCGCGGAGCGCGGTGACGGCCACGTCGAGGCGCTCCGGGGCGGTCGCGACGACCACCGCGGCGTCGGAGCGGAGATCGCGCAGGCGCGACACGAGCGCCGAGACGCCCTCGGGCAGCCCGGCGTCGGCGATCACCGCCGCGGGCTGGAAGGACGGGACGAGCGACAGCGCCGCGTCCGTGGACGCCGCCTCGACCGCGTCGAACCCGGCCTCGCACAACGACGCGCGCAACGACGCGCCCTCGAGCGGGTTCGGCTCCACGATCAGTATGCGGTCTCTCTTCATGCCCCCTCGCTCTGGATAGCAAGCTTCGTACCCGGGTTTGTGGCCTCCGGACGTGCACGAATTGCACCCCGGCGCCCCCACGCCGAGGGGGGACCGACGGGGCACGGAGGAGGCAACCGCCGGCAGGAATGTGGGATTTCCGCTACATCACCGATTGCGCGCATGAAGCGGGGCGCTCCAGACCCTGCGCCGGCGCGTTTCGCCGGGGCGGGGTAGTCGCCCGGGCCGTCGAGCGACACGCCAACCTTGCGGCCGCCCGGGCGCGAGCGGTAGGAACTAGCCCACCGCCCACCGCTCCGCGTCCTCGCGCCGGAGCTCGAGCCCGAGCCCCGGGCGCGAGAGGTCCGGCGCGATCGTCCCGCCCGTCGGCCGGGGCGCGCCCTCGAGGAGCATGCCCTCGATGCGCACGTGGTCGAAGAACCACTCGCAGTGGATCCCGGTCGGCGCGGCGCAGAGGAGCGCCGCGTGCAGGGCGGGCGCGCAGTGGGAGGAGAGCGGGGTCGTGAACGCCTGGGCGATGGCGGCCGCGCGGAGGAACCCCGTCACCCCGCCGCAGCGAGTCGCGTCCGCCTGGAGGACGTCCACCGCGCCCGCCTCGAGCATCCGGCGGAAGTAGCCGGCGTCGTGGCCGTACTCGCCCGCGGCCACGTCCATCCCGGCGGGCCCGCGATCCCGGATCAGGCGGAGCCCGGCGAGGTCGTCGGACGAGACCGGCTCCTCGAGCCACGCCACGCCCTCGTCCGCGAGCCGCGCCGCGACCGCGAGCGCCTGCTTGCGGGTCCACGCGCCGTTCGCGTCCACGAAGAGCCCCGCGGCCCCGATCGCCTCGCGCGCGGCCCGGACCCGGGCTGGGTCCGCGCGAGGATCCCGTCCGACCTTCATCTTCACCGCCGCCATCCCCGCGGCGGCCCATTCGCCGAGCTGCTCGGCGACGCGCTCCGGGCCATAGGTGCAGAACCCGCCGCTCCCGTAGATCGGCGCCGCGTGCCGGATCCGGCCGAGGAGCGTCGCGAGCGGGAGGCCGAGGAGCTTTCCCTTGAGGTCCCAGATCGCCGCGTCCACTGCGGAGAGCGCCATCCCCGCGACGCCGGGCCGGCCCACGTTCCGGATCGCCCGGCCCATCGCGCCGTGGGCCGCGGGCGGGTCGAGCGCGTCCGCGCCGCGGATCACGCCCGCGAGCAGGACCTGGGCGACTTGCGCGGCCGCGGCGTCGGCGTACGTGTAGCCGAAGCCGCGGCGCCCTCCGCCCTCGACCCAGACCGCCACGAGCGTGGTCGCGTCCCAGTCGAGGGTCCCGTCCGACTCCGGGCCCTCGGTCGGGATCCGGTACGCGCGCGCCTCGAGCCGCTCGATCGTCGCCGCCGGAGGCACGCTCACCTCCTCCGATGCGGCAGGTAGCTCTCGATCGCGTCGCGCCAGGAGCGGACGATCATCGCGCCGCGATCGGGGTCGCCCTTCAGGATCGACTGGACGTAGTGCTTCGCCTGCTCGAACGTGATGTGGGGCGGCAGCGGCGGGACGCTCGGGTCGGTGCGCGCCTGTACGAGGCAGGGGCGCCGCTCGGCGAAGGCCCGGTCCCAGGCCGGCCCGACGTCCTCCGGCCGGTCCACCCGGATCGCGGCGAGCCCAAGGGACTCGGCGAACGCGGCGTAGTCCACCGCGGGGAGGTCCTGCGACGCCTCGAGCTTCGGCTCGCCCATCATCGCGCGCTGCTCCCAGGTCACCTGGTTGAGGTCGCGGTTGTCGAGCACCAGCACCACGAGGCGGGGGTCCTTCCACTCCCGCCAGTACTTCGAGATCGTGATGAGCTCGGCCATCCCGTTCATCTGCATCGCGCCGTCGCCCGCGAGCGCGACCACGACGCGATCCGGGAACGCGAACTTCGCCGCGACCGAGTACGGCACCGCAGGACCCATCGTCGCGAGGTTCCCGGAGAGCGATGCCATCATCCCCGGGCGGATCTTCACGTCCCGCGCGTACCAGTTCGCGGACGAGCCGGAGTCCGCCGTGAGGATGGCGCGGTCCGGGAGGCGCGGCGAGAGCTCCCAGAACACGCGCTCGGGGTTCAGCGGGTCGGCGGGGTTCATCGCGCGGGCCTCGAGCACCTTCCACCAGCGGCGGACCTCGCTCTCGATCCTCTCCCGCCAGGTGGTGTCGTCCTTGGGGCGCAGGAGCGGGCGCAGCGCGCGCAGCGTCTCCTCCGCGTCGCCGACGAGCGGCACCTCCATCGGGTAGCGGATCGAGAGGAGCCGGCCGTCGAGGTCGATCTGGACGCCGCGCGCCTGCCCCTCCTTCGGCAGGAACTCCGGGTAGGGGAAGCTCGAGCCGACGACGAGCAGCGTGTCGCACTCGTTCATGAGGGTCCACGACGGCTTCGTGCCGAGGAGCCCGATCGAGCCGGTGACCCAGGGGAGGGCGTCCGGGAGGACCGCCTTCCCGAGGAGCGCCTTCGCGACGCCGGCGCCGAGCACCTCCGCCACCTCGGCGACCTCCTTGCCGGCCCGGAGCGCGCCCGCGCCGACGAGCATCGCCACCCTGCGACCCGCGTTGAGGACGTCCGCCGCGCGGCGCAGGTCGCGCTCCGTCGGGACGACCCGCGGCGCCGACCAGCCCACCGCGCTGTGGACGGTCGCGTGCGCGTGCGGCGGCTGCTCCATCTCCAGCTCCTGCACGTCGTTCGGGACGACGAGCGCCGTGACGGTCCGCTCCGCGAGCGCGATCCGGAACGCGCGATCGACGAGGTGCCGGGCCTGGGCCGGGACCATCATCGTCTGGACGTACTCCCGGGCCACGTCCTTGAAGAGGCTCGGCAGGTCCACCTCCTGCTGGTAGTCGCCGCCCATCGCGGCGCGGGCGGTCTGACCTACGATGGCGACCACCGGCTGGTGATCCATCCGCGCGTCGTAGAGGCCGTTCAGGAGGTGGATCGCGCCGGGGCCGGAGGTGGCCATGCAGACGCCGACCTCGCCGGTGAACTTCGCGTGGGCGCAGGCCATGAACGCCGCCATCTCCTCGTGGCGCACCTGCACGAAGTCGAGCTCCTTCACCTGCCTGAAGCCGGCGAAGATCCCGTTGATCCCGTCGCCGGGATACCCGTAGACGCGCCGCACCCCCCATTGCACCAGCCGCCGGAGCAGCCACTCGCCGACCGTCACGTCCCCTCCCCCGCCGCCCAGGCGAGCGACGTCATGAGCGCGCCGTGGCCCTCGCGGGCGTCGCCGTCCCCCCCGAGCGCGAGCGCACCGCGGGCCGGCGTCGCGCCGGCGCGACGGAAGCGCCCGCGGGGTACGAGGCTAGGGTGGGGACGCGCGGCGGCCGCCGCGAGGGGCTCACGCCGCAGGCGGGCGGCCCCGGCCCGGCGGACGGCCCGGGGATGAGCAGCTTACCGGCAGAGGGCTCGGACCCGCGGGAGGGATCGCATGGGAAAGGTCGTCGCCGTCGCGCTCCTCGTCGTCGCCGCGTGCGCGCACGCGGGAATCCGGAAGGTGTCGGACTGCGGCCAGCTGGAGGGGGTGAAGAAGATCGAGTGCGACGCGTGCGTCGCGCAGAACGAGGCGCAGGGGTGGCTCGGCACCACCGAGTACTTCCCGGACGCAGAGCCCGGCGACCGCTGCCGGCGCGTGAAGTGACGGCGGCGCGGGAGCTCCTCGTGCGGCGGCGGCCGCTGGCCGCCAGGCGAGACGTTCGCTAGCCGCAATGCCGGTCACTTAGCGGTGCCGGCCTCTCGAGTCGCCCGGACCGAACGCCGCCGTGGCGGGCCGGGGAAGGCGCCGTCCTCCTGCGCCGCCGCCTGAGTCGCGACCGGCGCCGGACTGTCGAAAGGACCCCGAAACGCAGATGCCGGCGCACGCCCGGGCGTGCCAGCGGCACACGACACCGGACCCGGACGGCGACCGGCACGGCGAAACCACGGAGAGCGCCGCCGAGGGTGAGCGGGTCCGGCGTGTGCCGCTGTCACGCCGCGTGCACGCCGGCTCCGTCGAGCGGAGCGGTCCGAACGCAGCGACGGCGGCGTGCTCGTCGGAGACGCCTCCCCAGCCCTTGGTGGCGGCTGCCGAAGTGGCTGCGGCGAACTCCGATCACCGCGGAGCATCCGCACCACGGTGCCCATGGTTCGCCCGTAGCCCCATCGGCGGGGCGCGCGGGCCCGGGCTGGCCCCCTCCGACGAGCACGCCGCCGTCGCTGCGTTCGGATGCGGTGTCCGTACGCGAGCCGGCGTGCACGCGGCGTGACAGCTTCGCGCGTCAGATCCGGTGACCGTTCGATGCCGCGCCCATGGCGCTCGCCGTGCCCGCCACCGTACGGGAACGCTCTCGCGCGGAGCTGGCGCGCCCGGGCGTGCGCCGGCGTCTACGTTTCTGGACCCGTCCGACCGTCCGGTGCCGGTTGCGACCCTGGCGGCGGCGCAGGAGGACGGGGGCCATGCCCGAGGCCCGACGGGAGCGTTCGCCGTTAGCGGGCGGCCGCTAAGTGACCGGCATTGGCGCTAGCGGCTACAGCCGCGCGAGGTCACCCTCGAGCCGGGCCCGGAGCGGGGCGATCGCGCCCCGGTAGGTCTCCATCTCGGCGGGCGCGATGGGCTCGCCGCGCGGGACCTTGAGCTGGAGCGGGTTCATGAAGGCCCCGCCGTGCTTCACGGCGTAGTGGAGGTGCGGCCCGGTGGCGAGGCCGGTCTGGCCGACCCAGCCGATGACCTGCTTCTGCGTGACCGACTTTCCGGCGGACACGGCGATGCCGGAGAGATGGCAGTAGACGGTGTCGTAGCCGTTCCGGTGGTGGATGGTCACGGCCTTGCCGCAGCCGCCGTTCCAGCCCGACTGCTTCACCTGGCCGTCGCCGACTGCCCAGACCGGCGTGCCGGTGGGCGCGCCGTAGTCCACGCCCTCGTGCGCGCGGGTGTAGCCGAGCACTGGGTGCTTGCGGTTCCCGAAGCGGGAGGTGACGTTCGCGAACTTGAGCGGCGACTTCAGGAAGCCGCGCCGCGCGCTCTGTCCCTCCTCGTCGAAGTAGCTCGTCTGCCCTGCGGCGTCGGTGTAGCGGAAGAGCCGCTTGCGGCCGGTCGTCGAGCCTTCGTACTCCGCGGCGAGCACCTCGCCGAAGCGCAGTGGCTTGCCGTCGGCGAGGATCCGCTCGACCACCATCCGCATCCGGTCGCCGGAGCGGACGTCCTGGTAGAAGTCGACGTCCCAGGCGAGCACGTCGGACGCGAGCACCGCGAGGTTCGGGTCCTCGCCCGCCTTCTGCAGGCTCTCGTAGAGCGACGTCCCGATCGTCACCTCGACCCGCGAGACGACGGTGGTGAGCGTCACCGCCCGCTTCGCGGCGCGCAGCGTCCCGTCGGGGAGTCGCTCGACGGTCCATTCGTCGGCGGGGCCCTGCCGATAGGTGAAGTGCTGGAGCGTGGCGTCCCCCTCGCGCCGCTCGACGCGGAGCTGATCGCCGGGGCGGGCGTGGTGGAACGGGAAGAGACCCTTCAGTGCGTCGATGACCGCCTTCACCTCGCCGGCGCCGACGTCGAGCCGCGAGAGCGCCTGCGCCACGGTCTGGTTCCGCGCGAGCCGGGAGGTCACCGCCGCGAAGCGCGCCGGAGGGGGCGAAGGCGGCGCGGCGACCGCTGGCGCGATCAGGACCCCCGGGGAGGGCGTCGCGACCGGGGCGCGGTCGGGCGGGGCGGGGCTTGTCCCCGGACTTCCTTCGCCCCGCGGAGCGGGGCTGGGGAGGGGGCTTGTCCCCGGACTTCCTTCGCCCAGCGGAGCGGGGCTGGGGAGGGGGAAGCGGAGCCGGCCGGAGGCGCCCGCGACGGCGAGGGCGAGGACGGCGGCGAGGCCGGCCAGGGCGACGGCGGGGGCGAGTCGGCTCCGCCGGGGGTGGTCGGTCTCGGTCTTTTGCACGGGCGCAATGTAGCAAACACCCCCTGCGAAACGGAATTCCGCGACCGGGGGGATGCGACAGGGGCCTACAACGCTGCCTCTCTTCGATCGCTCCTCTCCCCGCGGAGCGGGGGGAGGCAGGGAGGGGGGGTGTCACAACTCGACCCGGCGGTCGGTGTGCTCCTTGCCGTCGTACCGGAACTGGGTCCAGCGGCCGTCGACCCGCGTCACGACGTTCACCGGGCGCCGCCAGAGCGACTGCACGTTCTTCAGGGTCTCGCGGGCGTAGTCGAGCTTCAGGTCCACGCCGTCGTGCTTGTGCACGAGGAGGAGCTCGCCCCGGTTCTCGAAGTTCCCGTCCTCGACCGCGATGAGCGGCTGGCCGAAGTTGGTGAGCATGTGGAGGAGCTTCTCCTTCACCTTCCTGAACTCGCGCTCGAGGATCTCCCAGCGCTGGTGCTTCTCGTTGTAGCCGTAGGTGAAGAGCTTCTGCTCGAGCACGAACTCGAGGTTCAGGAACTCGTCGATGAAGGTGACGTCGTTGTAGTGCTTGCGGACCTCGAAGATCTTCTCGCGCCCGAGGCCGGCCTTCGTGTCCCACTGGCGCCGATCCACGAAGGAGTCGCACTCGTCGTACTCCTTCCCGAAGCGCCCCCGGTTCCAGCGGTCCTCGATGTCGCGCCAGAGCTCGACCCCGAGCTTGTACGGGTTCAGCTGCCCCGGGTGCGTCGCGAGCGTGCCGGAGTGGTGGTCGGCGTAGTCGATGACCTCGGACGCGTCGAGGGCCTTCTCGGTCATGATCCGGGAGTGCCAGTAGGTGGCCCAGCCCTCGTTCATGATCTTGGTCTGGCCCTGCGGCGCGAAGTAGTAGGCCTCGTCGCGGACGATCGAGAGGACGTCGTGCTCCCAGCGCTCGAGCGGCGCGTGCTCGAGCAGGAAGAGGAGGATGTCGCGCTCCGGCCGCTCCGGGAAGCGCTTCTGCCGCGCCGCCTCGTCGTCGAGCTTCTTCTGCTGCGCCTCCAGGAACTCGGGCGGGTTGATGTACTCCCGCATGTACTCGCGCTCGGTCTTGAAGCCCTGCGCGATCTTGCGCTTCTCGCCCTCCTCCTCCTCCGCCTGGGTGGGGCGGTCGGCCCGGCGCTTCACGTAGGGTGACTGGTAGTCGACGAGGTTCTCGAGCGAGAGGCAGCGGTCGATGAAGTCCTCGACCGCCTCGACGCCGAGCTTGTCCTGGTAGCGGCGCACGCGCGTGGCGTGGTTCGCCATCTGATCCATCATCTTCCGGTTGGTGTGCCGGAACATGAAGTTGTTCTTGAAGAAGTCGACGTGCCCGAAGACGTGGGCCATCACGAGCTTCTGGTCCACGTCCATGTTCGACTCGAGCAGGTACGCGTACGAGGGGTCGTTGTTGATGACCATCTCGTAGATCTTCGAGAGGCCGTACTCGTACCCCTTCGCGAGACGCTCGTAGTCCATCCCGAAGCGCCAGTGCGGGTAGCGGTTCGGGAAGCCGCCGTAGGCGGCGACCATGTTGATCTCGTCGAACCCGAGCACCTCGAACACGGTCTCGTAGAAGTCGAGGCCGTAGCCTCGGGCGTAGCCCTCCACCTTCTTGCGGATGTCGTGGAGCCGGGCGGGCAGGTGGGTGTGCTTGTTCAAGGCTCACCGCCCCTGGCCGAGGAAGGTCTTGATGGAGGCGTAGATCGCCTCCTTGTCGGCGATCTCCGAGAGCGCGACGTTCTCGCGCTCGCCGAACGCCTCGCGCAGATCCTTGATGAACTGGCCCGAGCCGTAGGGGCTCTCCACCTGGCCGTAGGCGAAGAGGTTCACGGCGGGGAGGATCTTCTCCTGGAGCAGCTCGACGCAGACGCGGGTGTCGTCCGCCGACCAGTTGTCGCCGTCGGAGAAGTGGAACGGGTAGACGTTCCAGGACGACGGGGCGTACTCGGCCTCGATGATCTCGAGGGCGAGCTTGTAGGCGGACGAGATCATCGTCCCGCCCGACTCGCGCGTGTGGAAGAAGGTGTCGCGGTCGACCTCGCGCGCCACCGCGTCGTGGATGAGATAGCGGGTCTCGAGCCCCTTGTAGTGCTTCCGGAGCCAGGTATCGATCCAGAAGGACTCGATCCGGACGATCTCCTTCTGCTCGTCTCCCATCGAGCCCGAGACGTCCATCATGTAGATCACGACCGCGTTGGTCTCGGGGAGCGGGACCTGCTTCCAGGTGCGGTAGCGCCGGTCCTCGCGCACCGGGACGATCGTCGGCCGCCGCCAGTTGTACGCGCCGCTCGCGATCTGCCGCCGGAGCGCCTGCTTGTAGGTCCGCTTGAAGTGCCGGAGCGACTCGGGGCCGGAGGGCGAGATCCCGGTGTACTTGAGCTTCGTCGCGACGATCCGGTCCTTCCCTCGGGGCTCGATGCGCGGGAGGGAGAGCTCCTCGCCGAGCACGTCGGCGAGCTCCTCGAGCGACACGTCCACCTCGAGGATGTGCTGGCCCTCGCCCTGGCCGGCCTTGCCGCTGCCGGGCTGCGGGTCGCCCTGCGAGAGCGGATCCCCGGGCTCGCCGTCGCCATGGCCGACGCCGCCCTGGGACCGCTCGCCGAACCGGAAGTGCGGGATGTCGATGGTCGGGACGGGGATGGTGATGAAGTCCTTCCCCTTCTTCCCGATCAGCTCGCCCTTCTGGATGAACTTCTTGAGGTTCTTCTTGATGCGACCGCGGACGATGTCCCGGAAGCGCGCGTGGTCTTGCTTGATCTTCAGCGCCATCCACGCTCCCCGTGCGCCGCCCGGAACTCGCGGGCGGCCGTCAGTCCTTCGCGTCCCCGCGCGCGAAGATCGACGCGACGAAGTTGAGGACGTCGGTCGAGCAGATCTCGCAGTACGCGTAGTTCTTCATGAGCCGCTGCTTCACGACGTCGATCTTCTCCTGCGTGTCGCGATCGACGACCGACGACACCAGGTTCTTCAGCTTGATCGAGTCCTTCTGGTCCTCGAAGAGCTTCAGCTCCAGCGCCTTGTGGAGGCGCTCGTTCGTCCGGTAGTTGAAGGTCTTCCCCTCGATCGCGAGCGCGCCGATGTAGTTCATGATCTCGCGGCGGAAGTCGTCCTTGCGGCTCTCCGCCACGTCGATCTTCTCCTCGATCGAGCGCATCAGCCGCTCGTCGGGCTCCTCGTACTGGCCCGTGTACTTGTTCCGGACCTTCTCGCGCTGCGTGTACGCCTTGATGTTGTCGATGTAGTTCGCGCAGAGCTTGGTGATCGCGTCCTCGTCGGCGCTGATCGCCCGCTGGACCTCGTTCTTCACGACGTCCTCGTACTCGCGCTTCACGTCGGTGAGCAGGTCGCGGAACCGCTTGCGCTGCTCCTCGGAGCTGATGAGCGAGTGCTGGCGGAGGCCGGCCTCGAGCTCGTTCAGCACCATGAACGGGTTCACGCACCCCTCGCCCTTGTCGGAGACGAGCGCGTTCGAGATCTTGTCCTGGATGTAGCGGGGGCTGATGCCCTCCATCCCCTCGCGCATCGCCTCCTTGCGGAGCTCCTTGATGTTGTCCTCGGTGAAGTTCGGCAGCGACTTTCCGTTGTAGAGCTTCAGCTTCTGGACGAGGGTGAGGTTGTGCTTCTTCGGCTCCTCGAGCCGCGTCAGCACGCCCCACATCGCGGCCATCTCGAGCGTGTGCGGGGCGATGTGCTTCCCGCGGATCCTCCGGCTGTTGTAGTCGCGGATGTAGATCTTCACCTCCTCGTCGAGCCGGGAGATGTAGGGGATGTCGATCTTCACCGTGCGGTCCCGGAGCGCCTCCATGAACTCGTTCGACTGGAGCTTCTTGTACTCGGGCTCGTTGGTGTGGCCGACGATCACCTCGTCGATGTCGGTCTGCGGGAACTTCTTCGGCTTGATCTTGTGCTCCTGCGTCGCGCCGAGGAGGTCGTAGAGGAACGCGACGTCGAGCTTCAGGATCTCGACGAACTCGATGATGCCGCGGTTCGCGATGTTGAACTCGCCGTCGAAGTTGAAGGCGCGCGGATCGGAGTCGGAGCCGTACTCGGCGATCTTCCGGTAGTTGATGTCGCCGGTGAGCTCG
>DASWCJ010000256.1:0-5117 GCA_036390155.1 Anaeromyxobacter sp.
GCTTACTGGAAGGCCTTGTCGTTCGGGGTCTTGAAGAGGTCCTTCATGTCGTCCGAGAGCGGGAGGTTCAGGTTCACGCCCTTGGGCGGGATCGGCGCCTGGAACCACTTCTTGAACTCCGCCTCGCCGTCGGCCTTGAGCGCCGCGGAGATCGCGCCGTCCGCGAGCTTCTTGAACCCCGCGTCGCCCTTGCGGAGCATGCAGCCGTAAGCCTCCTTCGACTGCGCCGTGCCGACGATCACCCAGTCCGCCTGGTTGCGCGCCTTGGCGCGCTCGCCGGCGAGGAGCGCGTCGTCCATCATGAACGCGACCGCGCGCCCGCTCTCGAGCGTCAGGAACGACTCGCCGTGGTCCTTCGCGGAGATGACGTTCATCCCCATCTTCTTCTCGTCGTTCATCGCGCGGAGGAGCTTCTCCGAGGTCGTGCCCGCCGTCGTGACGACGTTCTTCCCCTTGAGATCCGCGAAGTCCTTGACGCCCGAGTCCTTCTTGGTGAGGAGCCGGGTCCCGATGATGAAGACCGTCGTCGTGAAGTCGACCTGCTTCTGCCGCTCGAGGTTGTTCGTCGTCGAGCCGCACTCGAGGTCGATCGTCCCGTTCTGGACGAGCGGGATGCGGTTCTGGGACGTCACCGGCGTCATCTTGATCTGGAGGTTCGGCAGGTTGAGCTCCTTCTTCACCGCCTCCACGACCTTCTTCTGGAAGTCGTACGAGTACCCGACGACCTGCTGCTTGTCGTCGTAGTACGAGAACGGGACGGACGACTCGCGGTGGCCGAGCGAGATCGTGTTCGTCTCCTTGATCTTCTTCAGCGTGGCGCTCTCCTGCGCGGACGCGGGCGCGGCGAGCAGGCAGGCGGCGACACCTGCGGCGACGAGGCGGATGTGCATGGGCTCTCCTCCGGTGGCGCGAAACGACCGTGGGTGACGCGGCGAACGGGCTAGACGGTGCCACGCTCCGTCCGCCCCTGCAACGATTACAACGACGGCGGGACGGGGCTCGCACGCTCCCGTGCCCGCCCCGGGAGCGTCCGCCCCGGCCGGGGCGTTCCAGCCCTCGCCCGCGGCGCGGGCGCGGGCCACCCCTCTCCCATTCCCTCTCCCCTCAGGGGCCTCAGGGGAGAGGGTCAGGGAGAGGGGTGGGCGGTCAGCGCTTCGGGGCGAGCTCCTGGGACAGCTCCACCGCCGAGCGGACGCCCATCTTCTCGAAGATCCGCGCCCGGTGAACCTCCACCGTCCGGACGGCGATCCCGAGCGCGTCGGCGATGGTCTTGTTGTAGTCGCCGGCGAGCACCCGCTCCATCACCTGCCGCTCGCGCGGGGTGAGCGCGGCGAGCCGCGCCGCGACGGTCGCCTCGGTCTCGAGCCGGCGGCGCTGGAGCGTGTCGTGGGAGAGCGCGGCGAGGATCCGGTCCACGAGGTCGTTGTCGTTGAAGGGCTTCTCGACGAAGTCGAAGGCCCCCTTCTTCAGGGCGCCCACCGCGAGCGGGACGTCGCCGTGCCCGGTGAGGAAGATCACGGGGAGGCGCGAGGCGCGGGCGAGGAGCCGATCGAAGAGCTCCACCCCGCTCATCCCGTCCATGCGGACGTCGAGGACGAGGCAGCCGCACATCCCCTCCGACCACTCGGCGTGGAACGCCTCCGCCGAGGGCCAGGTCCGCGCGGCGAGCCCCCGCGACCGCAGGAGCCAGGCGAGCGCGTCGCGGATGGCGTCGTCGTCGTCGACGACGTGGACGATCCCATCGTCGCTCACGCGGCGTCCCCTGCCGACGCGGTGGCGACGACCTCCGCCTCGATCGGGATCGAGAAGGAGAAGATCGTCCCGCCGCCCGGGTTCGGCTCCGCCCAGACCCGCCCGCCGTGCAGCTCGAGGATCGAGCGGCAGATGTTGAGCCCCATGCCCATCCCCTCGGTCTTGGTGGTGAAGAACGCCTGGAAGAGGTGCTCGCGCGCGCCCTCGGGGACGCCCGCGCCGCGGTCCGCGATGGAGACGACGACCCCGTCCGGCCCGGGCCGGCTCTCCACCCGGATCTCGCGCGCGCCCTCCGGCGTCGACGCCATCGCGTCCATCGCGTTGCGGAGCAGGTTCAGGACCACCTGCTGGAGGAGCACCGGGTCGCCTTGGAGCTCTGGATCGTCCTCCGCGAGCGCGACCGCGAGCCGGACCCGCCTGCGGCGCGCGTCCCCCTCCGCGAAGCCGACCGCGTCCTCGAGGACCGCGTTCATTCGGAGCGCGACGCGGGTCGGCTCGCGCTTGCGCACGAAGTCGTGCACGCGCCGGATGATGCGGCCCGCGCGCTGCGCCTGCTGCGCGGTCTTCCGGAGCGCCTCCTCGAGGTCGCCGCCGGGCGTGGACCCGTCCTGGAGCAGGTTCAGGCACCCGGTCACGTAGCTCGCGATCGCGGAGAGCGGCTGGTTCAGCTCGTGCGCCATCGTCGAAGCGAGCTCGCCGACGGTGACGAGGCGCGCGGTCGCCGCGAGCTTCTCCTGCTGCTGCCGCACGAGCTCGCGAGCCCGCTTGCGCTCGGTGATGTCGAGGATCGACCCCATCCACCCGGTCTGCCGTCCCGCCGCGTCGATGAGCGGCGCCTCGTAGAGCAGCACGTCGAGCTTCTCGCCCCCGGGGCGGACGAGCGGCATCTCGATCCCCGCGCGCCCGGCGCCCGGCGCCCGCGCCGCGCGCAGCAGCTCCTCGATCCGGTCCCGGTCCTCGACCGGCCAGTAGGGCTGGGGCGGGCGCGAGCCGATGAGCCGGTCCGACGGGTACCCGACGATGCTGCAGAAGGCCGGATTCACGTAGACGACCCGACCCTCCAGGTCGACCGCGCGCATGCCGGTGTGGAGCGAGTCCTCCATCGCCTTGCGGAACGCGTGCTCGGTGCGGAGCGCCTCCTCGGTGGCGAGGCGGCGCCGGACGTGGCGGCGCAGCGCCCAGACGTTCCAGAGCACCGCGAGGGCGAGGGTCAGGATCGCGGCGGTGAGGACGTTCCGGAGGAGCTTCGAGCCGCCCCCGTAGGACTCGAGGTGAAGGACGAGTCCGTGCCCGGGCGGATCGAGCGGCACCTCGTGGGCGAGCTCGGGCCGGGTCCCCTCGACGCGCGACTTCGCCGCGAGGACCGCCCCGGAGGCGTCGCGCACCGTGACGAGGTGCTTCTCGGCGAGCCACCAGGGGACGATGGCGGAGATCATCGACTGCAGGCCGTAGACGCCGACCACCGTCCCGGCGATCCGGCCGTCGCGCGAGTACGGCACGAAGGCGAGGAACACGTTCCCCTGGGCGGTGCGCACCACCGGCCCGTAGGCGGGCGCACCTGTTCGCAGCGCGAGCTGCCGGGCCGGCTCGCTCTCGGGATCGACCGCGGCCCCTCCGGCGTCGAGCGGCGCCGGCGCGGAGGCGAGGACCGCGCCCGCGGAGTCGACGACGAGGACGCGGAGGAGCCCCGGGCCGTTCTGGAGCAGGTAGCCGGCCCGGAGCTCGAACCGCTCCCGCGCCGGGGGCGCGGCGTCGTCCGCGTCGGCGGCGAGCGCGAGGAGCTGATCGGCGTCGCGGTCGAGGGCGAAGCGGACGTTCTGCTCGACCCAGAGGATGTCGCGAGTCACCGCGCTGCGCCCCTCGTCGAGCTCCTGCCGGTGAAGGACCCAGAGGAGCCCGAGGAGCGCGACGACGAAGAGCGCCACCGCGCCGCGCGCGGCGTACCACTGCCAGTCATGGGCCGAGGCGCGCCGGGCGCCGGACGGATCGAGCGGAGACGGGATCACGGGTGATCGGGGTCGTACCCGGCGGCGCGGTAGACGTCCTTTAGGAGCGCGCGGCCGACGCGCTCCTCCACCTGGGCGTGGACCGGGGCGAGCGCGCGCTTCAGCGCGAGCCGCTCCGCCGGCGTCGGGACGTGGATCTCGGTCGTGCCGGCCGCCCGCAGCCGCGCGAGGTCCTCCTCGTTCTTCTCCCGCGCGATCCGGTTCGCGTGCTCGGTCGCCTCCGCCATCGCGCGCGTGAGCTGGGCGCGCACGTCCCGAGGGAGTGCGTCCCAGAACCGCTTGTTCACGACGACCGCGTAGCCGAGGTAGCCGTGCTCGGTGAGCGTGACGTGGCGCTGGACCTCGTGCATCCGCTGGGTCCAGAGGTTCGAGGCCGGGTTCTCCGCCCCGTCCACCACCCCGGCCCGGAGCGCGGCGGTGACGTCGGAGAAGGCGAGGATCTGGGGCTGCGCCCCGAGCGCGCGCATCTGCGCCTCGAGCACGACGGAGGGCTGCACCCGCACGCGCAGCCCGCGGAAGTCGGCGGGGACGCGGAGCGGCCGGTTCGCGGAGAACGCCTTGAAGCCATTGTCCCAGTAGGCGAGCCCGACGATCCCCTTCGGCTCGAGCTTGTCGAGGAGGGCCCGCCCCACCGGCCCCTGCGTCACGCGCCGGAGCGACTCGTAGCCGGAGAACAGGTACGGGAGGTCGAAGACCTCGAACTCCGTCACCCCGAGCGGCCCGAACTTGGAGAGCGAGGGCGCGATCATCTGGACGCTGCCGAGCTGCAACGCCTCGATCTCCTCGCGGTCCTTGTAGAGGGTGCTGTTCGGGAAGACCTCGACGTGGACGCGCCCGCCGGTCAGCTCCTCCGCGCGCCGCCGGAAGAGGTCCGCCGCCTGGCCCTTGGGGGTGTTCACCGCGACGACGTGGCTGAACCGGAGGACGATGGGCTCGGCCGCGCCGGCGCGACCGGCCGCCGCCAGCGCGGCGAGCGCGATCGCCGCGAGCGACCTCGCGAGGTTGCGGGCGCGGAGACGGTCCACCGGGGGCGGATTGTCGCGCACCCCTGCTCGCCCCGCCAGGGGCCACCGACCCCCAGTTACGGTTATCCACAATGTCCCCCCTCGGATCGACCTTGCTAGCGTCCCCCATCGCTCGAACGGGCGCTCGCTCGCGCCGTTACCCGACAGGAGAACCGACTTTCATCTACGAGTCCACCGACTTCGGGAACTCGGTCTCGGCCGCCGGCAAGGCGTACGCGCAGGCGAAGGGTCTCAAGATCGTCGGGGAGGAGTCCTACCAGAAGGGCGCCGCCGACTACCGCTCGACGCTCACCAAGATGAAGGCGGCGGGCCCGGACCTCGTGTTCATGGTGTC
>DASWCJ010000257.1:0-6267 GCA_036390155.1 Anaeromyxobacter sp.
CCGGTACACCAGCATCCGTAGGCTTCTCCCTCGAAGCATGGGAGCTTGCACATGGACGTGGGCGGGCGCTCCTCTTGGCTGAAAAGTCGGCCCAAACGACGCGAAGCCCGAGCACGAACCCGGCAGGGGGCAGGCGACGAATCCAAATCAAAGAGCGATAAGTCCGCGAAAGTACGCGGCCTTTTGCTGATCAAATCCTAGAACTCCGGGAGTGGGCTGTCAAGCGAAGCCGAAGGCTGAGACGGGTACAATCGGGCGCATGGTGCGCCTCCTGCCCCTCTGCGCCGCGATCGCGGCCGCGCTTGTCCCTGGACCACCTTCCTCCGCGAACGCCGACGGCCCCCGGATCGACGGCGAGTACGAGTCTCCGCTCGGGCGCGTGCGCGTCACCGGCCGCGGCGGGACCTTCCGCGGCGTGCTCGTCGCGGCGTCGGACATCTGCGGCTTCCAGGACGGCGAGGAGGTGCTGCGCGCGACGCTCCTCGACGACTCGCTCGCCGGGCAGGTGCGCGTGTGCCTGGCGGGCAAGGCGTGCAAGGCCAAGGACGAGTGGTCGAGTGCGGTGCTGCTCGCCTCGGGCGAGCGGCTCTCCGGCGCGGTCCATGTCCAGGCGAAGGGCTGCAGGGCGCCGCTCGGGAAGAACGGCGGGGTGGCGTTCGTGCGGGTGGAGGGGACCGGGGGAGCGCCCTCGAGCCCGGCCGCGACGCCGACGCCCACCGCGACCTCCGCCACGAAGAAGAAGAAGCCCGACTCCGGCGCGCGCGCGAAGTCGCGCGAGCTCCTGCGCGACGGCGCGGCGTGGCTGCAGGAGGGGAACTTCGAGTCGGCGCGCCGCCGCTTCCTCGAGGCGATCGATCTCGACGAGGGGATCCCCGAGGCCTACAACGGCGTCGGCGTGACCTACCGGTTGCGGAACGACCTCGCGCGCGCGCTCGAGTGGTACAAGAAGGCGCTCACCGTCGACCCCGACTTCGGCGACGCCTACTACAACATGGCGTGCGTCTACGCGCTCGAGGGCCAGAAGGAGATGGCCCTGCGCTACCTCCAGATCGCGGCGATGAACGGGTACGCGACGGCGGAGGGGATCGACGGGGATCCCGATCTCGAGGCGGTGCGGGACGAGCCAGGATATCGCGCCCTCGTCCGTGCGAAGATGTGAGCTCGCGGTCGCACCCGGAGCGAACGGAGCGGGAGGCGAGGAGCGGCGTGTCGGGAACGCTCGAGGGTTACCGGATCGAGGCGCTCGTCGGCAAGGGCGGGATGGCCGAGGTGTATCGGGCCGTCGCCGTCGCCGGCCCGCGCGCGGGGCAGCCCTTCGCCGTGAAGCGGCTCCGCCCCGACCTCGCCCACGACCCCGAGTTCGTTCGCCTCTTCGGGGAGGAGGCGGAGGTCACGCGCCGCCTGCGCCACCCCGGGATCGTGGAGGTGATCGACACCGGCTTCGCCGGCGGCACCCCGTACATCGTGATGGACTACGTGGACGGGAAGAACCTGCGCCAGATCCTCGCGCAGTGCGCGACCCGGCGCATCCTCCTGCCCGCCGACTTCGCCGTCTACGTGGCGCACCAGGTCTCCACCGCGCTCGCGCACGCGCACGAGGGAGTGGACGAGCGGGGGCGCTCGCTCGGGATCGTCCACTGCGACGTCTCGCCGTCGAACGTGTTCGTCTCGAAGCTCGGCGAGATCAAGCTCGGCGACTTCGGCGTCGCCCACGCGGCAGGGACGCAGGCGGGCGGCCCGACCACGGGCGCGTTCGGGAAGATCGCCTACCTCGCGCCCGAGCAGATCCGCGGCGAGCCCCCCACGCCGCGCACCGACATCTTCGCCCTCGGCTCGGTCTTCTTCGAGCTCCTCACGAACGAGCCCGCGTTTCCGGGCAAGGACGTGAACGAGGTGGGGCAGAAGATCCTGCGCGGCACGCTGCGGGCGCCGTCCGAGCTCCGGACCGAGCTGCCCTTCGAGCTCGACGCGATGGTGCTGCGGTGCCTCTCGCCCGATCCCTTCGACCGTTATCCCACCGCGGCGTCCTTCGCGGCCGAGGCGGCGACCCGCTACGACGCGGCGGTCGGGACCCCACTCGCGATCGCGGCGGTGGTGCGGGGCCTCTTCGGGATGAGCTAAGGCGCTCTGAGCGCGCGCTACAGCCTCACCTGCGCCCGCACGCGCTCGACGAGCGGCGGGACGATCCGGAGCGCCCCCTCGACCTCCTCGGCGGTGGACGTCCATCCGAGCGAGAAGCGGATCGTGGCGCGCGCCTCCGTGAGCGAGAGCCCCATCGCGGTGAGGACGCCCGAGGGTCGGGTGGAGCCGGAGTGGCAGGCCGAGCCGGCGCTCGCGCAGAGCCCCTCGAGGTCCATCGCCACGAGCAGCGTCTCCGCGTCGCAGCCCTCGAAGACGATCGACGAGGTGTTCGGGAGGCGCGGCGCCCCCGCGCCGTTCACGCGCGCGCGCGGCACCGCGGCGAGGAGCCCATCCTCGAGCCGGTCGCGGAGCGCGCCGAGCCGCGCCGCCTCCTCCTCGCGCCGCGTCGCGGCCGCCTCGATCGCCGCCCCGAGCCCGGCGATGCCCGGGAGGTTCTCCGTCCCGGCGCGCCGGCCGCGCTCCTGCTCGCCACCGAGGAGCGGCGCGAGCGCGAGCCCTGGTGCGATCCAGAGCACCCCGGCGCCGCGCGGGCCGCCGAGCTTCTGGCCGGTCAGGAGGACGAGCTCGGCGCCGAGGGTGCGGACGTCCACCTCCACCTTCCCGGCCGCCTGCACCGCGTCGCAGAGCAGCGGGATCCCCACCTCGCGCGCCGCGGCCGCGAGCGCCGCGACGGGGAGGAGCACGCCGGTCTCGTTGTTCGCTCGCATCGCGCAGGCGAGCGCGACGTCGGGGCCGAGCGCAGCGCGGAACGCGGCGGAGTCGACCTCGCCCCGGCGGTCCACCGGCACGACCGTGAGCGGGACGCCGCGCCGCTCCAGCTCGCGCGCGAGGCCGAGCACGCAGGGGTGCTCGACGGCGGTGACGACGAGCCGCCGCCGGCCCTCGGCCGCCGCGCCGAGCACGCCCCGGATCGCGAGGGCCGCGCCCTCGGTGGCGCCCGAGGTGAAGACCACGTCGCGCGGGCGCGCGCCGATCGCGCGGGCGACCCGATCGCGCCCGAGCTCGAGCACGTCGCGCGCGTCCCGCCCCGCGCGGTGGACCGACGACGGGTTGCCGAAGCGGTCGAGCGCGAGCAGCACCGCCTCGCGCGCCTCGGGGCGAACCGGCGTGATGGCGTTGTGGTCGAGGTAGATCACGGCGACCGCCGCGGGCCCCGCGGGACCCTAGACGAGCTTCCGGGCGCGGCGGGTCTTCACGCCGAACGCGTCGAGGAACGCGCGCACCACCTCTTCGCGCAGCTTCCGCCTCGCCGCACCGGAGAGCCGCCGGAGCGGCAGGCGCGCCCCGGCCATCGTGCCGTGGCCGCCCGCGGTTCCGCCCCGCGCCTCGATCACCTCGCGGATGAGCCGCCCGGCGTTCATCCGCCGATCGGCGGTGCGGAGCGAGAAGTAGAGGTCGTCCTCGTACTCGCCGTAGGCGAGCGACCAGCGCATGCCCTCGAGGAAGCCGAACCGCTCCGCCACCTCCGCGACCATGTCCGGCGCGTAGATCTCCGCGAGATCGCAGATCACCGCGTCGCCGTAGGCCACCGCCCGCTCGATCGCGGTGTGGTAGAGCGCGAAGTACTCCTCGGGGAGCTTCGGGTGCTCGATCTCCCCGAGCGCGTCCTTGTCGGCCAGCGGGAAGAGCCAGAGGTAGGCCTCGACGTCCTGCGGCGTCGTCTGCCGCCCGAGGTCGCGGGTGTCGGCCTTGATGCCGTAGAAGAGCGCGGTCGCGACCGGCGCCGGGATCTTGAGGCCGCTCGCCCGGAAGTACTCGGCGAGCAGGGTCGAGGTCGCGCCGATGGGCCCGCCGACGTCGGCGATCGGGGCGAGGTGCGAGTCCGGCCGCTCCGGGTGGTGATCGATCACCACGTCGGGGAAGTGGCGCGCCGGGAGCGAGTGGTTCCCCTGCTCCGGCTGGGTGTCGACCATGCAGATGAGGTCGTAGTCGTCGAACTCGACGCGCGACACCGGCACGACCGGGAGCTTGAGCACCTTCACGAGCGCGCGGTTCTCGGAGCGCCCGACGATGCCGCCGTACGCGACGATCGCCTCGACGCCGGCGAGCTTCTCGAGGAGGTACGCGAGGGCGACGCCCGCCGCCATCGAGTCGGGATCCGGGTTGTCGTGGGTGAGGATGAGCGCCCGCTCGTGCGAGCGCGCGTACTGCACGAGCCGGTCGAGCTTGTGGCGGATCCCCTCGCCCGAGTGAGGGTAGAGCGACATCCGCGCGGTCCGCGCGGCGCGGAACGGGCGCCGCGCGCGGGACCGACCCGGAACGAAGGACTGCCGGATGGGGGTGGGGGACTTCATCGGCGCACGAGGCCGCGGAGGACCTCGATGTTCTCCTTCCAGCGCGACTCCGTCTCCACGAATCCCGGCGTCTCCGCGAACCGGGCGTCGTTGACGAACCGCCGGAACGGCTCGAGCCCGAGCGTCCCCTCGCCGATGTGCTCGTGCCGATCGACCCGGCAGCCGCGTGGCTTCTTCGAGTCGTTCAGGTGGAACGCGCGGACGGCCCCGAGCCCCACGGTGCGGTCGAGCTCCCCGACGGTCCGGTCGTAGCCGGCATCCGTCTCGAGGTCATAGCCGGCCGAGTGCACGTGGCAGGTGTCCACGCAGACGCCGACGCGCCGGCGGGCCGGGCTCGGCACCGCCTCGCGGATGGCCTGGAGCTGCTCGAACCGCCAGCCGAGGCTCGCTCCCTGCCCGGCGGTCGTCTCGACGACGAGCCGCACCCTGCCCGGCACCTGTTCGAGCGCGCGCGTCATCGCCTCCCCGACGAGCCGGATGCCTTCCGCCTCCGACTCGTGGCTCCCGGGATGGAAGATGAGTGCGGGGATCCCGAGCTGCTCGCACCGGGCGAGCTCGTCGGCGAGCGCCCGCCAGCTCTTCTTCCGGATCTCGCGATCCGACGCGGCGCAGTTGATGAGGTAGGACGAGTGGGCGGCCACGGGCATGGCCGTCCGACGGGCCTCCGCGCGAAACGTCGCCACCTCGAGGTCCTCGAGCGGCTTCGCCGCCCACCCTCGGGCGTTGCGGGTGAAGATCTGTACGCAGTCCGCCCCGTCGGCCTCGGCCCGGGCGAAGGCCCGGGAGACCCCGCCAGCGATGCCTTCGTGGGCGCCAAGGAGCATGGGGGGCAGACCTATACCCTACGCGCCCCCGGCCCGCCATGCTCGCCCTCTCGCGGTGCCGGGTACCAGAATAGCCCTGAATATTCAGGTGCTTGAGGCGCGAGACGGCGCGAAGCGGCCGCCGCGACGCGCGTTTTCCGGTGGAGCACGCGCGGCGAAATGCCGCTTTCGGGTGAGCCTTGGGAGACCGCGCCCCGGGCCTAGCGGGCAGCCTTCTTCGTCCGCGCGGGCGCCTCGCGGAAGAACTTCTCGCCCTGCGCGAGCGCGTTGTCGAGCGCATCGATCGTGAGGTCTCGCAGCGTCGTCTCCGGCACCCGCAGCGACTCGTAGTACCGCTGCCGGTCGGTCGCGTGGATGATGCAGGGGACTTTGTACCCCGACTGGAGCAGGACGAGGTTCGCGAGGAGCCGCGCGACCCGCCCGGAGTTCTCCGTGAACGGGAACACCTGCATGAAGCCGTGGTGCAGCCGGGCCGACCGCTGGATCGGGTGGGCGTTCCGGAAGTCCGCGGAGTCGCAACCGTCGAGCACCTTCTGGAGCGCCGCCGGGATCCGAAGAGGCTGCGCGATCTCGTGGAAGTACGAGCGGTGGAGCGGCATGTCCTTGCGGAACTCCGCCACGCTGCGCCCCTCGGTGCCCGCCCCGAGCGTCTCGTAGAGCTTCTTCACGAGCGTCAGGTTGACCCGGAGCTTCTTCGACCTCGACTCCTCGGCGACGAGGTCGATCGCGATCTTGTGGTTGCGGATCTCGTGGAGCGCGCCCGCGAAGTTGGCGTCCGCGAGCGGCGCGTTCGCGAGCCCCGTCGCGAGCTCGAGCCCGGTGTAGACGACGCCCTCGAGCGCGTTCTCGTGGTACAGCCACGACAGCTCGTACCGCTGGAGGAACTCCTCCCCGAGCCCCGGGTCGGACCGCATCCGGTCCGCGAGGTCGTCCATGCGGTCGTCGATGTCGACGAAACGGGTCTGCATCTTCCAGCTCCTCATCCGACGGGACCGGTCCCCTGAGAC
>DASWCJ010000258.1:0-9153 GCA_036390155.1 Anaeromyxobacter sp.
CCGCCGGTCTGCATCATCTCGATGCCGCAGCAGGCGAGGCCGAAGAGCAGGTACCAGAGCGAGCTCTCGCGGGCCATGTTGATGAGCTGATCGAGCTGCGACGTGTGGAGGAGCGTGACGTCGCCGCCGATGCCGGAGTCCAGCTTGCCTGCCATGTCGTTCACCTCAACAGAGACGGGGACTGCTCGCTACGCCGCCCGGCGCTCGGAGTCGGAGCCCGCGGGCGTCTGCTGCGACCCGCCGGCGAGGCCCTTCACCCACTCGAGGTCGCCGTGCGCCCAGACCCAGGCCAGGCCGACCCCCAGGATCGCGGTGAACAGGAACAGCTCCGCGAACGCGATCCAGGCGAATCCGAGGCTGTAGGTCGCCCAGGAGCGGTAGACCGCCACCACCGGGAACGTCAGCGCGATGTCGACCTCGAAGATCACGAAGACGAGGGCGACGAGGTAGAACCGTGGGTTGAAGTTGAACCAGGCCACCCCGACGGGGCGCTCGCCGCACTCGTAGATGGTCGCCTTGTCGGCGTTGGGGATGCGCGGACCCGCCACGCGCGAGAGGGTGATTCCACCCAGCGCGAACCCCACGGCGACGATCGCGAACACCAGGACGGCGCCAAAGTCGAAGCCCATCGTCGGTTCCTTTTAGTGGACCTATCCTGTCGTGATACCTGGGAAAAGGCGCGCGGAGTCTACTCGCGGGTGACCTGTTGTCAAGGGGTGGAATCCCGTTGACAACTGCAGGTCGCAAAGGCACTTAGAGGACCCTTACCCGGGCCCCCTTTCTACTCATGACCCCTCTCCAGACGTACTTCCCGATCGCGCTCGTCCTGGTGGTCGCGATGGTCCTCGCGGTCGTCATGCTGACGATCGCCGGCTTGGTCGGCCCCCGGCGGTTCAGCCGGGTGAAGAACGCCCCGTTCGAGTGCGGGTCGGTCCCGGTCGGGACGGCGCGGGAGCGGTTCGGCGTGAAGTTCTACGTCGTCGCGCTCCTCTTCATCGTCTTCGACATCGAGGCGGTCTTCCTCTACCCGTGGGCGGTCCTCCTCGCACCGAGCGAGGGCTACCCCGGCCTCGGCTGGCCCGGGTTCGTCTCGATGGGGATCTTCGCCGCGACGCTCGTCGCCGGCCTCGCCTACGTCTGGAAGAAGGGCGTCCTCGACTGGAGCGCGTGATGGCCGATCTGGATCTCGACAACCTCCCGATCATCGCGACGCGCCGCGACGAGGCGCAGGGGGCCCTCCAGAAGATCATCTCCAAGGGCGTCGGCTGGGGGCGCAAGTACTCCCTCTTCCAGTACCCCTTCGTCACCGCGTGCTGCGGGATGGAGTACATGAGCCTCGCGATGGCGAGGTACGACCTCGACCGGTTCGGCGCGGCGCTCCCCCGCTTCACGCCTCGCCAGGCGGACCTGCTGCTCGTCGTCGGCACCATCAACTGCAAGCAGGCGCCCGTCCTCAAGCGCGTCTACGAGCAGATGGCCGAGCCGAAGTGGGTGATGGCGTTCGGCGTCTGCGCGAGCTCCGGCGGCTTCTACGACAACTACGCGACGGTGCAGGGCATCGACCGGGTCATCCCGGTCGACGTCTACGTGCCGGGCTGCCCGCCGCGGCCGGAGCAGGTGATCGACGCGATCATGCTCCTCCAGGACAAGATCCAGGGGCAGCCGCACAAGCTCCACGATTGGCAGCCGCGGCCCGCCCTCACCGGCGGGCAGGACCGCTAGCGAGGACGAGACATGTCGAAGGCCGTGATCGACGCGCTCACCGAGCGCTTCCCCGAGGCGGTGTACGATCCGTACGTCGGGGTGGGCGGTGACGACTGCGCGTTCGTGAAGAAGGACCGGATCGAGGAGGTCTGCCGCTTCCTCAAGTCGGAGCGCGGCTTCGACATGGCGCCGTACATCACGGCGGTCGACTACCTCGGGCAGGACCCGCGCTTCGAGGTCGTCTACAACCTCTACGCGACCGGGACGAACGAGCGAATCCGCCTGCGCGTGAAGGTGCCGGAGTCGGACTGCACCGTCCCGACGGTCACCACCGTCTGGCGCGGCGCCGACTGGTTCGAGCGCTACTGCTGGGACATGTACGGGATCCGGGTCATCGGTCACCCCGACCCGCGCCGCCTCCTCACCTACGAGGAGTTCGTCGGCCATGCCCTGCGCAAGGACTACCCGCTCCGCGGCCGCCAGCCCCTCACCCCGGAGCGCGAGGTGAAGGACATCTTCCGCGGGCCGGGACCCGCGACCCGCGACTAGACGCGCGACGGACCACGGAGCCCACGCGAATGGCCAGCAACGGACACGGACACCCACCCGCCCCGAAGGCGCCCCCGGCGCCCCCGCCGCCGAGCGCGCTCGACGCGCCCATCCCGTCGAAGCGGATGGTCTTCAACATGGGGCCGTCGCATCCGGCGACCCACGGCGTCACGAAGTTCATCGTCGAGCTCGACGGCGAGATGGTCACCGACGCGAAGATCGAGATCGGCTACCTCCACCGCGGGTTCGAGAAGAGCTGCGAGAACGTCACCTGGACGCAGGTGTTCCCGTACACGGACCGCCTGAACTACGTCTCCTCGATCGTGAACAACGTCGGGTACGCCCTCGCGGTCGAGAAGCTCATCAAGCTCGACGTCCCCGAGCGCGCCAAGTACCTGCGCGTCATCACCTCCGAGCTCCACCGGATCTGCGACCACCTCACCGTCGTCGGCGCGACCGGGCTCGAGCTCGGCGCGATGACGGTCGTGATCTTCGCCGTCGAGGTCCGCGACCTCGTGTGGGACCGGCTCACCGAGCTCTGCGGCGCGCGCCTCACCTCGAACTACTGCCGCATCGGCGGCGTCGCCCGCGACATCCCCGACGGCTGGATCGAGAAGACGCTCAAGACCCTCGACCGCGTCGCCGCGATGCGCGACGAGATCGCGGCGCTCCTCAACCGCAACCGGATCTTCCTCGACCGGACCCGCGGCGTCGGCCCGATCTCGGGCGCGGACGCGATCGACTTCGGGTGGACCGGTCCCTGCCTGCGCGCCACCGGCGTGCCCTACGACGTCCGCAAGGCCTCGCCCTACCTCGTCTACGACCGGCTCGACTTCGACGTCCCGGTCGGCTCGAACGGCGACACCTTCGACCGGTACCTCGTGCGTCTCGAGGAGCTCCGCCAGTCCGACCGGATCGTGCGCCAGGCCCTGAAGCAGATGGAGCCGGGCGAGATCATCGTGCAGGACTTCCGGTACGCGCTGCCACCCAAGCCGCTCGTCTACGGGACGATCGAGGGGGTGATGGCGCACTTCAAGCAGATCATGGAGGGGATCAAGGTCCCCGCCGGCGAGGCGTACTCGTACACCGAGGCGCCGAACGGCGAGCTCGGCTTCTACCTCGTGTCCGACGGCGGCGGGCGGCCCTACAAGATCGGCCTGCGCGCGCCGGTGTGGGGGATGCTCACCGCGCTGCCGCACATGGTGAAGGGCCGGCTCTTCGCGGACCTGGTCCCCGTCTACGACTCCATCAACTACATCGCCGGCGAGGTCGAGCAGTAGCCGCTGCCCGAGAGAGAGAGCGCGATGGCCGAAGAGAACAAGCCCGCAGCCCCCGCGGCCGCACCCCCGAAGCCCGCCGGGCCCCCGGCGCCGCCGCCCCCGAAGAACCCCGGGTTCGTGACCGCCAGCATCGACGGCAAGGAAGTCGTCGTGAAGCCCGGCACGACCGTCATCGAGGCGGCGAAGTCGGTCGGGATCGACATCCCGTTCTACTGCTACCACAAGCGGCTCTCCATCGCGGCCAACTGCCGGATGTGCCTCGTGGAGATGTCGAACGCGCCGATGGGCAAGCTCATGCCCGGCTGCCAGATGGCGGTGGCCGAGGGCGTGACGGTGAAGACCGACACGCCGCGCGTGAAGGACCAGCAGCGCGCGGTCCTCGAGTTCCTGCTCCTCAACCACCCGGTCGACTGCGCCATCTGCGACCAGGCGGGCGAGTGCAAGCTGCAGGACTACTACATGAAGTTCGACCGGCAGCCCTCTCGCCTCGACATGCCGAAGGTGAAGAAGGGCAAGCGGGTCGCGCTCGGGCCCCTCGTCGTCATCGACCAGGAGCGCTGCATCCTCTGCACCCGCTGCGTCCGCTTCATGCGCGAGGTCGCGAAGGCCCCGCAGCTCGGGGTGGCGGAGCGCGGGAACGAGAGCTTCATCACCACCTTCCCGGGCCAGCCGCTCGACTCGAAATACTCCGGGAACGTCGTCGACATCTGCCCGGTGGGCGCGCTCACCTCGACCGACTTCCGGTTCCGCGGCCGCGTCTGGTTCATGTCGTCCGCCCGGTCCGTCTGCACCGGCTGCGCGCGCGGCTGCAACACGTTCCTCGACTACCTGAACGACACCACCTACCGGTACCGGCCGCGGGAGAACGACGCGGTCAACCAGGAGTGGATGTGCGACGACGGGCGGCTGACGTACAAGCCGCTCAACCAGGGACGCGTGCTCCACGCGCGCGAGGGGCGCGCCGGGCAGGGCGCGCAGGTCGCGCAGCCCGCGGCCGTCGCGAGAGCGGCGAAGGCGCTCGACCGCCACGCCAAGGCGGGGACCCTGGGGATCCTCCTCTCGCCCACCGCGTCGCTCGAGGACCTCCTCGTCGCCGCGACGGTCGCGAAGGACCTGCTCGGGGCGAAGGAGGTCTTCGTCGGAGGCCGCGCGGACGGCTGGCAGGACGACTTCCTGAAGCGCGCCGACCAGAACCCGAACCGCAAGGGGCTCGAGCTCGTCGCGCAGGCCTTCGGCCTCGCGGTCCGGCCCGCCGCCGACCTCGCCGCCGCCGTCGCGGCCGGCACGGTGAAGGGCGTGTGGGCGGTCGGCGCGGAGACGCCGGACGCGGCCCTCGCCTCGAAGATCGCGGCGGCGCAGGACCTCGTCGTGCAGGCGACGAACGAGGGCCCGCTCTCGGCCGGCGCGACGGTGCTCTTGCCGGCGGCGCCGCACTCCGAGATGGACGGCACCTTCGTCCAGTTCGAGGGGAAGGCGCAGCGCTTCGAGATGGCCTACTTCCCGCGCGGCGACGCGCGGCCGCACTGGGCCCTCGCCGCGGCCGTGGGCGCCTCCCTCGGCGCGAAGCTCGCCTTCGCGAGCGGCCGCGAGGTGTTCGCGGCGCTCGGGCCGAAGCTCGGGACCGCGCTCGGCGACTTCAAGTGGGACGCGCTCGCCTCCATCGGCAGGCGGTTCGGGATCGTCCCGCTCGCCGCGGGGACGGTGGACGGCCGGCTCGCGCCGAACCGCGACCGCATGCCGAACGAGACGGGCGAAGACTACCGGCGCGCGATCGCGCGGACGTCGTAGGAGGGGAGACCGTGGGCCGATTCTTCGGAATGATCGTCGTCCTCGCGGGGCTCCTCGCGCTCTGCGTCGTCGCCTCGCTCGGCTTCTACTACGCGGCCGCGGGGCTCGGCGCGCTGTTCGCGTCGTGGGGGCTGCCCGTGCCGTACGGGATCGCCGTCGCGAACCTCGTCACGCTCATCCTCGTCCTGGTGATGGTGCCGGGCTCGCTCCTCTCGGTCGCCGAGCGCAAGTGGTCCGCGCTCATCCAGGACCGCGTCGGCGCGAACCGGATCAAGGTCTTCGGGAACCCGCTCGGCGGGCTCCCCTTCCTCATCGCCGACGCGGTGAAGATGCTGACGAAGGAAGCCTTCCAGCCCGCGCAGGCGACGCGCTTCCTCTTCAACCTCGCGCCGGTGCTCTCCTTCGCGCCGGTGCTCGTGCTCTTCGCGGTGGTCCCGGTCGGCCCGGAGCTGCCGCTCAGCAAGATCCTCCCGGGCGCCTCCGCGGCGATCGGGAGCGTCGGCGTCTCGCTGCAGCTCGCGAGCCCCGACGCCGGCCTCCTCTACATCTTCGCGATCTCCTCGCTCGCGGTGTACGGAACGTCGCTCGCGGGCTGGGCGTCGAACAACAAGCTCGCGCTCCTCGGCGGCGTCCGCGCCGCGTCGCAGATGATCAGCTACGAGGTGTCGCTCGGCCTCTCCCTCGTCGGCACGATGATCGCCTACCGGACGCTGCGGCTCGAGGAGATGGTCGTCGCGCAGGGGCAGGCGGTGCTCGGGCCCATCCCGGCCATCGGCCTCCTCCTCCAGCCGGTCGGCTTCCTCGTCTTCTTCACGAGCGCCTTCGCCGAGACGAAGCGCGCCCCCTTCGACCTCCCCGAGGGAGAGAGCGAGATCGTCGGGTACTTCATCGAGTACTCGGGCATGCAGTTCGGCCTCATGTTCCTCGCCGAGTTCATCGAGATCACGATCCTCTCCGGCGTGATCGTCGCGATCTTCCTCGGTGGGTGGCACCCGATCCTCTTCGAGGAGACGCTGCGCGCGAACCTCCAGCCGGTCTGGTTCGCGGCGGTCTGCGCCGGCTCGTTCATCGGCAAGATGATCGTCCTCATGTGGGCCCAGCTGCTCGTCCGCTGGGTGCTGCCGCGGTTCCGCTTCGACCAGATCCAGCAGCTCTGCTGGAAGATCCTGCTCCCCACCGCGCTCGTGAACGTCTTCGTCACCGCCGCGGCGGTGCTCGTGGATCCGTCCCTCCGGCTCCTCGCCTGGATCGGCGCGGTCGAGCTCGTCGCGATCTTCGCGATCACCGCCGCCGCCGCGCGGCGGGTCCCGGCAGAGGCGCACGGCCACGACGCACACGGCGCGGACTCGCACGGCGCCCACGGACACTCGGACTCGCACGGCGCCCACGCCGCCGCCGGACACTGACATGCCCTACACCGTCGACAACCGCGCCGCCGACCTGCGAGAGCAGATGTACTTCCCGGAGATCCTCCGGGGCCTCGCCATCGCCTCGCGCCACTTCTTCAAGAACCTCTTCTTCGGGCGCGACCCGAACCCGGACGTCCTCGCCCGCGACCGGAACTGGAACGAGGTCGTCACCGTCCAGTATCCCGAGGAGAAGGTCGAGTACCCGCTCGGCTACCGCGGCCTGCACAGGCTCGTGCCGCGCGAGGACGGGAATCCCCGCTGCGTCGCCTGCTACATGTGCGCGACCGCGTGCCCGGCGCAGTGCATCTACATCGAGGCCGGCGAGTACCCGGACGATCCGGTCGAGAAGTACCCGGTGAAGTTCGTCATCGACGAGCTGCGCTGCATCGTCTGCGGCTTCTGCGTCGAGGCGTGCCCGAAGGACGCGATCCGGATGGACACGAGCGAGCACGCCCCGCCGTCCTACGACCGCGCCTCTCAGATCTGGGACGAGCGGCGGCTCCTCCGCGGGCCCGCGATCTCGTACGAGAACGACCCCTGGCTCGTCCGCGGCTCGCCCTCGATCCCGCGCGAGCGGCTCGAGGAGATGCGCGCCCGCGCCCGGCCGTTCCCGACGAACGCGACGGACGAGGCCTCGCAGACGCCCGGCTTCTCGGTCCGCGTCCTGGCGGCGGAGGCGAAGGCGCGCCTCGAGAAGCGCTAGCGAACGGCAGCGCCGACCTGGACCTGGACTTGGACCTGGACTTCGACCTCGACCTCGACTTCGACCTCCATCAGGTCGAGGTCGAGGACCAAGTCTAGGTCGAGGACGAGGACCACGACCAGGTCCACGTCCACGACCAGGTCCAGGTTGGGCGCCATTCCTTGGCCGCTCCACCGCACCGGCGTGCTCCTCGCGGTGCTCGCGGCGGGCGCGGCGCTCGTCGACCTCGGCGGCCTGCACCGGCTCGAGAACGGCGACTCGATCGTGCCGGTGCTCGTGTCGCTCCAGCGCTGGACCCCGTTCTACTGGGACCAGGAGCGCTACGGGATGCTCGTCCCGCTCCTCGCGCTGCCGGTCCGGGATCCGCTCTGGAACCTCCTCGCGCAGCGGCTCCTGCTCTCGCTCGCCGGTCTCGGCGCGCTCGTGCTCCTCGCGCGCCACGTCCTCGCCGGGCGCGACTGGCCGCTCGCCGGCGCGCTCGCGGCCGCCGGGCTCCTCGCCGCCGCGCCCGCGCCATGGCTCTTCGAGTTCCTGTTCTCGCAGCCCTACGGGCTCTCGCTCGCGCTCGCCGCCGGCGGGCTCGCGGTGGCGGAGCCGGGCGCGGACGGCCGGCGGCCCTGGCGCCGGATCGCCGCGGGCGCGCTCCTCGTCCTCCTCGCGCACTGGGTGAACGCGGCGATCGGGATCCTCCTCCTCGCGCTCGCGGTGGCGCGCGCGGCCGCCGACCGGCTCGAGGGCGAGGATGTGGGGCCCGTCGCGGCTCGGCTCGGGTGGGACGCGGGGCTCCTCGCGCTCGGGCTCGCGGCGGGGCAGGTGCAGCTGCGGCTCTGGCCGGCGCTCACCGGGGCGCCCCTCCGGCTCGACACCGCGCCGCTCCCGCTCTCGGCCTTGCCCGCCGCGTGGGGCGCGCTCTTCGCGAACGCGTGGCGCGAGTCCGGCGCCTGGCCCCTCCTGCTCTCGGTCGAGGCGGCCGCTGGGCTCGTCCTGCTCGCCCTGCCGCCGCTCCGCGCGCACCTCTCCGGCGCGCTCGTCCGGGCAGCGGCGCTCCTCGGCGCGGCCCTCGCCTACGCGCTCTTCGCGGGCTCGCTCCGCTGGGTCGAGGAGAACGCGTTCCACTGGCGCTACCTCGCCCCCTCCGCGGTGCTCGTGCACCTCGCCGCCGCCTCGCTCGTCGCCGAGCCGCTCGCGCGCCTGCGGCGCACGGCGCGACCGGTCGCCCTCGCGGCCCTCGCGCTCGTCCCCGCCGCGGCCCTCGCGGTCGGGGGCGCGCCCTCCCTCGCGCGCGTGCGCGCCGATCTCGACGCCGTCGCCGGGCGGCTCACCGGCGACGCCCTCGCGGCGCGCTGCGACGTGCTCGTCGGCGACTACTGGACCGTCTGGCCCGCGGTCTGGCACGCGGCGCTCGTGCTTCGCGAGCACGGGGAGGCGCGGCGCGTGTACGGGCTCAGCCACCGGGCCACGCCGACCGCGCGCGACTGGTGGGAGCGGCGCCTCGGCGGGGTCCGGTACTGCCGGGCGGCGGGGGACGCCGCGATGGCGGATCGGTGGCTGCGCGACTTCGGGCTGCCGCCGATGCGGCCGGCGGAGCGCGTCGGCGCCGTGGAGCTCCTCGCGCCGCGCTGAGCGGCCTCAGGACGCCGCGGTCGGGCTCTCGCTCCCGTCCGAGAACGCGACCTCGCGCGCGCCGAACGGGGCGAGGCGGTGCAGGAAGAAGAACCCG
>DASWCJ010000259.1:0-26671 GCA_036390155.1 Anaeromyxobacter sp.
GTGAGCACGACGTCGAACGCCGCGCTGGAGAGCTTGCGCCAGGCGTCGGCGCCGTCGGTCGCCTCGACCGCGCTCATCCCCGGGATGCGCTGGAGCGCGTACGCGAGCTGCCTGCGCATCGCGCCGCTGTCGTCCACCACCAGTGCATGGAGCTGCGCCATCCCCGCTCAACCCTCCCGGGCGAACCGCGCGACGCGCGCCGCGAGCCCGTCCAGCGGCAGGAGCTCGTCGAGCGCGCCGCTCTCGGCCGCCGCTTGGGGCATGCCGTATATCACGGCGGTCTCCTGTGACTCCGCGAGCGTGAGCCCGCCCCGGGCCTTCAACGCGCGGATGCCGCGCTTGCCGTCCTGGCCCATGCCGGTGAGCACGACGCCGCAGGCCCGCGCTCCCATCTCGCGGGCGACCGACTCGAGCAGCCGATCCACGGACGGCACGTGGCCCCGGGCCGACGAGGGCAGCTCCTCCGGCGGGGTCGAGACGTGGAGCGAGCCGTCCCGCGCCCGCCGCAGCTCGAGGTGGCGGCCGCCTGGGGCGACGAGGACGCGCCCCGGTGCGAGGAGGTCCCCCTCCTCCGCCTCCTTCACGCTGAACGGCGTGACGCGGCCGAGCCGCTCTGCGAACGCCGCGGTGAACCGCTCCGGCATGTGCTGCACCACCAGGATCGCGGCCGGCAGGTCCGGGGGCAGCGCGGAGAGGAGCCGGGTGACCGCCTGCGGGCCGCCCGTCGAGGCCCCCACCGCGATGACCCGCGGCTCGCGCGCGTCCGCGAGCTCGCGGCGGGCGCGGGCGCGGGCGCCCGGATCGATCGACGACGCGAGGTTCTCCGGGCGCAGCGAGCGGAGCAGCTCGCACTTCTCGACCAGCAGCTGCGCGATGGTGTCGAACGGCGCCCCGCCCTCCGGCTTCGCGACGAAGTCGAGGGCGCCGAGCTCGAGCGCCTTGAAGACGTCCGCGCGGTGCGACTGGGAAGACACCACGACCACCGGGGTCGGCCGCCGCGCCATGAGGAGGCGCAGGAACGTGAACCCGTCCATGCGCGGCATCTGGAGGTCGAGGAAGACCATGTCCGGCTCGAGCCGGAGCACCTGGCGGAGCGCCTCCTCGCCGTCCCGCGCCACGCCGACCACCACCACGTTGAGCGCGCCCTCGAGGATCCGGCCCACCGCGTTCCGGGTCGCGTCGGAGTCGTCGACGAGCACGATGCGCGTCGGCGCAGCCCAGTGACGGCGGGGGAGCCCGTGGCTCACGCGAGCCCCTCCCCCGGCGCGTCGCGCCGAGGCTTGCGGTAGACGAGGTCGTTCTTCAGGTGGACGATCTCGAAGTCGGCGGTGAGGTTCACGAGCGACTCGGAGTGGCCGAGCAGGAGCCAGCCGCCGTCGCGCAGCTTCTCGTGGAACTGCGCGAGCACCTGCTTGCGCGCCGGGAGGTCGAAGTAGATGAGCACGTTCCGGCAGATGAGCACGTCCAGGCGCGCCATCGTGGCGAGCGCGTGCGGATCGAGCAGGTTCTCCCGCGAGAACCGGACCATCCGCTTGATCGCCACGTCGATCGACCACTTCCCCTCGCGCAGGTGGAACCAGCGCCGCAGCGACTCCGCCTCGACGTTCCGGAACGCGTGCTCGCCGTAGACGCCGGCGCGCGCGTGCTCGATGCAGCGGTTGGAGATGTCGCAGCCGACGATCTCGACGTTCCAGCCGTCGAACCGGCGCGACTCCTTCACCAGGACGGCGATGGTGTACGCCTCCTCGCCGGTCGAGCAGCCGGCCGAGAGGATCCGCAGCGTCCGGTCGGTCTCGCGGACCCGGGCGAGCTCCGGGAGGATCTCCTGCGCGAGCGCGTCGAGCTGGTGGGGCTCGCGGTAGAAGTAGGTCTCGTTGGTGGTGACGAGCTCGATCGCCTTCTGCAGCTCGACCACCCGCCCGGGGTCGAAGCGGAGGTGGTGGTGGTACGCGGAAAACGTCGCGAGCCCGAGCGCCTCGAGCCTCGGCCGGAGCCGTCGCTCCAGCAGGAAGCGGGTGTCCTCCCGGAAGAAGATCCCGCAGTGTTGGTGGACGAGGTCGCGGAGGAGCCGGAACTCCTCCTCCGTCATCCGCGGCGCCAGCTCGCCCGTGCGCCACATGCGCTACCGGCCCCCGAGGGCGCGCGCCGCCTCGCCGAACGTCCGCGCGACGAGCGGGTCCGGGTCGCACGCGGCGAGCCGCTCCGCGTCCGGGAGCAGGCTCCGATCGCCGCGGTCGCGCATCGCCTCCGCCGCGGCGCGGCGCACGTCCCAGCGCGGGCTCTCCGCCGCGTCGCGCAGGGCCCGCGCGCCGTCGGGCCCGGACAGGCGCCCGGCCGCGGCCACCGCGGCCTTCACCACCTCCGGGTCCTCGTGCCGGAGGGCCCGCGCGATCGCCTCGCCCGGCACGGTCCCGAGCGCCGCGAGCGCCCGGAGCGCAGCGGTCGTCACGACCGGCGGGGCCTCCGGATCGAGGACCACCGCGGCCAGGTCGCCCGCGCGCGCCGTCCCCCCGCAAGCGCCGAGCGCCTCCGCCGCCGCCGCCCGGACCGGGTGCTCCGGATCGCGCAGCAGGCGGACGAGGCGCGGGGCGGCCGCGGCCGACAGCGCGGTGGACGCCGCGGACAGCTCGGCGGACGCCGCGCCCGCCCGCGCGGCGTCCGCGATCGCCCGCGCCGCGGCGACGCGCACGGTCCAGACCGCGTCCGCGAGCCCCTCGAGGAGCACGGCGCCGACGTCCGCCGGCAGGTGCCCGCGCTGCGCGAAGGTGCCGACCGCGGCCACCGCCGCGGCCCGCTCGGCCGCGCCGCTCGCGCGGACCCCGTCGAGCACCGCGCGGAGATCCTCCTCGCGGCCGATGGCCCCCAGGGTCCGGTAGGCGGCGGCGGTGCCCTGGGCCTCGGCGCGCGCCCGCACCGCCGCGAGGACCGCGTCGCGCTCGGGCTCGCCGGACATCGCGATGCGGACGAGCGCCGACGCGGCGAGCCCCGCGGCGGCCGCGTCCCCGTCGCCGAGCAGGCCCGCGAGCGGGGGGACCCCGCGCGCGTCCCGGAGCCGGCCGAGCGCGGCGATCGCCTCCATCTGCACGAGCGAGGAGCCGTCGCTCGCCTCGCGCACGACGTTCTCGAAGGACGCCGGGCTGCCGAGGCGGGCCAGCGCGGCGAGCGCGGTGATGCGCGCGAGTGGCCCGAGGCGCGGGAGCGCCGCGGCGAGCGCCTCGCGCAGCTCCGGCCCGGGCGGGAGCCCGTCGAGCGCGTCCTCGACGAGCGCGCGCAGCCGCTCGTCCTCCGCGAGCCGGACCATGGCGCCGGCGTGGCGTGCCGCCCCGACCGCGGCGAGCGCCGTGAGCGCGCCGAGGGCGGCGGGGGCGGCGTCCGATTCGAGCGCGGCCGCCCACGCCTCGACGAGGCCCGGGTCCCGCGCCGCCGCGGCGCGGATCCCGTCGAGCACCGGGCCGAGCTCGAGGAGCTCCCGGCGCGACCGCTGGCTCCCGAGCGCGGCGAGGGCCGCCTCGCGAGCGGCCCGGGAAGGATCCGCGATGCCGCGCGCGAGGAGCGGGAGCGCGGCGGTGTCCTCGGAGGCGCCGACCATCCGGAACAGCGGCCGGCGCAGCACCCGATCCGCGAGGAGCCGCTCGATGACGGGCGTCGCGAGGCTGGCGCGCAGCTTCGCGAGCGCCTCGATCGCGGACAGCCGCAGGATCGCGTCGTCCGACTCGGCCGCGGCGCGGAGCGCCTCGAGCGCCTCCCCTCCGCCGATCTTCCCGAGCGCGTCGACGATGGCGCTCCGGACGTTCGAATCCGGATCGGCGAGCTGCGCCGTGAGCGGCGGGACCGCGCGCCGGTCCGCGATCTCGCCGAGGACCCCGGCGGCGGCCTGGCGGAGGTCGGAGTCCGCGGTCGCGAGGCGCGCGACGAGCGGCGCGACCGCGGGCGCGCCGAGCTTCGCGAGCGCCGCCGCGGCGGCCTCGCGCGCGCCCACCCCCGGGCCGCCCGCGAGCACCTCGAGGAGGCCCGGGAGCGCGACCTCGGCGTGCGGCCCTCGCGCGATCCGCTCGACCGCGGCCGATCGGACACGCCAGCTCGGATCGGCGAGCCGCTCGAGCAGCGCCCCGCGGTCCGCGGGATCGGCGAGATCGAGCTCCGGGACCGCGCGGTAGCGCGTCTCCTCGTCCGCGTGGGCGGCCCGGGCGCGCGCGCCCGCGGGGTCGGTCGCGCTCATGCCCGCCGCGACGCCTCCGCCTGCGCGCGCGCCGCCTCCGGCTCGCCCGGCACGGCAGGGTCGAGGAGCGCCTTCACGTTGAGGAGGAGCCGTAGCGAGGCGCCGCCCCGGCCGCCCGCGCGCTCGCCGCCGCACACGCCGAGGAAGAACCGCGGCCCCGCCTCGGCCCCGAGGACGGGCGCAGGGCGGATCTCGGAGCGCGGGAGTCGCAGCACCTCCCGGACCTCGTCCACGACGAGCGCGATCCGGCGGCGCGCCACGTTCACCACGAGGAAGCGGCTCTTCCGCGTCGGAGCAGCGATCGGCAGGCCGAGCCGCTTCCGGACGTCGAGCACCGGGATGACGTCGCCCCGGAGCCGGATCACTCCCTCCACGAAAGCGGGTGCGCGCGGCACGGGCGTGATCGGGAGCGGGTGGATGATCTCTCGGACCCGCATGATGTCGAGCGCGTAGTCCTCCCCCCCGACCCGGAAGGTGCAGAGCTGCGCGAGCGGGTCGGCGACGGCGCCGCGCGCGGGCTCAGGCGGCGCCATCGGTCCTCCCCGAGCGGCGCTCGCCGGGCGGCGCGCGGCGGAGCAGCGCCGCGACGTCGAGGACGGTGAAGAGCCGGTCCCCCTCGCGACCGATCCCGGCGATGAACTCGGCGCGGTCGCCCGCGATCCCCTGCGGGCACGGCTCGATCGTCCCCGGACGGAGCCGGACGACGCTCGCGATCCGGTCCACCTTCAGCCCGGTGGCGCCCTCCCCGGCGTCCAGGATCACGATCTTCCCCTCGCCCGCGTCGGCGGACGGCCCGAGGCCGAGGCGCCGCCGAGGATCGAGGACGGCGACCACCTCGCCGCGCACCGTGACCACCCCGAGGATGTGGGCCGGGGCGCGCGGGACCTCGGTGATCGGCGGCGAGCGGACCACCTCGCGGACGCGCTCGATCGCGACGGCGAACTCCTCCGCGCCGAGCAGGAAGGTGAGGAACTCCTCGCGCGCGAGCACCGGCGCCGCCGCCACGGCGACCGCGTCCGGGGCGGCGAGCTCGCCGAGCGCGGGACCCGCCTCGTCGTCGCGGAAGAAGAACTCCTCGAGCGGATCCGTGGGCGAGGGAGGCGGCGCGGGCACTGGCGCGGGGGCCGCGGCGGGCGGAGGGCGCCGCGACGCGACGGGCCCCTTCGCGAGGGCCGCGGGCGAGACCACCGCGAACTCCCCCGCGCGCGCGGGGTGGTCGGGCTCGAGCACCGGCCCGGGAACCGGTGGGACGTACGGCGGCGCGCCGGAGCCGGGGCGCCAGGTGCGGAACTTCCCCTCGTCGGGCGGGGCCTCCCTGGGCGCCTCGGGCAGCCCCTGGAGCCGGGCCGCGAGGGCGCCCTGGAGGACGTCGTCCTCGGTGAGGACCGGGGCGTCCGCGGGAAGGGTCGAGGGGGAGTGCGGCGTTTGCTCGCGAGGCGCGGCGTCGCGCGCCCTGGCGGCGGCCTCCTCGGCCTCTCGCGCCCGGGCCCGCTCCTTGGCCCTCTTCCGGATCTCCAGGAAGTCCATTTCGGCTGCCCCGCGGCGCCCCGAGTCTACCGCGCCCGCTCGGCGCTTCCCAGGTGCGCGGCGAGGTCGGCCGCGGCCGCCTCGACCACCTCGGCGCCGACGGTCGCCGCCTCGCGGGCGAAGGCCTCGAGGAGCGCGTTCGCCGCGAGCTGGTTCACCCGCCGCGGCACGCCGCCGGAGAGCCGGTGCATCGCCTCCACGGCGCCGGCCTCGAAGAGCGGCTCGCGGCGGCCCGCGACGGAGAGCCGGTGGGCGAGATACCGGCCGGTCTCGCCCGCGTCGAGCGCGCCGACGTGGTAGGCGACCCCCACCCGCTGCGCGAACGCCTCGCCGCCGCGGTCGCGGAGCCGCTCGCGGAGCTCGGGCTGGCCCACCAGGACGAGCCCCACCAGGGCGCGGTCGTCCGCGGCGAGGTTCGTGAGGAGCCGGAGCTCGTCGAAGGCGGCGCGTCCGGGGAGGAGCTGCGCCTCGTCGACGACGACGACCGCGAACCGCCCCTCGCCGTCGAGGCGCGCCACGTGCTCGGCGAGCGCCGCGAACGCGTCTGCCTTCCGGCGCGCCCGCGGGAGCCCGAACCCCTCGCCGATCGCCCCGAGGAGCTGCGCCGCGGGCAGCGCGGGGTGGATGACGAAGCTGAAGCGGCAGCGATCGACGTACGCGTCGACGAGCGCGCGAGAGAGCGTGGTCTTCCCCGCCCCGATCTCGCCGGTGAGCACCGCCACCTCGCGCTCCTCGAGCGCGTGCGAGAGCCGGGCGAGCGCCTCCGCGTGCTGCCGGGACGGGAAGAGGAACTCGGGGTCGGGCGTCTTCGAGAAGGGCTTCCTGGAGAGGCCGAAGAACTCGAGGTACATCGGGCAGCGGAGGCGCAGGCGCCTCACGCCCTCCGCAGCGGGATCGGGGGCGCGGGCTCGTGGAGCCCGTCTCCGGAGACGACTTCTTCGATGACGGCGCCGACGTCGAGCACGAGGACGGTGCGGCGGCTCCCCAGGTCCGTCGCGCCGGCGATGCCGCGCACGTTCTGGAGCTGGGCGCCGAGGGGCTTCACGACGATGTCCTGCTGACCGACGAGGTCGTCCACCGCCATGCCGAGCCGCTCCTGCGCGAGCCCGACCACGACTACGAAGAACTTCTCGGGGGCGGACGCACCGTCGAGGTCGAAGAAGCGGGCGAGCCGGACGAGCGGCAGGGTCGAGCCGCGCACCGAGATCACCTCGCGCGTGGAGACCGTCCGGATGTCCCGCGCGCGCACCTCCAGGATCTCGAGGACGCTGTTCAGCGGGACGGCGTAGGTCCGGCCCGCGGCGGAGACCACCAGCGCCCGGATGATCGCGAGGGTGACCGGCAGCGTGATCTCGAAGCGGGTGCCGGCGCCGCGCTCGCTCTGCAGGTCGATGATGCCGGACAGGTTCGCGATGTTGTTCTTCACGACGTCCAGTCCGACGCCGCGACCCGAGAGCGAGGTCACCTGCCGGGCGGTCGAGAACCCCGGCACGAAGATGAGGTTCATCACCTCGCGTCGCGACAGCTCGCGCACCGCCTGGGCGGTGGCGAGGCCGCGCGCGACCGCGACCTCGCGGATCCGGTCCTCGTCGATGCCGGCGCCGTCGTCCTCGACCGCGATGAGGACGTGGTTCCCCTTCTGCTGCGCGGAGAGCCGGATGTGCCCCGCCCGCGGCTTGCCCGCGCGCGCGCGCGCCTCCGGCGGCTCGATGGCGTGGTCGATCGAGTTCCGGATGAGGTGCATGAGCGGATCGGAGAGATCCTCGACGATGAGCTTGTCCAGCTCGACGTCGCCGCCAGAGACCTCGAGCTCGACCTCCTTGCCGACCTCGCGCGCGATCTTCCGCACCATCCGCGCGAGCTTGTCGAAGATCTGGTCGAGCGGGACCATCCGGACCTCGAGGATCCCGTCCTGCAGCTCCGCCAGCCGCCGCTCCAGCCCGCGGTTCGCGTGGAAGAGCTCCCCGGTCAGCGACGCGTCCCCGCCCTGTGCCTTCAGCCGGTCGGCGATCGACTGGAGCGAGGACTTCACGAGCACGAGCTCGCCGACCACGTTCATGAGCCAGTCGAGCTTGTGGATGTCCACCCGGACCGACTGCGACACGGACCGGAGCGACGGCGCCTCCTCGGCGCGCGGGGCCTCGGCGGGTCGCTCCGGCAGGGGCCGCGCAGGCGCGGCGGCCGGGGTCCCGTCGGCGGGCGCGGGCCCGGGCGACGCGCCGGTCCGGGCGATCGGCTCGACCCCCGCCGCGGTCCCCGCCTCGCGCTGGACCACGTCCCGCGCCTCCTGCGAGGCGACGAGGAGCGCGAAGGCGATCGCGGAGGGGTCGCGCCCGTCGGACGCGGGGAGCGTCGAGACCACCTCGCCGATCCGCTTCAGCCGCGCCGAGAGCGCCGAGAGCTCCTGGTCGAACGAGGCGAGATCGTAGCTCACCCGCACGCGGAAGAGGCCGACGCCCTTCTGCACGTTGGCGCGGAGCCGGTGCTCCTCGTACTCGGTGAGCACCGAGCGGACCTCGCGCGGGAGGTCGACTGCGTCGAGCGGGTCGCCCTCGTCCGCCGCCAGGGGCGCCTCCCGCGCGCGCAGCCGGTCGGTGAGGCGCGCCGCCGCGTCGGTGGTGCGCGGCGCCTCCCCGGCGGACTCCTCCGCGATGATGCGGGAGAGGACCTCGGGCACCTCGAGGAGCAGGTCGAGCGCGGACCGCTCCAGGCGGCGGCGCCCCATCCGCGCGTCGTCGAGCAGGTCCTCGAGGGCGTGGGCGAGCCGGGACATCCGCTCGACCCCGAACATCGCCGCGAGTCCCTTCAGCGAGTGCGCGGCGCGGAACACCGCGTTCACCGCGTCGGGCGGCGGGTCGCCGCCCTCGAGGTGCATGAGCTCGCGCCCGAGCAGGTCGATCGTCTCCTGCGCCTCGGAGACGAACTCCGCGACCGCCTTGGGCGTCCTATCCGTGGTCATCGGGCGGCGGCCGGCGCGGACGTGCCGCGGCGGCCCCGCTCAACGTACCACGCCGCCCACATGGGGCAAGGCGCGGGCCCGCGGCGGCATCTCCACGCGCGAGGGCGGCGCGAGCACCTCGACCTCGACCGCGAGGGCGGTGCGCGCGGTGGCGAGGTCGCGCTGCAGCGCGCGCGCCTCGCCGAGCAGGATCTGCCGGCGCACGGGGCGCACCAGGCTCGCCTCGAGCCAGAGGCGCGCCGCGAGGGCCGCGTCGCCGCCCGCGATGGGCGGCATCGCGGTGGCGAACGCCTCGCTCCCGGCGCGCGCGAGCGCCTCGCAGGCGGTGCGGGCGGCGTGCAGGAACGCGTCCGGCGCGAGCGGGACCTCCGGCAGGCCGAAGCAGAAGACGCGAGCCGGCGCGATCCGTCCGCCGGAGGGCAGGAGCAGCGCCTCGCCGGGCGCCGCGCCGAAGAGATCGTTCCGGATGGCCCGCGAGATCGCGCCACACAGCCGCCAATCGGCGTACCCCGCGAGCCCCTGCAGGGGCCGCTCCGGGCCGACGAGGACCGCGAGCGCGTCGACGTCGAGCGCGTCCACGGCCGAGAGCCCCAGCTCCGCAACCTCGATCTTCAGCGCCACGTCGCCCTCTCGCCCCTCTCCGGATTCCTCAGACGCCCGCGCGCCGCCGCTCCTCCGGCAGCGTGGAGGCGATCTTGTCGAGCACGCCGTTCACGAACGCGCCGGTGCTCTCCGAGCCGTACTTCTTCCCGAGCTCGATCGCCTCGTTGATCGCGACCTTCACGGGCACGTCCGTGCGGAGGAGCTCGTATGCGGCGAGCCGGAGCACGTTCCGGTCCACCTTGGCCATGCGGTCGAGCCGCCAGTTCGCGGACGCCCGCTCGATCTCCTCGTCGATCGCCCGCCGGTGCGCGGCGACGCCCCGGACGAGCGCCTCCGCGTGCGACTGCACCTCCCGCTCCACCGGCTCGAAGCTCCGCCAGAACCGCGCGAGCGCCTCGTCGATTCCCTCGGCGGCGACGTCGATCTGGTAGAGCGCCTGGAGGGCGCGCTCGCGGGCCTTGGTTCGGCGGGCGGGCAAGGTCACTCCCGCCGGCGGGGGCCGCCGAGCTTCGCGACCTCGCGGAGGACGTTCGCCTGCTCGATGGCGGCCATCGCCGCCTCCGCCCCCTTGTTCCCGGCCTTCACGCCCGCGCGCTCCAGGGCCTGCTCCATCGTGTCGCAGGTGAGGATGCCCATCGCCACGGCGCAGTCCGCCTCGAGGGCGACCACGCCGACGCCCTTCGTGGCCTCGGCGGCGACGTACTCGAAGTGCGGGGTGCCGCCGCGGATCACCGCGCCGAGCGCGAGCACCGCGTCGTACCGGCCAGCGCGGGCGACCCGCCGGAGCAGCGCCGAGACCTCGAAGGTGCCCGGGCAGCGGAACACGTCGAGGTCCGTGTCCTTCACGCCGTGCCGCTTGAGGGTGTCGAGCGCGCCCGAGAGCAGCTGCTCCGTCACGAGTGAGTTGAAGCGCGAGACCACCACGGCGACCTTGAGCCCGGTCGCGACGAGCGACCCTTCGTACACGTTCATCGGCCGTTCCTCCTTTTCGTCGGGCGCGCGCGCACCGGGCGGCGACCCTTGGCCGTGCGCGCGGTGGCGACGGCGGTGAGCGTGAGCAGGTGCCCGAGCTTGTCCCGCTTGGTCGCGAGGTAGGCCCGGTTCCGAAGGGTCGGCGCCATCTCGATCGGCACGCGCTCGACCACCTCGAGGCCGTAGCCCTCGAGCCCGATGATCTTCTTCGGGTTGTTGGTGAGGAGCCGCATCTTGCGGACGCCGAGGTCGCGCAGGATCTGGGCGCCGATGCCGTAGTCGCGCAGGTCGGGCTTGAAGCCGAGCTGCACGTTCGCCTCGGCGGTGTCCCAGCCCTGATCCTGGAGGTTGTAGGCGCGCAGCTTGTTCACGAGCCCGATCCCGCGCCCCTCCTGGTCGAGGTAGAGGAGCACGCCCTTGCCGGCGCGGGCGATCTGCTCGAGCGCGGCGTGGAGCTGGGGGCCACAGTCGCAGCGCTCCGACCCGAACACGTCGCCGGTGAGGCACTTCGAGTGGACGCGGACGAGCACGGGCTCGCCCTCGCGCCAGCGCCCGCGCACGAGCGCGACGTGCTGGTGGGGGTCGACGTCGTTCTCGTACGCGACCGCCCGGAAGTCCCCGTGCGTGGTCGGGATGGGCGCCTCCGCGGCGCGCCGCACGAGGGTGTCCTTCAGCATCCGGTAGGAGATGAGATCGGCGACCGAGACGAGCGGGAGATCATGGGCGCGGGAGAGCGCCTCGAGCTCCGGCATCCGCGACATCGTCCCGTCGTCGTTCATCACCTCGCAGATGACGCCCGCGGGCTTCAGGCCGGCGAGCCGCGCGAGATCGACGGATCCCTCCGTCTGGCCGGCGCGCACGAGCACGCCGCCGCGGCGGGCGCGGAGCGGGAAGACGTGCCCGGGGCGGGCCAGGTCCTCGGGCTTCGCGCCCTCCGTCACCGCGGTGAGGATGGTGTGGGCGCGGTCCCGGGCGCTGATGCCGGTGGTGACCCCCTCCTTCGCCTCGATCGAGACGGTGAAGGCCGTGCCGAAGGAGGACGTGTTCGCGCCCTCGTCGACCATCAGCGGGAGCCGGAGCTCGCGGACCTTCTCCTCGGTGAGCGAGAGGCAGACGAGGCCGCGGCCGTGCTTCGCCATGAAGTTCACGGCGGCGGGGGTGACCTTCTCCGCCGACATGCAGAGGTCGCCCTCGTTCTCGCGATCCTCGTCGTCGGTGAGGATCACCATCCCGCCGGCGCGGATCCGGTCGAGCGCCTGCTCGACGCGCTCCACGGCGTGCTTTGCGTGGTCCTTCACCGGCCGCTCCCGTAGCCCCACGCGGCGAGGTCGCCCGCGGTCGGGCCCGCCGAGCCGAACTCGCCCAGCCGCGCGACGTGGCGCGCGACGACGTCCGCCTCGAGGTTCACCTTCGCCCCCGGCCGCGCCTGCCCGAGGGTGGTGCGGGCGAGCGTCTCCGGGATGAGCGCCACCTCGAACCGGTCGCGCCCGGCCGTGGCCACCGTGAGGGAGACGCCGTCGACGGCGATCGAGCCCTTCTCCGCCACGAGCGGCGCGATCGCGGCGGGCAGCGCGATCGCGAGCCGCGCGCCCTGCCCCTCCGCGGCCCGCGAGAGCACCTCGCCGACCGCGTCGACGTGTCCCTGCACGAGGTGGCCGCCGAGCCGATCGCCCAGGGCGAGCGCGCGCTCGAGGTTCACGAGCGAGCCGGGGCGCCAGCCCCCCACCGTCGTCCGGGAGAGCGTCTCCGGGACGGCGTCGAACGAGACGAGCCCGCCGCCGCGCTCCGCCACGGTGAGGCACACGCCGGAGCAGGCGATGCTCTCGCCGAGGACGAGCTCGTCCACCGGGAGGGAGCGGGGCCGGAGCGTCAGGCGCGCGCCACCTTGCCGTGGCACGAGGCGCTCGACGGCGCCCAGATCCGACACGAGTCCAGTGAACATGATTCGGCGCAATCCTAGCCGCGTCCTGGGTTTTTCGCCAACGGCGGGGCGCGTCAGGCGCGCCGGCGGCGAGGCGTCACCAGGCGCCCCGAGACGAGGACGTCGTCGCCCATCCGCTCCACCTCGACGTCCTCGAGCCGCGCCGCGTCGCGCATCCGGGCCGGGCCGGGCATGGCGAGGAGCGGGACCCCCCCGGCTCCGGCGAGCTTCGGTGCGACGAAGACCGCGACCCGGTCCACGAGCCCCTCCTCTACGAACCGGGCGTGGACGTGCGCGCCGCCCTCGACGAGGAGGTGGGTGACGCCGCGCGCGGCGAGCTTCGCGAGGAGGTCCCGGAGGTCGACGCCCCCCTTCCCCCGGCGGCAGCGGAGGAGCTCGACCCCCGCGCCCCCTCCCCGGCCGCGCTTCGCGCGGCGACGGGAGTCCGGGGACGCGCGCGGGAGGGCGCGCCTGCGGCGCGACGCGTGCGCCACGATCGTCGGCGCCGCGGAGCGGGGGTGCAGGAGCGCGAGCCGCGCCGGGAGCCGCAGCTCGGTGTCGAGGACCACCCGGATCGGGTCGCGGCCCCGCCCGCCCGGGAGCCGGGTGGTGAGGCGCGGGTCGTCGGCGCGCGCCGTGCCCGCGCCGACCAGCACCGCGTCCACGCGGTCTCGGAGCCGGTGCACCCAGCGGCGGGCGGCCTCGCCGGTCACCCAGCGCGCGTCGCCGGTCCGGGTCGCGATCCGGCCGTCGAGCGTCACCGCGGCCTTGAGGGTCACGAACGGCCGGCCCTCGCGGATGAAGGTGAACCAGTGCGCGTTCTGCGCGTCGCACGCGTCGCGGAGGAGGCCCTCGACCACCTCGACGCCGGCGCGCCGGAGCCGCGCGACCCCTTTGCCGGAGACGAGGGGGTTCGGGTCGGCCGAGCCGACCAGGACCCGCTTCACGCCCGCCTCGAGGATCGCGACCGAGCACGGCGGGGTCCGGCCGTAGTGGTCGCACGGCTCGAGTGTGGTGTAGAGGTCCGCCCCCCGGGCGCGCCGGCCCGCAGCGCGGATCGCGACCACCTCCGCGTGCGGTCCGCCCGCGCGAGCGTGGTGCCCGGCGGCGACGACGCGCCCACCGCGCACCACCACCGCGCCCACGACCGGGTTGGGGCTCGTGCGCCCCGCACCCTTCGCGGCCTCGCGCAGCGCGAGCCGCATGAAGCGCTCGGGCGCCCCCCTCATCGACTCTCGCCGTCCTTCTTGGCGAGCCCCTCCAGCTCGGTCATGAACTCGCCGACGTCGCGGAACGCGCGGTAGACCGAGGCGAAGCGGACGTAGGCGACCTCGTCGACCTCGCGCAGCCGCCGCATCAGCGCCTCGCCGATGACCGCGGTTCGGATCTCCTTCTCGCCGAGCTCCTGGAGCTCGCGCTCCACCGCGGTGACGAGCGCCTGCACCTGCTCCGCGGAGACGGGCCGCTTCTGGCAGGCGGTCGCGACCCCGTCCACGATCTTGGCGCGATCGAACGGCTCGCGGCGGCCGTCCTTCTTCACCACCTGCGGCAGGACCTCCTCGATCCGCTCGTAGGTGGTGAAGCGGCGCTCGCAGCCGGCGCACTCGCGGCGGCGCCGCGTGGCCTGCCCGTCCTGCGCCTCGCGGGAGTCGACGACCCGGTCCTCGAGGTGACCGCAATAGGGGCAGCGCATCGTCCTTCGCCAGGCTCGGGGGAGCGTTTACTGGCGGTCCTCGTACATCGGGAACTGCTTGCAGAGATCCCTCACCTCGCCGCGCACCCGCGTGAGGACGGCCTCGTCGGTCGGGGCGTCGAGGGCCCGGCCGATGAGCGCGGCGACGAGCGTCATCTCCAGCGCGCCCATCCCGCGCGAGGTGAGCGCCGGCGTCCCGACGCGGATCCCGGAGGTGGTCATCGGCTTCTCCGGATCCCACGGGATCATGTTCTTGTTGACGGTGATCCCGGCCTTCCCGAGCGCCTCCTCGGCGACCTTGCCGGTGAGCTTCTTCGGCCGCAGGTCCACGAGCATGAGGTGGTTGTCGGTGCCGCCCGAGACGAGCCGGAACCCGGCCGACTTGAGCCCCTCGGCGAGGACCACCGCGTTCTCCACGATCCGCCGCTGGTAGGTCTTGAACTCCGGCTGGAGCGCCTCCTGGAAGGCGACCGCCTTCGCGGCGATGACGTGCTCGAGGGGCCCGCCCTGGATGCCCGGGAAGATCTGCGAGTTGAGGATCTTCGCGTGCGCCTCGCGGCAGAGGATCATGCCGCCCCGCGGGCCGCGCAGCGTCTTGTGGGTGGTGGTGGTGACGATCTCGGCGTGCGGAACGGGGTTCGGGTGCAGCCCGGCCGCGACGAGGCCGGCGATGTGCGCCATGTCGACCACCAGCGCGGCGCCGACCTCGCGGGCGATGGCCGAGAACTGGTCGAAGTGGAGCGTGCGCGGGTAGGCGCTCGCGCCGACGACCAGGATCTTCGGCTTGTGCTCCTGCGCGAGCCGCCGGACCTCGGCCATGTCGATGGTCTCGGTCTCGCGGGCGAGGCCGTACGGGACGATCTTGAAGAGCTTCCCGGAGAAGTTCACCGGCGAGCCGTGGGTGAGGTGGCCGCCGAAGTTGAGGCTCATCGCGAGGAGGGTGTCGCCCGTGGGCCCGCCCGCGGTGGTGCCGCCCCAGCTCGTCGCGAGGGCGAAGTACGCGGCCATGTTGGCCTGCGAGCCGGAGTGCGGCTGCACGTTCGCGTGCTCGGCGCCGAACAGCTTCTTGGCGCGGTCGATCGCGAGCTGCTCGACCTGGTCCACCACCTCGCAGCCGCCGTAGTAGCGCTTGCCGGGGTAGCCCTCGGCGTACTTGTTCGTGAGGGCAGACCCGAGCGCCTCGAGCACGGCGGGCGAGACGAAGTTCTCGCTCGCGATGAGCTCGAGCCCTTCGGCCTGCCGCCGCGTCTCCTCGCGGACGAGCCGCTCGATCTGAGGGTCCACCTCGGCGAGGCGATTCTTCGAGATCATCGGGTTCTCTCCCACGGCGTGAGGAGGGGCGTTCATACCGCGCCGCGCAGGGCCGTTCAATCCTTCGACTGCGCCCGCATTCACCCCTCCATCGCCTTCATCTTCTCCACGCGCCGTGCGTGCCGCCCGCCCTCGAACGGCGTCTCCAGGAACGCCTTCACGATCGCGCCGCCGAGGCCGAGGCCCACCACCCGCTCGCCGATGCAGAGCACGTTCGCGTCGTTGTGCGCGCGCGCCATGCGGGCCTCGTACTCGGTCGCGCAGTGGGCGGCGCGGACGCCCTTCACCTTGTTCGCCGCGATCGACATGCCGATGCCGGTCCCGCAGACGAGGACGCCGAGCCGGGCGCGGCCGCCGGCGACCGCCTCCCCCACCTGGCGGGCATAGTCGGGGTAGTCGACGCTCTCGCCCGAGAACGGTCCGAGGTCCTCCGCCTCCACCCCGGCCGCCTTCGCGACCTTCACCGCCTCCGCGCGGAGCGCGAGCCCCGCGTGATCCGACCCGAAGACCACCCGATCTGACATCTCGACCTCCGAAGGGGTCGGATTCTGCCATGGGGGCGGTCACGTGTGGGAGCGACCCGCACAGGACCGCAACCGCGCCACCGTCCGGAGGTTCATGGGCTCGCCCGCGCCCTTCTCACTTCCCGCGCGCGAGCCCGTCGCGCGCGACGCCCTCCCGCAACAGGAGCGAGCCGCCGAGGATCGCGACGGGCACCGCGTGGGCCGCGTGGAAGGCGAGCGCGAAGGCGAGCGCGCCGCCCGCGGGGACGCCGGTCCCCCCGAGCGCGAGCGCCGTCGCGAGCTCGAAGGTGCCCGCGTTCCCCGGGGTGACGCCGGTCGCCGCCGCCGCAGTCGCGGCGGCGACGAGGAGCGCGGCGACCGCGGGGGTCGCCGGGAGATCGAGCGCGGCAAGCGTCGCGAGCGCGATGGCCCACTCCGCCGTCCAGCCGGCGAGGCCCCACGCCGCCGAGGTCGCGAGCGCCCGCGCGTCGTGGAGGGCGCCGAGGCCGGCGCGCAGCCGGGCCGCGAGCCCCTCCGGCGCGTAGGCCCCGGGCGGCGGACGGAGGAGCCAGGCCGCGACGAGGGCCGCGCCCGCCAGGGCCGCGCTCGCCGCGAGCGCCTTCGGCCCCCAGCCCGGGAGCGGGGCCGCGACGCCGAGGAGCCCGAAGGCGACGACGAAGGTGGCCGCGCCGACGACATAGTCGAGGGCGGAGGCGGCGACGACCGTGGCGGTCGGGACCCCCGACCGCCGCGCGAGGAGGTGTGCGCGCACGAGGTCGCCGCCGCGCCCGGGGAGGACGAGCCCCGCCGCGAAGCCGGAGACGAGCGCGGGGAGCGCGTCGCGGTAGCGGACCCGGACCGGCGCCGTGACCACCGCGCGCCAGCGCGCCGCGTGGGCGGCGAGGGAGGCGAGGTTGGCCGCGCACGCGAGCGCGAGGAGGCCGGGGTGCGCGCCCGCGAGGGCCGCCGCCACCGCCCGCACGTCCACCCGCGCGAGCGCCCATGCACACAGCGCCGCGAGCCCGGCGAGCCCGGCGAGCCGGAGCCGGCGGCCCGCGTGCGCGGGGGGCGTCGCCGCCGCGAGCTCGCCGGCGGTCACGAGCTCGAGCCCGGCCGCTCGCAGGCGCCGCACGATCTCCGGAATGGCCGCCGCGGTCTGGTCGCGGCGGGGATCGATCTCGTCGGTCCCGCACCCGTCGTGAAGGAGGACGATCTCCCCCGGCCGCGACCGCCGGGTGGCGCGCTCGGCGATGGCGGCCGGGCCGGGCCGCTCGGTGTCCCACGCGCCACGGGTCCAGGCGACGAGCCGGAGCCCGCGACGGCGCAGGGCCGCCCCGAGGAACGGCCCCTTCCAGCCATGGGGCGCGCGGAACAGGAGCGCGGGCTCGACGCCAGCCCGCCGGATCGCCTCTCGGCCTCGGTCGATCTCCGCGGCGACCGTGCGCGGCCCGGCGAGCGCGAGCCGCCGGTGCGAGTGGCCGTGCAGCGCCACCTCGTGGCCGCGCCGGGCGACCTCGCGCACGAGCGCCGGCCGGCGCTCCGCCGCGGCGCCGAGGACGAAGAAGGTGGCTCGCGCGCCGGCCGCGTCGAGCGCATCGAGCACCGCGGGTGTGTCGTCCGAGGGCCCGTCGTCGAAGGTGAGCGCCGCGCGCCGGGCCCGGCGGTCTCCCCGCCGGAGCGAGGCGCCCGAGAGATCGAACGGTGGCCAGAGCGCGTGGAGGGCCGCCGCGGCAAGGACGAGCGTGCCGAGGGAGAGCGCGAGCCCCGGGCCGAGGTGGCCCGCCGCGACCCCGGCGACGCCCGCGCCGGCGAGGGAGAGCGCGGCGAGCACGGCGAGCGCGACGGGGAGCCTCTTGCGGGCCGGCACTCCTCACCCCGTGACGCCGATCGAGCGGTAGATCCCGAGGACCTCGCGCGTCACCGCGGGCCAGGCGTACCGCTGCGCGGTGCGGCGCCCCGCCTGGCCGAAGCCGGCGGCGCGGGCCGGATCGCGCGCGAGCCGAACGATCGACCGCGCCCATGCGGCGGCGTCGTCGGGCGGGAGCAGCTCTCCCTCCACCCCGTGGTGCAGCACCTCCCGGAATCCGTCGATGTCGGAGGCGAGCACCGGCGTCCCCGCGGCCATCGCCTCGAGCAGCGTGACCCCGAAGCTCGCGATCCGCGTGGGCGCGCAGTAGACGTGCGCGCTCGCGTAGAAGTCGGGCCGCTCGTCGAGCACGCGCCCCGCGAAGACGACGTCCCGCGCGAGCTCGTCCGGCACGCGCGCGCGGTACCGCGGGAGGAGCGGCCCATCCCCGACCACGACGAGCCGGGCGTCGATCACGCGGCGCACGAGCGCGAAGGCCGCGAGCATCCGGTCGAGGCCGTTGCGCGGCTCGACCCGCGCGACCCACAGCACGTTCAGCTTCCCGTCGTCGAACGCGGGCAGGCGCCGGCCGGCGCCGAACCGCTCCACGTCGACGCCGTTCGGCACGATCCGGAAGTCGGCCTCGAGCCGCCCCTGGAGCGGCGCCAGGCAGGCGCGGGACACCGCGATCGCCGCGTCGAGCCGGTCGAGGTACCGCTGCAGGACGCGCCCGGCGACCCGGAACGCGAGCCCCGGACGGAAGTGGCTGTGGAAGGTCCCGACCACCGGGCTGGTGGCGTGGTGGATCGCGAGGAGCGGGAGGACCGGCGTGAGCGGCGCGTGGACGTGCACCACGTCGAACCGCGCCTCGTGCAGGAGGTCGCGGACGGTGCTCGAGAGCCGCGGCCCGCCCGTGACGCGCCCCACGCCGCCGTTGTTGTAGAGCGGGAAGGACCGCCCCACCCGGATCACCTCCGGGCCGTCCGGGTCCGGCGCAGGGCGGACGCCGTCCTCGACGTCCGGCATCGTGCTCGTGACCACCGTGACGCGGTGCCCGACGCGGCGGGCCTCCCGCGCGAAGTGGCGCACGTGCTCCTGGATCCCGCCGACGCTCGGCTCGTAGTACTCGGTGACGATCCCGATGCGCACGGTCGTCCTCGCGCCGGGATCAGCGCGGCACGGCGGGATCGGCGGGCTCGACCGCCCCTCCGGGTGCGCCGGCGCCGCGGGGCCCGAATCGGCCCGCGGGACGGCGGACCACGGCCGCCGGCAGGAGCGCGAGCACCGCGCCCGCGATCCCCGCGACGGTGCTGAGGGCGAGCGAGAGCGGCCCCGCCGCCGAGCGGCCGAGCAGGACGGCGCGGCGCTCGCGGCGCCCCTCGGGCAGCCCCTCCGCGGGTGCCGCCCCGGGCTCGGGAAATCCCCATCGCGTCACGCGCGCCTCACGCGAGCGAATCTACGCACGGACCCCGGAGGGCGCAGGCGGGCGAGCAAGGCCCGGTCGGGCCCCTCGCGAGCGAGCGCCCGCGAGGCGGGCGGCGCGGCGGTGGATGCGCGATCCGCCGCTCCGGCGCGGACGCGCCGGCGGCGGCCGGTGGATCAGACGCGCTTGAACAGCACGACCGCGTTCGTGCCGCCGAACCCGAACGAGTTCGACATCGCGAAGTCGACCCGCTTCTCGCGCGCCGTGTTCGGGATGACGTCGAGGGCGCAGTCCGGGTCCTGCTCGTCGACGTTGATCGTCGGCGGGAGGACGCCACGCGCGATCGCGAGGACCGTCACGGCGCCCTCGAGCCCGCCCGCCGCGCCGAGGAGGTGGCCCGTCATCGACTTCGTCGACGAGACCATCAGCCCCTTCTTCGCGTGGTCGCCGTAGACGCGGTTGATCGCCTGGCACTCGGCCACGTCGCCCTGCGGCGTGGACGTGCCGTGCGTGTTCACGTACCCGACCTGATCCGGGTTCACGCCGGCGTCGCGGAGCGCCATCCGCATCGCGCGCTGGCCGCCCTCCCCCTCCGGCGCCGGCGAGGTGATGTGGTACGCGTCCGCGGTCGCGCCGTAGCCGACGAGCTCCGCGTAGATCCGGGCGCCGCGCTTCCGGGCGTGCTCGTACTCCTCGAGGATGAGGATGCCCGAGCCCTCGCCCGCGACGAACCCGTCCCGGCCCTTGTCGAACGGCCGGCTGGCCTTTTCGGGGGCGTCGTTCCGCTCCGAGAGCGCACGCGCCGCGCAGAAGCCGCCGACGCCGAGCGGCGTGATGGTCGCCTCGGCGCCGCCGGTCACCATCACGTCGGCCATCCCGCGCTCGATGTAGATCATCGCGTCGCCGATGGCGTGATTCGCCGTCGCGCAGGCGGACACCGGCGAGAAGTTCGGGCCCTTCATCCCGTACCGGAGGCTGATCTGCCCCGGCGCGAGGTTCACGATGAGGCTCGGGATGAAGAAGGGGCCGATCCGCTTCACGCCCTTCTGGAGGTAGGTGGTGTGCTCCTCCTCGATCGAGCCGAGGCCGCCGATGCCCGCGCCGACGATGCAGCCGACGCGCTCGGCGTCCACCTTCGACATGTCGAGCCCTGCGTCCTTCACCGCCATCTCCGCCGCGGCGAGCGCGAACTGGATGAAGCGGTCGTTCCGCCGGGCCTCCTTGCGGTCCATGAACTGCGCCGGGTCGAACCCCTTCACCTCGCCCGCGATCCGGGTCGGGAAGGTGGACGCGTCGAAGAGCGTGATGGGGGCGATGCCGCTCTTCCCCGCGACGAGGGCGGACCACGACGGCTCCAGTCCCACGCCCACGGGCGAGACGAGACCGAGTCCGGTGACGACGACGCGACGCCTGCTCATGATTCACCTCGTGTGATTCAACCGTCGGCGAGGGCGAGGCCCACCGGCCTCGACCTCGACCGCCTTCCGCCGCGCGCCGGGCCCGCCGGGGCCCGGCGCCACCCGGCGCTACTTCTTGTGGGTCGTGATGTAGCCCACCGCGTCCTGGACGGTCTTGATGTTCTCCGCCTCCTCGTCCGGGATCTCGACCTCGAACTCCTCTTCCATCGCCATCACGAGCTCGACGATGTCGAGGGAGTCCGCGCCGAGGTCGTCGATGAACGACGAGGTGATCTTGATCTCGTCCTCGCCCACGCCCAGCTGATCCGCGATGATGTTCTTCACCTTCTGCTCGATCGTTGCCGACATGCCCGACCTCCGTTGGTTGGTTGCTTGAAACCCGTGCCGCGAACCTCGCGGCTACATGTACATCCCGCCGTTGACCCGCAGCACCTCGCCGGTCACGTACGATGCCTCATCGCTCGCGAGAAATACCACAGCGTTCGCGACGTCCGCCGCCGCCCCGAGCCGGGACAGCGGGATGAGCTCCGTCATCTTCGTCTTCGCCGCCTCGGGGAGCGCGGCGGTCATGTCCGTGTCGATGTAGCCCGGCGCCACCGCGTTCACGCGGATGTTGCGCGAGGCGAGCTCGCGCGCGATCGCCTTGGTGAGGCCGATCTGCCCGGCCTTCGCGGCGGCGTACGCGGCCTGGCCGGCGTTCCCCATCTCGCCGACGACCGAGGTGATGTTGACGATCGCCCCGCCGCGCGCCTTCATCATCGTGCGCGACGCGGCGCGGATGAGGTTGAAGTTCCCGGTGAGGTTCACCTGGAGGGTGCGGTTCCAGTCCTCGTCCTTCATGCGCATGACGAGCTGGTCGATGGAGATCCCGGCGTTGTTCACGAGGACGTGCAGGCCGCCGAGATCGGCGACGACCCCCTCGATCGCCGCGGCGCACGCCGCCGGGTCGGCGACGTCGAACTTGTAGAGCTTCGCCGCGGCCGCCCCGGCCTGCTTCACGAGGGCGAGCGCCTCGTTCGCGGCCGCCTCGTTCCCCGCGTAGTTCAGGGCGACGTTCGCGCCGCCCCGGCCGAACGCCACCGCGATCGCGCGGCCGATCCCGCGGGACGCCCCGGTCACGAGGACGGTCTTGCCCTTGAAGTCGAAGGCCATGGTTTCTCCTGGCTAGCCGAGCGCGGCGAGGGTCTTCTCGAGCGACGCCCGGTCTTCCACGTTCCACACCTCGAGCGTCTTGTCGATGCGCTTCGCGAGCCCGGAGAGGACCTTGCCGGGCCCGACCTCCACGATTCGCGTCACGCCCTGGCGCGCGAGCTCCTCGACGCACTCGATCCAGCGGACCGGCGCGGTGACCTGCTCGACGAGGAGCGGCACGACCCGGGCGACGTCCGCGTTCGGCTTCGCCTCGACGTTCGTCACGACCGGGCGCGCGAGCGGCCGCCACGCGATCCCGCGCAGCACCGGCTCGAGCCGGGCGCGGACGGGCGCCATGAGCGCGCAGTGGAAGGGGGCGGACACCGGGAGGGGCAGCACGCGCTTCGCGCCGGCCTCCTTCAGCTTCAACCCGGCCTTCTCGACCGGGCCGGCGGCGCCGGCGATCACCGTCTGCGCCGGCTCGTTGTAGTTCGCCGGGGAGACGACGCCGCCCGTCTCGGCCGCGACGGCGGCGCAGATCTCGCGGACCTTCTCCGGAGCGAGCCCGAGCACCGCGCTCATCGCGCCCTGCCCCGCGGGCACCGCCTCCTGCATGAAGGAGCCGCGCGCGCGGACCGCCTTGGCCGCGGCGGCGACGTCGCAGGCGCCGGCGGCGACGAGGGCGGTGTACTCGCCGAGCGAGTGGCCCGCCACGAGCTCGGGGACGATCCCGCGCGCGGCGAGGACCGCGGCGGCCGCCGCCGAGACGGTGAGGATGGTGGGCTGGGTGTTGGCGGTGAGCTTCAGCGCCTCCTCCGGCCCCTCGAAGCACATCCGCGAGAGCTTCTCCCCGAGCGCGGCGTCCACCGCCTCGAAGACGGCGCGCGCCTCGGGAAACCCGTCGTGGAGGTCCTTGCCCATCCCGACCGCCTGGGAGCCCTGGCCGGGGAAGACGAACGCGAGCTTGCCCATGTCCCTCGTCGCTCCTCTCACCAGCGGACGACGGCCGCGCCCCAGGCCATCCCGCCGCCGATCGCCATCATCAGGATGATGTCGCCCGGCTTGAACCAGCCTGCGCGGTTCGCCTCGTCGAGCGTCATCGGGACGGAGGCGGCCGAGGTGTTTCCGTACTTCTCGAGGTTCATCCAGCAGCGCTCGGCCGGGATGGCGAGCCGGGAGAGCGTCGCGTCCAGGATCCGCTTGTTCGCCTGGTGGGCGATGACGTAGGTGACGTCGCTCGGCGTGAGCTTCTCGGCGTCGAGCACCTCGCGGCAGCTCTCCTCGAGCGCGCGCACGGCGACCTTGAAGACCTCGCCCCCCTTCATCTTCACGAAGTGGGTCCGCTCCTTCACGACCTTCTCCGAGATCGGGTCCTTCGACCCGCCGCCCGGCTGGAGCAGGATCCCGACGTGGGAGCCGTCCGCGTGCAGCCGGATGGTCGAGATCCCCCGCTTCGGGTCGTCGGTGGGCTTGAGCACCATCGCGCCGGCGCCGTCGCCGAAGAGGATGCAGGTGTTCCGGTCGGTCCAGTCGCTGATGCGCGTGAGCGCGTCGGCGCCGAGGACGAGGGCGTTCTTCACCGCGCCGGAGGCGACGTACCGGTCGGCGACCGAGAGCGCGTAGATGGAGCCGGCGCAGGCGGCGGAGACGTCGAAGGCGAAGGCCTTCTTGTTCCCGAGCTTCCCCTGCAGCACGGTGGCGAGCGAAGGAAACGGGTAGTCCGCCGTGACCGTCCCGACGATGATCGCCTCGACGTCCTTCGGATCGAGCTTCGCGGCCTCGAGCGCCTTGAGCGACGCGCGGAGCGCGAGGTCCGAGGTCGCCTCGCCCTCGGCGATGACCCGGCGCTCGCGGATCCCGGTCCGGTCCCGGATCCACTCGTCGTTCGTCTCGACGAGCCGCTCCAGGTCCGCGTTGGTGAGGACCTTCTCGGGCGCGTACGACCCCGTTCCGACGATCTGCGATCGCATGAGGGCTCCGGGTTTCAGGCGCCGGGAGGCTGCTGGCGCGAGGTGGGTTGCGGGGGACCGTCCCCGCCGGCGACGACCGCCTGGGCGAGGAGCGACTCCGACGGCGCGACGGCGTGCGCGAGCTCGTCGGTGAAGTGGGCACGCGCGGCGTCGGCCGCGCGGCGGATCGCGTTCTCGATGGCGAGCGCGTCGGAGCGGCCGTGGCTGATGAGCCCGACCCCGTTCACGCCGAGGAGCGGGGCGCCGCCCACCTCGCGCCAGTCCATCTTCTTCTTCATCGCCTCGAGCGCCGGACGGGCGAGGAGCCCGCCCATCATCGCCCGCGGCGTGCTGCGCAGCGCGCTCCTCAGGAGCTCGCCGATGACCTTCGCGGTCCCCTCGATCGACTTCAGCGCCACGTTTCCGGTGAAGCCGTCGGTGGCGATGACGTCGAACTCGCCGGTGAGGAGGTCGCGCCCCTCGCAGTAGCCGACGAACTGGATGTCCGAGCGGCGGAGCGCGGCGGCGGCGGCCCGCGTCATCTCCGTCCCCTTGGACTCTTCCTCGCCGTTCGCGAGGATCGCCACCCGGGGCCGCTCGATCCCGTTCACCTTGCGCGCGTAGAGCTCGCCCATCAGCGCGAACTGCACGAGGTGGATGGGCTTCGCGTCCACCACCGCGCCCATGTCGAGCATGATCGGCGCGCCCACGAGCGCGGGCAGCGTCGTGACGATGGCAGGCCGCTCGACGCCGTCCGGCCGCCCGAGCACGAAGATGGCGCCCGCCATCACCGCGCCGGAGTTGCCGGCGGACACCATCGCAGCGGCCCGCCCCGACGCGACGAGGTCGAAGCAGACACGGATGGTGTTGTCCTTCTTGCGACGCATCGCCTGGCCGGGGTGGTCGTGCATCTCGACCACTTCGGTGGCGTCGTGCAGGTCGATGGGGAGCGACTCGCCCGGCGCGATCCTCCGGAGCTCGTCGCGCAGGCGCGCCTCGGGCCCGACCAGCACGACCGGCCGTCCCTTACGCGCTGCGTTAACGGCACCCTGGACGATCGCCCCGGGGGCGTTGTCTCCCCCCATCGCATCGACGGCGACGGGCGCGATCGGATCGACCATTGGAGGCTACTGCGCCTCGGTGATCTGCTCGCCCTTGTACGTGCCGCAGGACGGGCAGGCGCGGTGCGAAAGGATCGGCTCCTTGCACTTCGGGCACTTCGTCACGTTCGCCGGCTTGATCTTGAAGTTCGCCGCGCGGCGGCGGTCCCGCCGCATGCTGCTCGTCCGCTTCTTGGGAAGACCCACGTCCTCGCTCCTTCGCCCGATCCGGGCGCTACAGCTTGATGTTCTTCAGCCCCGCCCAGCGCGGGTCGGGGACGTGGCGGTCGCAGCCGCAGTCCCGCTCGTTGAGGTTCGCTCCGCACACGGAGCACAGCCCCTTGCAGCCCTCTTCGCACACCGGGTACCCGGGCACCGCGAGCAGGATCTGCTCGCGGACGATCGGGTCGAGATCGATCACCTTCCCCGTGTACGTCTCCTCGTCCGCGGCCTTCGGGGCGAAGCTGCCGCCCACCGGCCCCTTGTCGCGATCCTCGCGCGACGTGTCGTCGTCGCCGTACTCGTCCGCCGGCACGAGCGTCACCTCGAACTCCACCGGCACGTCCACCGAGACCGGGGTGAGGCACCTGCCGCACTCCGCGGTCACGTCCGCCTTCGCCCGCGCCCCGATGCGCACCCGGCGCTCGATCTTCTCGAGCTTCACTTCCACGTGCGCCGGACCGCGCGCTCGGTAGCCCGCTCGGTCGCCCGCGAGCATCTCGTCCAGCTGCTCGCGCGGGACGTCCCAGCTCCTCTGGAGGCCGGCTTCCTTGATTTCATCAATGTTGACGCGCATTTACGCTTAGTTCGGAGGCCCGAAAGGGCCTCATTATAGGGGGCGATCGGGGGAAGTCAAGGCGCGCCGGACATCCGAGCGAGCCCCGCAACCCCGCGTGGGTACATGGAGATCTCCCTCGTAACGGCCCGGCGCTCCCGCGTCGACCCGTGCTGCGCGCCGCCGGCGCCGTCCGCCTAGGGCCTCACGAGCCCGCGGGCGACCGCGAGGAGGGCCGCCTCGGCCTTCGTCGAGACGTCCATCTTCTCGTAGATCCGCTTCACGTACGTCTGGACGGTGCCCTCGGCGATCCCGAGGGCCTGCGCGACGTCCGCGTAGGTGTGGCCGTGGACGAGCAGCTGCAGCACCTCGAGCTCCCGCTTCGACAGCGCGGGACCGTCCTTCGCGCGCTGGTCCGGCGGATCACCCCGGAGCTCCTGCAGGAGGACCTTCGCCGCGCGCGGGCTGATCGGCGCGGCCTCGCCCGACATCACCTCTTCGATGGAGCGCGCGAGATCGGCGGCGTGGAAGGGCTTCAGGATGTAGCCGGCGGCGCCGGCCCGGAGCGCGCCGAGCACGCGCGCGGGGATGTCCACGGCAGTGAGCGCGATGCAGGCGGTCTTGGGCAGCTCGCGGCGGATCGCGGAGATGACGTCCTCGCCGCTCATCCTCGGCAGCCCGAGGTCGACGAGGGCGACGTCCGGGCGCTCGCGCCGAGCGAGGGCGACGCCTTCCTCTCCGCTCGCCGCGGTCCCGCAAACCTGGAAGCCGTGCGACGTCAGGACCTGCGCGATGAGCTTCGCGACCGCCTCATCATCCTCGACCGCGATCGCCCGGATGGCCATCGACCCACCTCAGAGTACGTGCGCCGCCATGCCCGACGGCCATGAGTAGCAGCCCCTGCCGGCGGGGGTCAAGGCGAGTGTCCCACGACAAAGGGACGGGCGAGATGCCCCTCCGACCGCGGGAGGCTCAGGCCTCCTTCTCGTCCTCGCCCTCGCCTTCGAACCCGATGTGCGGGCGGATGTCGTCGTGCTCCCCGACGCCCTGCAGGTCGAGCACGATCGCGAGGAGGTAGAGCGCGAGCGAGAGGGTGCCGAACAGCTGCCCCATGCTCATCGAGAGCACGAGCAGGAGCGGCTTCGGATAGACGATGCCGGCGACCATCAGCACGAGCGAGACGAGCGTGGTGATGATCGAGATGAGGACGAGCCGCCGGATGGTCAGGCGAGAGATCACGGGTGGGCTCCCTTCGGCGCCTCGGCGGGCGTGGACGCGTCCGCGACCGGCGGCCGGCCGTTCCCGCCGTGGGCGAACGCGC
>DASWCJ010000260.1:0-6408 GCA_036390155.1 Anaeromyxobacter sp.
CGCGTAGCCGGGCAGCGCGGCGGGCGAGAGGTCGATCTCGACCGCCGGTCGGAGGTCGCCCGACCACTCGCGCGCGAGGAGCATGAGCCCGTAGATCGTCCCGCCGAGGCCGGCGACGAGCGCGAGATCGGTCCACCGCAGCCGCCGCGAGCGGTCGAGGAAGGCGATCGCCTCGCCGAAGATCCGGTCTACCCGTCCGAACACCCCCGCAAGGTGCCACCGCTCGTCCCGGCAAGCGAGGGGTTCCGTGTTGGAGCGGGCGGCGGCCGGGAAAGGGGGCCCGACCGCCGCCTCCACGCCGGGCACGCTACTTCGCGGCGGGCTGCGCCGCCGGCGAGGCGGGCTTCGACTGGACGGTCTTCGCGGCGCCCTTCTTCGACTTCGACGCCTTCGCGTGGCGGCCCTTCACCGGCGCCTTCTCCTGCGTCGCCGGGGCCTTGCTCGTGTGGCCCTTCGTGGTGGTGGTCGCGGTCTGCGGATCGTGCTTCGCCGCGTGCGACTCGGCGGCGAGCGCCGGGCCGGCGAGGCCGAGCAGGGCGGCGGCGACGGGGATCCACTTCCTGAGGCTGGCAGTCATCGTGATCTCCTGTAGGGGGAGCGTCCTCGCTCCCGTTCGCTCCATTCGACGGGCGAAGGGCACGCGGCATTCAACGTGCGCCGCGGTCCGCCGTCCGCCCCTCGAGGGCGCTCACGGCAGGTGCGCGGGCGTGCGGGCCGCGCTACGCTCGGTCCGACGCAGCCGAGCTCACGCCGGGGAACGGAGGGTCGCGCGATGGACGGCCTCATGATGGACTTCCCGCTCACGCTCGCGCACCTGTTCGAGCGCGTCGGCACCTACTTCCCCTCGACCGAGCTCGTCACGCGCCGGCCGGACCGGTCGATCCACCGCACCACCTACGGCGAGTGGCACGGCCGCGTGCAGCAGCTCGCGAACGCGCTCGTGCGCCTCGGGGTGAAGCCCGGCGACCGCGTCGCGACGCTCGCGTGGAACACCACCCGCCACCTCGAGATCTACTTCGCGGTGCCGCTCACCGGTGCGGTGCTCCACACCGTGAACCCGCGGCTCTCGCCGCAGGATCTCGCGTACATTGTGAACCACGCGGGCGACACGGTGCTGATCGTCGACGACGTGCTCGTCCCGGTCTGGGAGAAGTTCGCGAAGGAGGTCCACCCGAAGCACGTGCTCGTGATGGGGCACGGCGCCGCGCCGCCGCCCGGCACGCTCGACTACGACGCGCTGATCGCGCCGGAGTCCCGGAGCTTCGCCATCCCGAAGCTCGAGGAGGGGCAGGCGCTCGGCATGTGCTACACGTCGGGCACGACCGGGCGCCCGAAGGGCGTCGTCTACTCGCACCGCGCGGTGGTGCTCCACTCGCTCGCCTGCGCCTTGCCCGACGCGCTCGGGATGAGCCAGGACGACGTGATGATGCCGGTCGTCCCCATGTTCCACGTGAACGCGTGGGGGCTGCCGTTCACCGCGACGCTCACCGGGACGAAGCAGGTCTTCCCGGGGCCGCACCTCGACGCGCCGAGCCTCCTCGGCCTCGTCGCGTCGGAGAGGGTGACCTTCACCGCGGGGGTCCCGACCATCTGGCTCGCGATCCTCGACGCGCTCGACAAGGACCCGAAGGCGTTCGACGTGTCGTCGCTCAAGATCATGGTGGTGGGCGGCGCCGCGGCGCCGCAGACGATGATCGAGGGGTTCCAGAGGCGGCACGGGCTCCACGTGCTGCACGCCTGGGGCATGACCGAGATGACGCCGGTGGGGACCGTCTCGCGGCTCGGCCCCACCCAGCGGGACCTGCCCGAGGCGGAGCGCTACCGGATCCGCGCGCAGCAGGGGCGCGCCGTCCCGTTCGTGGAGATGCGGGCCATGGACGAGAACGGCCGGACGGTCGCCTGGGACGGCAAGTCGATGGGCGAGCTGCACGTGCGAGGGCCGTGGATCGCGAAGAGCTACTTCCAGAACCCGGTCGAGGCCGACAAGTTCACGAAGGACGGCTGGTTCCGCACCGGCGACATCGTGACCGTCGATCCCGCGGGCTCGATGCGGATCACCGACCGCGCGAAGGACCTCATCAAGTCGGGCGGGGAGTGGATCAGCTCGCAGGACCTCGAGAACGCGCTCATAGGCCACCCTGCCGTGAAGGAGGCGGCGGTGATCGGCGTCGCCCATCCGCGGTGGGGCGAGCGGCCGGTCGGCTGCGTCGTCCTGCGCGAGGGCGCGAAGGCGACGGTGGAGGAGCTGCGCGCCTGGCTCGAGCCCCGGTTCGCGAAGTACCAGCTGCCGGACGCCTTCGTCTTCCTCGACCAGATCCCGCGCACCGCGGTGGGCAAGTTCCGCAAGACCGCGCTGCGCGACCAGCTCAAGGACTTCAAGCTCGACGGGTAGCTCGGCGGCGCGCGCGCCCGGTGGAGCGTCCCCCGCTGCTATAAGGAAGGGGTGCGCCCGCACCCCTTCGAGCGCGTCCTCGCGCCGCGCGCCGTCGCCGTGCTCGGCGCCGGCGAGGGCGCGGTGGGGCGCAAGGTCCTCGAGAACCTCGTCGCGGGCGGGTTCCGGGGCGCGCTCCACGCCGTGGACGTCCCCGGCGCGGAGAAGATCCCCGGCGTGCACGCGTGCTCGCTCCTCGTCGAGGCGCAAGGCGACATCGACCTCGCGGTGCTCGCGACGCCGGAGGGCGCGCTCCGCGCGGCGGTGCGGGCCTGCGCCGATCGCCGGATCGCCGGGGCGATCATCCCCGCCGGGCTGCCCGGGGCGGCGGCCCGCGGGGGCGGCGACGCGGGGCTCGCGCGCGTGCTCGTCGAGGAGGCGGCGCGGGGCGGCCTCCGGCTGGTCGGCCCGAACAGCATCGGGCTCCTGCGCCCGGCCGCGTCCCTCGACGCGAGCTTCTCGAACGGCGGCGCGCTCGTAGGCTCGCTCGGGCTCGTGTCGCAGTCCGGTGCGATCTGCGCCGCGGCGCTCGACTGGGCGGCCGCGCACCGCATCGGGTTCTCCACGGTGGTGTCGCTCGGCGACGCGATCGACGTGGACCTCGGGGAGGTGCTCGAGTACCTCGCGCTCGACGAGGCGACGAAGGCGGTGCTCGTGTACCTCGAGACGGTCCGCTCCCCGCGGACGCTCCTCTCCGGGCTCCGGCTCGCGGCGCGCATCAAGCCGGTGGTGGTGGTGAAGGCGGGACGGCACGGCCCGGCCCGACCCGGCGAGCCGCGCGGCTCGGACGACGCGTTCGACGCGGCCCTCGCCCGGACCGGCGCGGTCCGCGTGCCGACCGTCGAGTCGATGTTCGCGGCGGCGACGCTCCTCGGGACGCCGCACCCGGTGAGCGGCAACCGGCTCGCCATCCTGACGAACGCGCGCGGCCCGGGGCTCCTCGCCGCCGACCGGGCCGCCGATCTCGGCGTCGCCGTCCCGCGGCTCGCGGACGAGACGCGGGCGCGGCTCGACGCAGCGCTGCCCGCGATCGGGGAGCACGGGAACCCGGTGGACCTGCTCGGCGACGCGGGGCCGGAGCGGTACCGCGCCGCGGTCGAGATCTGCCTCGCCGATCCTGGGGTGGACGCGGTGCTCGCGATGCTCGCGCCGCACGCCCTCGCGAGGCCGCTCGAGGCCGCGGCGGCCGTGGTCGCGGCGGGGCGCGGCCATCGCAAGCCGCTCGTGGCGTGCTGGATGGGCGAGGAGACGGTGCGCGCCTCGCGGGATCGGTTCGTCGAGGCGGGGGTGCCGGAGCTCGCGACGCCGGAAGGCGCCGTGGAGGCGTTCGGGATCCTGGCGAGCCACGCCCGTGGCCAGGAGCTGCTCCGCCAGCTGCCCGGGCCGCTCCCGGCGGACGCGATGCCGTACCTCGACCGCGCCCGGGAGCTCGTCGGGCACGCGCTCGAGCGGGGGCGCACGTTCCTCACCACCGCGGAGCTCCAGCGGCTCCTCGGGGCGATCGACGTGCGCGATCGCGGCGTGGCCGGGCAGCGGGTGCGGGGGACGGAGCTTTGGGTCGGTGTCTCGCGCGACCCGGTCTTCGGCCCGGTCCTGCGGTTCGGCCGCGGCGCGGGCACGGGGGGCGGGCTCGCCGGCGAGCCGGTCGTCGCGCTGCCGCCGCTCGACACCGCCATCATCCGGACGCTCGTCCGGACGAGCCGGCTCGCGGCGGTCTTCTCTCCCGAGGCGGGGATGCGGCCGGCGGAGGTCGCCGCGTTCGAGCGGACGCTCTGGGCGCTCTCGGAGCTCGTGAGCGAGGTCCCGGAGATCCAAGCGCTCGACGTGGGCTCGCTCGTCGTGGTCGGAGGGGAGGTCTACGCGGCCGGGGCGCGAGCGGAGATCGCGCCGCGCCCGCCGGGGACGGGCCGCTACGACCACATGGCGATCCACCCGTACCCCGCGGACCTGGTGGATCGCTGGGAGCTCGCGGGCGGGCTGCGCGTCCTGGTGCGGCCGATCCGGCCCGAGGACGCGGAGATGGAGGCGAGCTTCGTCCGGAGCCTCTCCGACCACGCGCGCCACTTCCGATTCGGCGTCGCGCTCCGGGAGCTGACGCGGGAGATGCTCGTCCGGTTCACGCAGATCGACTACGACCGGGAGCTCGCGCTGCTGGGGCTCGTCGAGCGCGACGGGCGTGAGACGGAGATCGCGGTGGCGCGCTACGCGCGGACCGGGCCGGGCTCGGCCGACGTGGCGATGGTGGTGGCGGATGCGTGGCAGGGGAAGGGCATCGGGCGCAGGCTGCTCGTCCGCCTGCTCGACGTCGGGCGCGCGCGCGGCATCTCCCGGTTCGAGGGGGAGATGCTCGCAGAGAACGAGCCCATCCGCGGGCTCCTCGCGAGCCTCGGGTTCACGTTCCACCGCGAGCCGGACGGGGGAGATCTCCTGTTCTTCGAGCGCGTCTTCGCGCGCGGCGAGCCGACGGACGGCGCGCGCGCTTTGCCAGGCGCGGACCGCGCGCAGTAGGATCACCGTCCGTGGCGCCCACCGAGAAGGACGCGAAGGACACCGTCTCGATGCACTTCGTCGAGGCCGCCGTCGCTCGGCTCTCGCCGGCGGCGCGCGCGCGGATCCTCGACGCGTGCGGGGTGCCGGCGGAGCTCGTCGGGGCGGCGCACGCGCGGGTGCCGGCGGAGGCGTTCTCCGCGACCTGGCTCGCGGTCGCGCGAGAGCTCGACGACGAGTTCTTCGGCCTCGACCGGCGGCGCATGAAGGTGGGGACCTTCTCGTTCCTCTGCCAGGCGGTGCTCCACGCGCCGCGGCTGGAGGTGGCGCTCCGGCGGCTGCTCCGCGGCTTCGCGATCGTGCTCGACGACGTGCGCGGCGAGCTCGCGGAGGAGGGCGGGAGCGCGGTCCTCCGGATCGTGAACCGGATCGCGGACCCGGAGGCGCGCCGGTTCGCGGACGAGACGTTCCTCGTGCTCGTGCACGGCGTCGCGTGCTGGCTGGTGGGGCGGCGCATCCCGCTGACGCTCGCGACGTTCGCGCACCCGCGCCCGGCGCACGCGGCGGAGTACCAGGTCATGTACTCGCAGGAGCTCGCGTTCGACGCGCCGTTCACCGAGGTCCGGTTCGACGCCGCGCACCTCGACGCGGCGGTGATCCAGGACGAGGCGTCGCTCCGGAAGTTCCTGCGGACCGCGCCGCGGTCGGTGTTCCTCAAGTACAAGAACGAGGACAGCTGGACGGCCCGGGTGCGGCGCCGCCTGCGGGGCTCGATCGGAGGCGCGGGCTGGCCGCGGCTCGAGGACGTGGCGCGGGAGTTCCGCGTCGCCCCGACGACGCTGCGCCGCCGGCTCGAGGCGGAGGGGACGAGCTACCAGGGCGTAAAGGACGAGCTGCGGCGCGACGCGGCGGTGCACCAGCTCTGCGGGACGCACCTTTCGATCGCGAGCATCGCGAGCGCGCTCGGCTTCCAGGAGACGAGCGCGTTCCACCGCGCGTTCAAGCGGTGGAGCGGCGTCCAGCCCGGCGAGTACCGCCGCCGGGCCGGGCAGAAGCTCGTGGCCAAGCCGCCGCCGCCGTCGCGGTGAGCGCACGTTAGAACCAATGCCGGTCACATCGTGGCCGGCCGCTTCCGGGGTAACTGCTCAGCTGCGAGGGTGGACGTCCGGGTTCGGCGAACGCTCCCGTAGGGCCTCGGGCATGGCCCTCCTCCTGCGCCGCCGCCAGAGTCGCAACCGGCACCGGACGGTCGAGCGGGTCGAGAAACGTAGACGCCGGCGCACGCCCGGGCGCGCCAGCTCCGCGCGAGAGCGTTCCCGTACGGTGGCGGGCACGGCGAGCGCCATGGGCGCGGCCCCGAACGGTCACCGGATCTGGCGCGCGAAGCTGTCACGCCGCGTGCACGCCGGCTCGCGTACGGACACCGTGTCCGAACGCAGCGACGGCGGCGTGCTCGTCGGAGGGGGCCAGCCCGGCCCCGCGCGCGCCGC
>DASWCJ010000261.1:0-12739 GCA_036390155.1 Anaeromyxobacter sp.
TCCGAGCACTGCGGGCACTCCTCGCCGTTCCGGGTCGCGCCGGAGGTGAGGACCTGCTGCTCGCGCGACCCGTCGCGGTAGACGGTGATCCCCTTGCAGCCGAGCTCGAACGCGAGCCGGAACGCGCCGGCGACGTCCTCCACCGTCGCGTGCCGCGGGAGGTTGACGGTCTTCGAGACGCCGTTCTCGACGTGGTGCTGGAAGGCGGCCTGCATCCGGACGTGCGCCTCCGGCGCGACGTCGTATGCGGTGGCGAAGAGCCGCCCGATCGGCTCGGGCACGCCGCGGATCCCGCGGGCGCGCCCCATCGCGCGCACGGTCGCGAGCGCCTCCTCGGCGCCGGCGGCGCGGAGCGCCCCGCCGAGCAGGGGGTGCTCCTCCCGGAGCTCCGACGCGTCGAGCGCACGGCGCAGGTAGGCGAGCGCGAAGAGCGGCTCGATCCCCGACGAGCAGCCGGCGATGATCGCGAGCGTGCCGGTCGGTGCGATGGTCGTGACGGTCGCGTTGCGGCGCGGCGGGAGGCCCTTCCGCGCGAGCGCGCTCGTCGCGAAGCCCGGGAACGGCCCGCGCTCGACCGCGATCGCCTCGCTCGCCACGCGTGCCTCCCGGGCCACGAACGCCATCACCTCATCCGCGGCGGCGAGCGCCTCCGGCGCGTCGTAGGGGATCCCGAGCCGCACCAGGAGGTCGGCCCACCCCATCACCCCGACGCCGATCTTCCGGTTGCGGCGCGAGATCTCCGCGATCTGCGGGAGCGGCCAGGCGTTGACGTCGAGGACGTCGTCGAGAAACCGGACCGCCTCGCGCACGCACGCGCCGAGCCGGTCCCAGTCGACCCGCCCGCCCCGCTCGAAGCGCGAGAGGTTCACCGAGCCGAGCGTGCACGCCTCGAAGGACAGGAGCGGCTGCTCTCCGCACGGGTTCACCGCCTCGAAGCGACCCGCGTCCGGCGTCGGGTTGTCGAGCTCGACGCGATCGAGGAACACGAGCCCGGGCTCGCCGGACGCCCACGCCGCGCCCGCGATCCGGTCGAGCAGCGCCCGCGCGTCGACGGTCCGCACCGCCTCGCCGGTCCGCGGATGCCGGAGCGTCCACGGCGCGCTCTCCGCGGCGGCCCGGAAGAGCGCCGACGGCGCCGCCACGGAGAGGTTGAAGTTCTCGAGCCCCGCCGTCCGCTTCGCGTCGACGAACTCCTCGACGTCCGGGTGCTCCGCCGCGAGCACCGCCATGTTCGCCCCGCGGCGCACCCCGCCCTGCTTGATGATCTCGGTGGCGGCGTCGTAGACCCGCATGAACGAGACCGGGCCGCTCGCCACGCCGTGCGTCGTCTTCACGACGTCGCCGCGCGGGCGGAGCCGCGAGAAGGCGAAGCCGGTGCCGCCGCCGGACTGGTGGATGAGCGCCGCCCACTTCAGCGCGTCGAAGATGCCGGCGAGGTCGTCGTCGACCGGCAGGACGAAGCAGGCCGCGAGCTGGCCGCGGGGGCGGCCGGCGTTCATCAGCGTGGGCGAGTTGGGCAGGAACTCGAGCGCCGCCATGCGCGCCTCGAACGCCTCCGCCGCCGCGCCACGCCGCTCGGCCGGCTCGGCCTGCGCGACCGCCCGTGCCACCCGGCGGAAGAGAGCCTCCGGCGTCTCGACGACCACCCCACCCTCGTCCCTCAGCAGATAGCGGCGCTCGAGGACGTGCCGTGCGTTCTCTCCGATCGGGATCGCCACCCTCCTTGTTTTACCCGGAACGCTTCCTTGCCGCCTCCCCTTGCCACTCCTCCGGGGGGCTCCCAGATTCGCCACACCACCCGCGAGAGGAGCTGCACGTGCCGGACAGGGAAAAGGGGCAGCGCCCCACGAGTTCGATGACGGTTCGCGAGGCTGGCCGCCTCGGCGGCGAGGCCCGCAAGGAGCAGCTGGGCTCGAAGGGCTACGCGGAGTTGGGCCACAAGGGCGGCCAGCGCGTGCGGGAGCTCATCGAGGAGGGGAAGAACGCCGAGCGGAAGTGACCCTCCGGCCGAGGGCGAGCCCGCCGGGCCGCTTGTGCGGCGGGGGGACCTCTGGCAATGGAAGGCGCATGCGCGCCCTCCATGCGGTGCTGGCCTTCTGCTTCCTCGCCGCCTGCACCCCGCGGGCGGTGATCCCCGACGCCGAGCGCGAGCGCGTCCGGTCCGAGCTCGACGGCAAGGTCCGTTGGCTTCGGGTCGCGGTGTACGCGGCCCCGTTCTGGGAGGATCACTCGAAGGTCCTCCTGTCGAGTGCGCCGCTCGCGGACCTCGACCTCGTCGAGCGGCCGGACGGTACCGTGGTCCCTCCGCCGCCTGCCGAGCGGGTCCTGCTTCCCGGAACGGCGCTCCGGATCCGCGAGGTGGAGTTCGCGACCGGCTGGACGATCGCGAAGCGTGTGCTGGTCACGCCGCGCTACCACCCGTGGGCCCTGCTCGAGCTGGACCGGGACAAGCGGACGCAGGTCCTCGTGCTCTCCCAGACGGCCGTCACCTTCGACGAGATCCGCACCGAGCTCGAGCGAATCCTCGCGACCGAAGATCCGTCGTCGCTCTTCGCCGCGCTGCCGCAGGAGCAGCGGGACGCGATCGGGAAGAAGGAGCTCGTCGAGGGGATGTCGCCGCGCGCGGTGGAGATGGCGTGGGGCCTCCCCGAGCGGCGCCGGATCGATCGGCCCGCGGCCACCGAGGAGTGGACGTGGCCCGGCGGGAAGCGGCGGGCCTTCTTCCAGGACGAGCGGCTGCAGCGCTGGGAGAGGTGAAGCCGCGCTGCATGCCGTGCGCGCAACGGCTGCACGCGAATCGCGCTCCGGAATTCACCACGACGTCACCGACTCGGCCTCGCGTCGCGGGCGCGGCGCCACTAGATCACCTCGCTCGACGAACGGAGGACGCATGGTTCGCAGCAACGATCGGGTACGGATGTCGTCGCGGAAGCGCTTCGCGCTCATCGCGCACGACAGCCGCAAGGAGGACCTGCTCGAGTGGGTGGGCTACAACCGCGCCGTCCTGCACGAGCACGAGCTGTACGCGACGGGGACGACCGGCGCCCTCGTGCAGGCGCGCTGGGACCTCCCGCTCACGCGGCTCAAGAGCGGCCCGATGGGCGGCGACCAGCAGATCGGCGCGATGATCGCCGATGGCGAGCTCGACGTGCTCGTGTTCTTCTGGGATCCGCTCGAGGCCCACCCGCACGAGCCCGACGTCCGCGCGCTCCTGCGCATCGCGGTGCTCTACAACATCCCGGTCGCGTGCAACCGCGCGACGGCGGACTTCCTCGTCGCGTCGCCGCTCATCCACGGTGAGTACGACCGGATGGTGGACCAGACGCGCGGCCAGTCCAGCGCGCGCTGAGCTCACCCGCTCCCCTCAGGCGCCCGCGGCCCGGCGGCGGAAGCCCTCCTTCACCTCGAAGGCGAACTGGTCCAGGACCTCCGGGTCGATCGGGTCCCCGTTGAGCGAGAGGGTGAGGGAGGGCAGCCCCTCGCGCCGCCCGAGGTGGACGAGCTGGGCCTCGACGAGCTTGTTCGGCATGCACTCGAGGGGCCCGACCGCGAGGAGCCCGTCGAGCTCGCCTGCGCGCCAGCCTCGCGCGGCGAGCCCGAGCGCGATCACCGCCTCGTGCTCGAGGTCCCAGCGCAGGTACTCCGAGCCGAGGCGGGCGAGCTCGGCGACGGGCGGGTGAGGCGGCCAGCCCATCGCGGCGGCGGCCGCGCCCTGCACCGCGTCCACGATCCGGCGCCGCACCCGGGTCGAGAGCGCGCCGCGGAGCCCCCTGCGGAGTCCGCGCCGCACCTGCACGAGGTCCGCATACTGCATGTACTCGATCACGGGCTCGATCCGGACCCGCACCCCGCGCCGCTCCAGCTCGTCCGCGGCGCGCCCGTTCGCCGCCGGGTCGGAGCGGACGTAGATCTCCCCGACGAGGAGCACGGTCGGGTGCGGCCGAGGGTCCTTCACCGCGCGGAGCTCGCGCGCGCAGCCCGCGACGACGTCGCGGATCCCGTACACCCGTCCCGTGGCCGCCTCGAGCATCGCGCGCCCGGGCGAGAGGTCCCCGGCCGCCGCGCGCTCCACCGTCTCGAAGAGCCGCGCGGCCCAGCGCGCGTAGAGGTCGTCCGCAGCGCCGGGCCTCCGCTCCACGGGGCGCACGTCGCGGCGCGCGTCCTCGAGCAGGCCGTAGCCGGCCATCGCGCCGAGCACGATCGCGCCGAGGCCGGCGGGGACGCCCTGGAAGTAGTCGTGGTCGGGCGGCGAGAAGATCCCGACGCGCGCCCCCTCCCCCAGCCGCTCGAGCACCATCTGGTGGAGCTGCCGGTACATCCCGAACCGGCACGGCCCGTTCGACCCCGGCATGAAGAAGGTGAACGCGCGCCGGGGCTCGGCCGCGATCCGCTCGAGGAGCGCGCCGGCGGTGATCGTCATCGGCAAGCACTCCTTGCCGCTCGTGTGCCGCCGGCCGATCCGGATCGTCTCGGCGGTCGCCTCCGGCAGCGCCTCGACGTCGAGGCCGTATCCGCGGAAGGCCGCGACGATGGCGTCCTTCTCCGGCCCCATCGGCGGCACGAGCAGGCGGCTGCCGAGCGCCGCGACCTCGGGGAGCGTCGAGGCGCGCAGGGCGAGGAGCGGCGTCGGGGCCGCCGCGGCGCTCGCGCCGGACCGGAGGTCCTCGCGGACGCAGTGCAGGAACGCCTCGACCCGGGTCTTCGTCCCCGCGTCGCCCGCGTGCCCGTCGGTCTCGACGACCGCGAACGGCTTCCCCTGCATGAGCCGCGCGTAGTGGTGGAGCGTGAAGCTGTCGGGGCCGCACCCGTAGTTCGAGGCGAAGATCGAGTAGACGCCTGGCGTGCGGCGGACCTCGTGCGCCGCCCGCAGGATCCGCTGGGTGTACGACCAGAACGCGCCCTCCACGAGCGGCGCCTCGTCGGGGACCGGGAAGCAGTCGACCGGGATCGCCACCGCCCCCTGCTCGCGCAGGAGCGCGGGGAGGTTCGAGCTCAGGACCTCGTCGTGGAGCGTGTAGGCGCGGCCGAGCACGACCACGGGGAGGAGCCCCTCGGCGCGGCAGCGCGCGAGCGCGTCGCGCCCGAGCTCGAGAAGTCGCCGGTCGAAGGCGCGCTGCGCCTCGCGCGCCGCCCGGTGCGCCGCCGCGACGCGGGCGGGATCGGTGACGTCCACGTCCGAGGCGAGCGCGCGGATCCCCTCGAGGAACCGCTCGCTCTCGAGGAACCCCTCGCCGGTCCGCAGCACCGGGGAGAGCATGCGGGGGCCGAGCGCACCCGCGAGGTCGTGGCGCAGGACGTCGGGCGCGCCCTGGACGATCGGGCAGAGCCAGGTGTGCTTCTCGTCGCGCACGGGCGGCAGCTCGCGGAGCATCGGCAGGAACACGTAGGGCGCGCCGGTCGCGGCCAGCTCCTGCACGATCCCGTGGTACTGCTGCATCGGGGCGCAGAACGGGACGTTCGCCGCCTCGATCCCGCGCCGGAGCGCGTCGCGCGCGAAGGGCCGCACGACCTCGAGCTCGAGCCCGAGCCCGCGGAGCAGCGTCGCGAAGTACGGGAAGAGCGTCTTCAGCTGGAACGCCTCGGCGATCGCGACGCGGCGGGCCGCCGCCGGAGCCCCCGCTCCCGGGGCGCGCAGCCGCTCGATCAGCGCCTCGACCGCCTCCGCCCGCGCGCGGAACGGGTCCGGCGCGCCGTCCGGAAGCTTTCGGCCACGCGTTCCCTGGTCGTGCAGCGCGCACGCGCCGCCCCAGGTGAACGACTGGCGCCGGCCCTCCACCACGGTCCGGAGCCGGTCGATCCGGCAGGAGTTCCCCGCGCCCCCGCACCCTCGGGTCGAGCTGCAGACGAAGACCTCCTTGCGCTCCACCTGCGCGCGGAGGAACCGCGCCGGATCGAGCGGGGCCCGGCCCGGGCCCAGGGCCTCGCGCGCGAGCAGCGCGATCCCGAGCGCTCCGACGGTGCCGGGCGAGGGCGGCACGATCACCTCCGCGCCGGTCTGACGCGCCACCGCCGCGGCGAGCGCGTCGGCGCTGAAGGGCATCCCCTGGCAGAAGACGACCTCGCCCACCGAGCGCGGCCCCTTCACCCGGTTCAGGTAGTTCTGGACGACCGACTCGTAGAGCCCCGCGACGACGTGGCGTCGGTCCGCGCCGGCCGCGGCGGCCTCGTCGAGGATCTCCGCCATGAACACGGCGCAGTGCTGTCCGAGCGCCACGCAGCCGTCCGCCGCGATCGCCTCGCGCCCGAGGGCCGCGGCGTCGAGCCCGCCGAGCCGGCGCCCCTGCTCCTCGATGAAGGAGCCGGTCCCGGCGCTGCACGCCTCGTTCATCGCGGCGTCCACGACCCGGCCCCCCTCGAGCCGGATGTACTTCGCGTCCTGCCCGCCGATCTCGAAGATGGTGTCCACCCGCGGGTCGAACGCGCGCGCGCCTTCGGCGTGCGCGGCGATCTCGTTCAGGACGTGAACGCGGTCGGCGCCCCAGCAGGTCGCGAGGAGCGACCCGACGATCTCCCGCCCGGAGCCGGTGACGCCGGCGCCCGCGACCGGTCGCCCGCCCGCGGGCCCCTCCGCGAAGGCGCGCACGAGCCCTTGCGCCGCCCCGACCGGATCGCCCGAGGTCCGGCGGTAACCCTCCCACGCGGTCCGGCCGCGCGCGGCGTCGAGCGCGACGAGCTTCGCGCCGGTCGAGCCGACGTCCAGGCCGAGCAGGACCGGCCCGGTCCCGGACACAGGCGGCGGCGCCGGGAGGCGGCGCACCCGGCCGAGCGCGGAAGAGAGCGGCGGAAGCCGGTCGAGCGCGGCGTGCGACGCGGGCCGGAAGAGCGCCCCGAGCGCCGGCGGCGCCGCCGGGCGCTCCGCGGCAAGCGCTGCGCAGCCGAGCGCGTCGAGAAAGAGCGCGTCCTCCCCCTCGTCGCGCAGCGTCATCCCGCGGCGCGCGAGGAAGGCGCGGAAGTGATCGCGCACCCGCGCCGCCTGGCCGACGCCTCCGGCGAGCGTCACCTCGCGCGGGCCGCTCGCCTTCACGAGCACCTGGACGTTCTCGCAGATGGCGTCGAACAGGCCGGCGAGGATCCGCCCGCGATCCTCGCCCTTGTTGGCGAGGTGGGTCATGTCCGTCTTGAGGATGACGGGGCAGCGGCCGGAGAGCGGCGCTGCCGCTTGCCCGCGCGCGATCGCGTCGGCCTCCCTCGGGTCGAGCCCGAACCGCTCGACGAGCTGCCGCAGGAAGTTGCCGGTCCCCTGCGAGCACCGCGGGTTCTCGCGGTAGACGTCGCGCCCATCCGCCTCGAGCAGAAGCACGCTGAACCCGTGCGCGCCGATGTCGATCACGGCGGCGGCGTGGCCGTCGCCGTGCAGGAAGCGGTGGCCCGCGACGCGCGCCTGCTTGCCCGGGATCCGCTCGAGGGCGAGGGCCCGGCCGAGCCGGCCCGTCGCGGAGGCGCCGTCGGCGCCGGCGAAGCCCCAGCCCTCGAGGAGGCCGCGGAGCGCGGCGGCGGGATCCTTCTGGTGATCGAGTCGGGCCCGCCGCGTCCAGGCGAGCCGGCCGGGCTCGCCGGCCAGCTCCACGACCTTCACGGTCTCCGCGCCGGCGTCGAGCCCGATGTAGCGCCCGGTCATCTCCCGCCGCGACCACGGCCCCCGGGCGCGCGCCGCCGACCGCTGCCCTCGCCCCGGTCCCGCCGGTCCCTCCGATCGGAACCCCCGCGCCCCTCGCCGCGATCGCGGCTCGCCTCGGCCGCGCCCGGCGTGACGCCGAGCGCGACGCACCAGACCGTGCCCGCGCGGAGCTGCCGGACGAGATCGGCCTCGCTCGCGACGGGGTCGCGGAAGAGGGTCGCGGCCTTCCCGACCTCGCCGACCTGGTCGAGCGCGCCCGACCCGCCCGTGCACGGGAGATTCATGTGGTCCGCGGCCTCGACGGCGAGGTCGTTCGCGGGCCCCTTCCGGCGCGTGTTCAACCCCTCGATCGCGGAGAGGCCGTCGAGCGTGAAGATGAAGTCTCCGCTCGGCCGCTCCACGCTCTTGTCGTACGGGTGCGCGGCGACCACCGCGCCGCCCATCTCGCGCACCCGGGCGAGGACCTCGCGAGCGGGCCACGGCGTCGCCGAGCCGAACACCTGAGGCGGCGCGGGCACCTTCGCGGGATCCGGGAAGAAGCAGAGATAGTGGCCGTGGTCCGTCGCGATCTCGACGCCGCAGAGGGCGAGCACGCCCTCCTCGCGGCCCGCGGTGCGGACCTCGTCGAGGCCGTCGAGCGTGTTCAGGTCGGTGAAGGCGACGCCGTCGAGGCCGGCCTCACGGGCGCGGCGGAGCACGTCGCGCGGCGCGAGCGTGCCGCCCCGCGTGTGGTTCGTGTGGACGTGCAGGTCGATGAGCATCGCGGACCCCCGGGCCAGGGCTCGTGATTAGCACGCCCGGCCCGCACGACTCCACACCCTACGCGATCAGCGTCCGCGCGCGCTCGTCCCGCTCCTCTGCCGCGCGGATGAGATAGCCCATCAGCATGAGGCTCGAGGTGTTCTCGACCGCGCGCGCGGGATCCCGGGAGATGAGCTTCGCGGAGTACGACAGGAAGAACTGCGCGAGCTCCTCGCCCGCCTCGCGGACGATGAGCGCGTTCAGGTCCGCCGTCTCCATCGTCCGGATCCGGTTGATGAACTCGATCGCGAAGCCCTTCTTCGGTTCCTTCATCGGCGCTCCACCCCCGCCGCTCGAAGCTAGGGAGCCGTGGGAAGCAGGGCCAGCCGCTCCGCCGGGGAAGACCGCCGAAAACCGCGAGGCGGTATCGGGGGTTGGCGCGGACGTGCGTTTGACACCACCCCCCCCGTCTGGCAACCTTTTTCGGGGTCGCGCCAGGAGAGGGACGGGACGGCGTGAGTGACGAACGGGAGAGCGCGATGCAGTTCACAGGCGTGAAGGTCTTCTCCGCCACGAAGGCGAGGGAGCGGGAGGAGCTCGGCGAGACGATCACCCGCTGGATCCGCTCCAACGCCGAGATCGAGATCGTCGACCGGATCGTGACGCAGTCGTCCGACGACGAGTTTCACTGCCTGACGATCACCCTGTTCTACCGGCAGCGCGCCTGACCGGCGGCTACTTCGTGGACGCACCGGGCGGCGGACGGGGCTTGTCCGCGGGAGGCTCGGAGCGTATCGCGTCCTTGAAACCCTTGATGGCCTTCCCGAGCCCCGCGCCCATGGCGGGGAGCCGGTTCGCCCCGAAGAAGAGCAGGACGATGAAGAGGATGACGAGCAGCTCACCGAAACCCAGTCCCATGGCGTCTCCCGTGCGGGCTCCACGTGCATACACTCGGGTCTGGCCGGACGCCAGCCCTCCAGCGGCCCCGCACCTCGCTGCGGCCGAGGTGGACGAATGAGGCTCAAGCAGCGGCCCGAGGACTTCGAGGTCGCCGAGTCGTGGCGGTTCGACGACGACCCGCGCGGCAAGCACTGGGTCTACCTGATGGACAAGCAGAAGCTCTCGACCTTCGAGGCGGTCGACCGGCTCTGCGTCCGATTCAAGATCCCGCGCGCCGCGGTGAGCTACTGCGGGCTCAAGGACAAGCAGGGGCGCACCACCCAGCTCGTCGCGATCGAGGGGCGGGACATCGAGGTGCAGGAGCCCGACCTCCGGCTGAAGCTCCTCGGCCGGACCCGCACGCCGCTCTCCGCTGCGAACACGACGTCGAACCGGTTCGCGGTCACGGTCCGAGATCTCTCGGAGGAGGACGTCGCGCGCGTCCCGGGCGCGGTCGCGGAGGTGCGGCGGCTCGGGGTCGTGAACTACTTCGACTCGCAGCGCTTCGGCTCGCTCAAGCACGGGCAGGGCTTCATCGTGAAGGACCTCATGCGCGGCGAGTTCGAGGTCGCGCTGCGGAACATCCTCGCCCGCCCCTCCGAGCTCGACCACTCGGGCGACGCCCGCGTGAAGGGCTACTGGAAGGAGCACTGGGGCGAGTGGGACCGGCACAACCCGTTCCCGGGCGCCGAGCGGTACCAGGCGCTCGTGAAGTGGCTGCGCGCGCACCCGACGGATCACCGCGGCGCGATCCTCCGCACCGAGCCGCGCTGGCGCGCCCTCCAGGTGTTCGCGTACCAGAGCTGGCTCTGGAACGAGGGGGTGAAGCAGTACCTCCGCGAGGTGGTCGGGATCTCCCATCTCGCCGCCATCCGCTACCAGGCGGGCACGCTGCTCTTCCCGCGGGAGCTCGATCCGGCCCAGGCGCGCACGCTGCGCGGGAAGACCTTCCCGCTCCTCGCCCCGACCACCCGGTTCGAGGACCCCGCCGTCGAGCGCGCCGCGCTCTCGGTGCTCGGCCGCGAGGACATGTCGCTCGCGGACCTCGCGATCCCGGGGACGCCCGAGATCCACTTCGATCCCGAGGAGCGGCCGCTGCTCTCGTACCCCGGCCGGCTCGCGCTCGGGGAGGCGAGGCCGGACGAGCTGAACGAGGGGCGCATGCGCGTGAACGTGGCGTTCACCTTGCCGCCCGGCGCGTACGCCACCCTCGTCGTGAAGCGGCTCTTCCACTGGACGCTCGATCCGACGTCGCGGCGCGACGGGCGGAGGCCGCGCAGCGCCGCCCGCGCCGAGCCGGTCCGCAAGGCCGGTGGCGTCCCCCCCGCCGCCACCCCGCTCCCGGGCGCGCTCCCCGCGCTACCGACGCACCCCGCGGCGATGCCGTCGCTCCCGCCGCCTCCGCCGCCGCCCGAGCCGGAGGCTCCCCGCGGCTTCCTCGCGAGAAAGCGCGCGGAGAAGGCCGCGCGCGCCGCGCGGCGCGCGGAGGCGGGCCGGCCCAGGGGGCCGTCCAGGCCGCGGTCGCGGTAGGGCACCCGGTCGGACGCTTCGCTCCGGCGATCGCGCCTGGAGTCTTCCTTCGCGGCGCACCGCGCCGCTGAGGAAGGGGGCGATCGCGCTTCGTGGCCGACGTCGCGCGCCCACGAGCCCCTCTGGCAGAGCTCGAGCGCCTGGTGGAGCAGCGCACCGCGTGAGCTCGGGAGGCGTCGCACCGCGCCGTCCGGGGCGGGCGCGACCTCACGGACCGTAGCGAAGGATTCCGAGGGTTCCGACGACCCAGTACACGCCGTCTCCGCCGGTCCAGATCGCCGACGTGTCCACGGAGTACGGGTTCGTGCTCCACGGGTTCGACGGCACGGACCACACGCTGCCGTCCCAGTGAAGGATGTTCCTGCCGCACTCGAGGATGATCGGTGGGTTGCCGGGCAGCGTCTTGCAGGCCTTCTGCCCGACCAGCCACACGTCGTTCGCGGACGTCCCCCAGCCCGCGATGAGGGAGACCTTGCTCCAGTCCGACAGCGGAGTGGCGACGTTCGACCAGCGGGAGCCGTCCCAGTGGATGAGCGCGCTGCCATTGGAATCGAAGTCTCCCGACGCCCAGACGTCGTTCGGCCCGCTGCCCCACACGCTCCGGAGGTGCGACCGGGTTCCGCTCTCCACGGACGACCAGTAGCTCCCGTCCCAGTGGAGGACGGCTCCGGCGCCGCCCACGAACCAGACGTCGTTCGGCCCGCTGCCCCAGATGCCGTCGTACGAGTTGTCGATCAGAGGATCCGTCACGGTCTGCCACCCCGTGCCGTCCCAGTGGCCGATCGCCCCGTTCAGCCCGGCCGTCCAGACGTCGTTCGCCGAGTTGCCCCACACCGCGTAAAGCCAGATGTCGTCGTAGAAGTCATCGCCGGTCGTGTTGGGGGGGGCCGGCGGCGGCGCCACGCTCGTCCACTCCGTGCCGTTCCAGTGGAGGACCGTCTGGCCTCCGACGGTCCAGACGTCGTTCGGGCCGCTGCCCCAGATCGCACGCAGCGAGTTCGCGTCCGAGTGGAAGATCGGGTCGTAGGCGGGGTTCGGCACGCCGGCCCACACCGTCCCGTCCCAGTGCAGGATGAGGGACCGCTGGCCCACCGCCCAGGCGTCCTCGGGGGCGGTACCCCAGAGCGCATGCAGGGGAAGGGAAAGGTCCTGGCGGCTCGGGCCCCAGAGCGTTCCCGGCGCAGGCCCCGCGGTCCATTCCCGGGTATCGATGGAGGCGAAGTCCAGCCCGAGGACGTCCGCGGAAGTCACGGTCGCGGGGAGCCACTGCGTTTCGGTCGTCCAGGCGACACCGGCGAGCTCCGGGGTGACGGCGTAGCGTCCCGGCGGGACATCGTGGAAAACGTAAGAGCCGTCCGGCGACGTGATGGCGACGGTGGTGACGTCCCACAACTCGAGCGTGGTGCCCGTGTCCTGCCACAGCCGGACGGTCGCGCCGGGCAGCGGAGCGCCCGTGAAGGTCCTCGCGGTCCCAGCGATCGAGTACCCCGAGGCCGGTGTCGCCGCGAGGACCACGAGCTCGATCGGGAACGTGTCGACGAGCCCCTCGACGGTGACCTTCGCCTTCAAGATGCAGACCGCGGCGGTCGCCGGCGACGTCCACTGGAATGCCGCGCCGCCCGTGCCGGCCGGGAGCGTCACGCCGGAGTCCGGGCTCGCCGACCCGCCGCAGTCGTCGGTGAGCGAGGCGGTCGCGACGTGCGCCCCGGTGGTCCCGAACGTGAACGCGACGGTCCAGACGCTGCCCGCCGGAACGCTGTCCGGGCACGTGCCCGTGGCGTCGGTGCGAAGGACCGAGCAGGTCGCCTGCGGCGTCGCCGCGCGCTTCTCGAGCCAGACGTGGTCGATCACCGGCTGCGCGACGTAGTCGACGACGACGTCCACGCTCCCGGTCCCCGTCCCGGCGACCGT
>DASWCJ010000262.1:0-26182 GCA_036390155.1 Anaeromyxobacter sp.
CGGCGAGCCCCTCCCGCACCGCGTCGCGGTCATCCCGCTCCGGCGAGATGGAGTGGAGCGCCACCTCCGAGCCGGTCCCCGCGAGGTCGTCGGCGAGGTGGCGGATCTCGGGATCGTCGAGCGAGCCCTGCCGCGCGTGGACGAAGAACGTGCGGGTGACGCGCAGCCCGCGCCCGAGGAGCCCCGCACCGGCGCCCCCCGCGGCGCGCGGGTCGGAGCTCCCCCAGAGCACCGCCCGGAGCGCGTCGGGATCGGTCCGATCGGCGTGGTCGGTGAAGACGACCGCCGCGCGCGCGCCCGCGGGCCAGCGCTCCACGACGATGGGCCGGAGCGGGCCGCCCGTGCCGGCCGGGTACAGCGTCGCGCGCGCGAGGTCCTCGTCGCCCGGCGCGCGGGCGATCCCGCGGAAGGCGTGCCGGACCTCCAGCGCCGACCAGTGGCCTGCCTGCGCGCCGTCGGGCAGGTGGTCGAGGCAGGTGTCGTACGTCGAGAACGGGCGCTCGTCGGCGTCGTCGAGGAGGAGCGCCACCCGCACGCCGCCGCGCTCCGGCTCCGCCCGCGCGCCGACGAGCCCGGGCCCGCCCACGAGGAGCGCGCCGCCCGCGGCGACGAGCACGGGCGTGCCGCGGCCGGCCCGGAGCGGGCCCTGGAGCGGCGCGAACGCGAGGTCGCGCCCGAGCGCGCTCGGCTTCCCGCGCCACGAGACGACGAGCGCGGCCCGCTCGAGCGACGCCGGGACGAGCCAGCGGAGCGCGACCTCGAGGGTCCGCGCGCCGCCGGGCGCGGGCACGAGCCGGACCTCCGCCTCGACCTCGCCGGTGTGGGCGGTGCCCTCGAGGGAGCCGTCCACCTTGCTCCGCCAGGCGAGCGGCGGCGACGACGCGCCCGCGCCGGTCCTCAGCTCGAGCGCGAGCTCCGCGGGGAGCTCGCCCGCGCCGAGCGGGATGCGGAACGCCGGCGCGGCCGCGAGCGCGAGGGCCAGGCAGGCGGGGGCGAGCACGCCGTCGAGGATGCCGGTTTCCGGCAGGCGATCAAGTGGGGGGTCGGCGGGACGGTCCGCGCGGCAGGCCGGCGGCGCAGTCGCCGCAGAGCGGCCCCGTATCGCCGATCCCGAGGTGGTCCTCGAGGTAGCGGTGGAGCGGGTGCCACGCGCCGTCGTCGTCCTGGACGCGCCCGCAGCCGTCGCAGATCCTCACCACGTCGGGATCGCCGAGCACCGCGTTCACGTCGTTGAGCGCGAGGATCGCGAACGGCTGCCCCTCGTGGCGAAGCGGGACCGCCGCGGCGAGGAGGTGCGCGTCGCCCGGGCGCTCCGCCTGGTCCCCGCGGATGACGAAGCCGCGCTCGCGCGTCCGCTCGCCGGCGATCGCGCGCTCCGCGGCGCGCCGGAAGGCGCACCCGCCGCAGCGATCGGTCGAGCCGCAGCCGCCGGGCGACCGCGCGTCGATGCAGCCGAGCGCGTTCCCGAGCGGCGTCCCCTCGGTCGCGCCGAAGAGGCGGCGCGCCGACGCGTTCGCGACGACGACCCGCAACCGGGCGTCCAGGACGAGGGTCGGGATCGGGTGCGCGTCGAACGCCACCGCGCCGAGCGGGCGCGCAGCGGGGCTCGCCCGCGGGACCGGCGTGCGCGGGACCGGCGTCGTGCGCGGCACCGGCGTCGTCCGTGGCGCGGGCGTGTGTCGGGGTCCGGACGGCGGGCGGGGCGGCGACTTCGGCACGCGCGGCTCTAGCTCTCGACGGCGCGCTTCAGGCCGAGCGCGAGGTCGTTCAGCGCCTTCGCCTCGGTCGCGACCGCGTGCGTGGACGACATCGTCTCCTGCGTCGCGAGGTAGATCTCGTTCATCGCCTTCAGCGCCTGGTCGATCCCGTGGTCCTGCTGCTGGGCGAGGGAGGCGATCTCCTGCGCGGCGCTCGACGACTCCTTGAGCGCATTCGCGAGCCGCCGGATCGTCTCGCCGGTCCCGGACGCCACCGCGGCGCCCTGCTCCGCGCGGCGGATGCCGACCTCCGCGGCGGTCATCGCCGAGAGCATCGCCTTGTGGACCTCGGAGAGGATCCCCTTCACCTGGACCGAGGCGCGCTTCGCCTCCTCCGAGTGCTGGCGCATCTCGGTGACGAGGTTGCCGAACCCGCTGGCGGCCGGGCCTGCCTTGGCGGTCTCGGCGGCGGCGCGGTCCGCGATCTTCTGCGAGCGGTCCGAGATGTAGTTCACGACGGAGGCGATCTCGAAGATGTCCCGCATCCGGCCGTTCAGCGCCTCGATGCGGCCGGAGAGCGCCCGCACCTCGTCGGCGAGCTTCATCATCTCGGCGAGCGTGCCCTCGACGGCGGAGAGCCCCTCCACCGAGGCCCGCTCGCCCTTGCGCGCGAGGCCGATCACGGTCTCGGCGGTGAGGGCGGCCTTCGTGGCGGTGTGGCCGAGCTGGCCCATGGTCGCGGTCGTCTCGCGGACCGACGCGGCCGTCTCGGCGGTCATCGACGAGAACGACGAGACGGTGGAGAGCAGCGCCTGCGCCGCGGTGAAGAGCTCGGACGCGGTCTTGTTGTAGCCCTCCCGGCGCGCGTCATCGACGCCGACGACGTGGTCCTGGCTCCGGCCTGCGACGAACGCGAGCACGGCCAGGAAGAAGGGCGCGGTGTCGATGATCCAGAGGAGCGGCGAGGCGACCTGGGCGCGCGCGAGCCCGGCCGGCGCGAGGCCGTAACCACGCGTGAACGCCTCGATCACCGTCCCGATGATGGGGAAGCTGAGGCCGAACAACCCGCCGTAGATCGCGAACCTTCGCGCGTGCATGGACTCCTCAACCCTCGTCCCGGATGGTCGCCATTCTGCATCACGCCCGGACCTGCCGCCAGATCCACTGGCCGCGGGACATGTGGTGTCTAGACGCACTTTGGCGGTCCGGCGGACACGCCGCGCGCGCCGCGGCGAACGGGGCGAGAAGGCCGCAAGCGCCGCGCCGAGGTCAGGGCTCGTCCGCCTCCTGCGCGGCCGGAGGCCGCCCGCCGGAGATCGCGGGCACCGCGGCCCGGAGCACGAGCGCCGCCGCGAGCAGCGCAGCGGCCGCGACGAGGGCCGGACGCCACGGCCGGATGCGCCAAGCGTAGATTCGCTCGTGGGAGCGCCGGAAGCGCGGGAGGGCCGCGTACTCGCGCCAGGCCTCGTCGCGGGTCTCCTCCGCGTGAAAGAACGCGGCCACTCTACCGGGAATCGCGGCGTGGCGCCGCAGTACCGATCACTGGAGCCGGTACCGGACCGTCACCTCGGCGTAGTCGGTCGCGACCTCGCCCATGCCGGTCGCGCTGCCGCTCGCGGCGCTCGGAACGAGGCCGAAGAAGAGCATCCTGCCGTCGCCGACCAGGAAGCGCTGGCGCTCGGTGGTCGGGACGAAGGCCGGATCGAGGGCGCTCAGGGTCGAGGGTTGCCAGGTCATCGTGGCCGGCGAGGTCGGGCTCGCCGTCCCGTTGGAGAAGATCGTGCGCCACGCGGTGTTGTCCCAGACCTGCAACGTCGCGCCGTTCGTGGTCGTGCCGCCCGGCGCGCCCGTCCCTCCGCCGACCCAGGTCGCCTGGAGGTCGAGGATGTCGTACGGCCGGGTGACCTGCGCGGCGTCGAACATCACCGACATGACCTCGCCCGGGCGATCGGCCGCGCCGCCGTACCACCACCAGGTGCGAAGGTTGGTTCCCCCCGACTCGAGGCCGACCCCGAGGTTGCGCGTCGTGTCGTAGGCGATGCCTTCGAGGTAGCCGGGCGTCGGGCTCCCGTCACCATAGAGGTCCACCGGGTAGACCCGGGTCCAGGCCGCGCCCGACCACTCCCAGTAGTCGTGGCAGGAGAGGCCGCCGTAGTTGTCGACGCAGTTCAGGTTGGAGACGGCGGGCCCGAGGTTCCCTCCGGACATGAGCACGCGGTTCCGCGCCGCGTCGAAGAGCAGGCCGGCTTCCGTCCTGCGCGGCGGCTTCGTGACGGACGGCGTGCCGTCGGCGGAGGCGAGCGACCAGGATCCCACGGTCGATCCCGACCAGTGCCAGACGTCGTTCACGACCGCGGAGGTCGCGAGGCCCCCGAACATCACCACGACCGGGGTCGCGAACGGGCCGAACCCCGCCGCACGGACCATCGCATGGCCGTAGCGTGCGGAGGGATCCACGCTCGTGCCGCACGCGAAGTTCCGCACCGACGTCCAGCTGGGCGAGATGTACTCCCACGTGTCGCACATCGCGGTGAACGAGCCGTCGCGGCCGCCGAAGAGGACCGCGCCGGGCGTCGTCCGCGTCGACGTCGCCATCGCGCTCCGCGTGCGCGCGGTCGGGTACGTCAGGTAGTTGAACCAGTTCGCGCCGCTCCACCAGTGGGCGGCTGCGATCGGCCCTCCGGCGTCCTCGCCGTTCGCCATCCAGATGTATGACCCGTTCGGCACCCAGGCCGCGGCGTAGTTCGCGCGGGCCGCAGGCACCGTGCCCGGGCTCGCGTTGGACCACTGGACGCCGTCCCAGAGGTACGTCCCGCTCGAGTAGCTGGCGCCTTGGCCACCGAAGAGCACCACCCGGTCCCGCACCGGATCGTAGACCGGCGTGACGCCGCTCACGCTCGGCGGCCCCGCGTTCGGCGCGACGACCTGGGTCCAGACGCTCCCGTTCCACTCCCACTCGGTCCCGCACCAGTTTCCCGGGCACTCTCCCACGCCGAACGAGCCCAACACGCCGCCGAGGAGGACGGTGCGGCCGCGGTCCGGGTCGTGGAACATGGAGGCGTTGCTGCGCGCGACGGGCACGGTCGTGCTGCACGGGGCGATCGTGCACTTCTGCGTCCAAGCCGAGCCGTCCCACTCGTACGTCGCGCCGTTGTAGCCCCCCGAGACGGACCCGCCGAAGAGGACGGCGTGGCCGAGGAGCGGGTTGAAGGCGAGGGTCGTGCTCTCGCGCTGGCTGACCGTCGCGCACGTCCCGGTGTTGCAGCGCCGCGTCCAGGTCCCCGCCGCCCCGTCCCACGTCCACGTGCCCGCGTCGTAGGTCGGGGTGCTCGAGAGGCGGCCGCCCACGAGCACCGTCACCTTGCGGACCGGGTCGTAGGTCATCGCGTGCGCGGACCGGGCCGCGGGCGCGCTCGTCCCGGCGACGCACCCGGTGCACACCCGCTTCCACGACCTGAAGTCCGTCTCCCATGTGTCGCCGAGGAAGGCGCCTCCCGGGCTCGTCACGCCGCCGAAGAGGAGGAGCCGCTGGCGGGCCTCGTCGTAGGCGATCGCGTGGCCCGTGCGCGGCGCCGGATTCCCGTCGCCCTCCGGATCGGTCATGACGAATCTCCGCCACGACGATCCGTTCCATTCCCAGAGGTCGGTCCCGTCGAAGAGCACGGTCGCGCCGCGCCCGCCCGCGAAGACGAGCGGCAGGTCGAAGCCGAGCGAAGGATTTCCGTCGCCCTCCGGGTCAGTGACGGTCGGTGACTGCCACGCCTTGCCCTGGCAGGACTCCCGCTGCCCGCAGTAGAACCCGGCGTCGCAGCCGTCCCAGCCAGTGCCGCCGAACGCGACGCGGCAACCGCGGACCGGGTCGTGCGCCACGCCGACGTCGGCGCGGGCGCTCAGCGGGCCATAGGTGCGGGCCGGCAGCCAGTGGGGCGCCCCACGGGTGGACGCCCGCACGCCGTCCTGGAGCCCGACGTCCGCGGGCGTCGCGATGGGCGTCTCGCCGAGCTGAGCGAGCGTCGTGGTCCACACCTGCCTGCCCTCGAACCCGTGGGGGTTCGGGAAGGTCCGGCCCTGGACCTTGCCTGCCATGGTGGCGGTCCAGGCGACGTCCCGCACGAGCGCGGCCTGCCTGCCATTCGCGGCGCTCCCGTCGGCGTCGCTCACGTTCCCGGCCGCGTCCACCGCGGCGACGTACACGTCGGGCGAGTCGCCCATGTAGAGCGGGAATGGGCTCGGGTCGGAGACGTCGCCGCCGAAGGCGCCGTTCGCGTCGGCCCAGGTCCGGGCGACCTCGCGGCCGACCAGGGTCGACCCGCTCGTCACGACGAGCGGATCCGAGTAGACGATCACGAGCGCGTTCGCCGGCACCGAGCCGGCGGCGCCCTTCAGGAAGTAGGCGTCGATCCCTCCCGTCGCCTGGCTGCCCCAGGGGATGCGACGGAACAGGATCCAGTCGTGGGTGCCGACCGCGGGCGAGGCGGGCGGCGTCGTCTTCACCTCGACGTTCCCGAGGGAGACGTCGCTCGTGTTGCCGGCGAGGTCCGTGAGGTGGGCGGCGAGCGGCGTGAGGCCGTCGGGGAGCCCACCGGGCACGAGCGCCTGGTAGACGTAGGAGAGCCCGTTGCCGCTGAGCTGCGCGAGCGTCAGGGTGGCGCCCCCCGAGCCGAGCCGGACGACCGGCGCGGCGCCGCCGCCGGCGAGCATCTCGGCGGACGCGAAGTCCACCCGCAGGATCGTGCCCACCGTCACCGCCGTCACCGAGCGGAGCGGGCTCGTGGCCGGGGGCGTGAGCGTCACGGACGTCACGGGCACGTTGCCCGCGTCCACGGCGAGCGCGGGCGGGGTGAAGTCGAAGCTCGCGGAGCCGGGGAGGTCCACCCTCCCCTCGTTGCCCGCGCGGTCCACGAACCGCGCCACGAAGGCGACGTCGCCCTCCGGGTCGGTTCCGGGCACCGGGTAGTACACGTACGTGTACTGGTGGGTCGCGCCGTCCTTGGTCAGCAGGGAGAGCGTGCGGGTGGACGCGCTCGGGCCGGAGAGCCGGATCGAGACCTCCGGATCCGCGGCGAGCGCCTCGCTCACCTGGAACGCGAACGTCACGGCCCCCGTCGCGAGGCCGACGCGCACCGGGGTGACGACGAGCGTGCCCGGCGCGAGTGCGGGCGCGGTCTGGTCGCCGCCCGGCTGGACGCACTTGTGGAGCGTCGCGGGGCAGATCCAGCCGCCCGGGCAGTCGGCGTCGGCGCCGCATGCGACCTGCGCGCCCGCGGGGACCGGGAAGTCCATCTTGCAGCCGGCGAGGAGGGAGAGGAGGAGGAGCGCGCTGCGGCGGTGCGGGACGGGGCTGGGCCTCATGTCAGAACCTCCCCCCGACCTGCACGCCGGCGCCGGTGGGGGAGACTTCGAGCTGGGCGCGGTAGCCGTGCCAGTCCGTGAAGAGCGCCTCGACGCCGGCCGCGACCGCGAGGACGCCGCCCGTGATGAACAGGAGGTTGGCGGTCTGCGCCCGGCTCTGCGCCGTCTGCTCGAGGTCGTTCAGCTGGGCGCCCGGGACGGGCTGGCTGAGCGACTGCTGCGCGAGGCTGTTCCACTGGTTCTGGGCGTCCTTCGCCATGACGCCGGCCACCGCGCCGCCGGCGACCGCGAGGACGGCCGCGCCCGCGGTGGCGTAGAAGGGCCAGCGGGGCAGCGGGGGCGGGTTGAGGCGCAGGGCGATCGACTTGTCCACGCCGCGGGTCATGCCCTCGCGGAGCGCCCGATCGGGGAAGACCTGCTGGACCGCGGGACCGACGTCCCCGAGCAGCTCCTCGCCTCCGGCGCGGTCGAGCCGCTTCGTGTGCGTCCCGACCACGCGCGCCTGGCGCATGCTGATGCGGTGGAGCGAGAACGTGGCCGTCTTCCCTTCGACGATCACCGCGGCGTGGACCATCTCGTCCACGCCGAGCGCGCCCGCGATCTCAGCGAGGCATTGGCCGTCCGCCTGGCAGCCCATCATCTGACGCTGGTACTCGAACGAGAGCATCTGCCGGATCTCGCTCATGCCGATGACCGACACCCCCTCGACCTTGCGGATCTCCGCGAGGAGCGCGGTCTCGAGAAGCGCGAGCTGCCGCGGCGGAAGGTCACCCGAGACCTTCACGTCGGGCAGTGCGAGGCGGAGCGCCGCCTTGGGCTTCGCGGCCGCGGGCGGCGGCGGGAGCGGCACCGAGAGGTCCGGCTTCGCGACCGTGCTCGCGATCGCGGGATCGGGCCTCGGCGGCGAGGGCCTCGAAGCGGGAGCGGGAGCGGGCTGTTTCGGCGCGCTCGGCTTCGACGCGGGCGCGGCGGCGGCCGCGAGGAGCACCCACAGGGCGAGATGAGCAGCGACCATCAGCGAAGGCTAACAAACTTTGCGGTGTGCGGCGCGGTGCCGCAGGCGTCCCGGAGCGGGTCACTCGACCCCGGGACACGGGCTCGACACGTTGCGTTACCGTCGAGCCGGGAGCGGCCTCGCCGCGCTCACATACGAGAACGCTGGCAAATGGCGCGGGTCGGGAGGTGGAGGGCCCCTTCGTCGTCCTGTGATCCCGGGACGCACGCTTGACTCCAGGTGCGCGGTGCGCGAAGGCTCAGGCCCCGTGCCGCGACGCCTCGTCGCCGTGATTCTCGCCCCACTCCTCGCGTCCGCGGTCCTCGCAGGCTGCGGCGATCCCCCGCCCGCGACCGGACCGGCGCGCGCCTTCTACTTCTGGCGAACGCGGCTCGACCTCTCCCCGGCGGAGCACGACGCCCTCGTCCGGCTCCGGGTGCGGCGGCTCCTCGTCCGCTTCTTCGACGTCGCGTGGAGCCCGGAGGCCGCCGCGCCGAGGCCCATCGCAGTCGTGGACCTCCCGGCCGGCGCGGTCCCCGCGGGCGTCGAGCTCGTCCCGGTGGTCTTCCTCCGGACCGAGGTGTTCGAGCGCGTCGGCGCCCCGGACCTCCCCGCCCTCGCGGAGCGCGTCGCCCGGCAGGTCCGCGCGATCGCGGGCGCGGCGGGGCTCTCCTTCAGGGAGCTCCAGGTCGACTGCGACTGGGATCTCTCGGAAAGGAACGTGCGACACCATGGCGAACCCGCCCTCGAGGCGCTCTTCCTCAGCTTCCGCTAGCGCCGTCCTCCTCTTCGCGCTCCTCGCGCTCGCGACCGCGCCCGCCTTGGCGTGGGCGTGCGGCTACGTCGAGGAGGACGCGAGCGGCGCGACGAGCTTCGATCCGCACGTCATCGGCGGCGGGCCCGCGCTGACGCCCCAGTTCTACGACCCGTTCCAGCCCTGGATCGGCGGCTGCTGGGGCTGCGACCAGGACGAGCTCCTCGCGGACTGGGCCGGGTACCTCGGGACGACCTTTGCCGCCGACTGGAAGCGGGTGCTCTACCAGGCCCCCCTCGCCGACCTCGAAGGGCTCATCTTCTTCCTCGCCGGGAAGCAGCCGAAGCCGCCGCCCGGGTGGGAGAGCACCACGCTCTCGACCGCTCCCGCGGCGGCGCGCGAGAAGCTCGTCCCCGCCCTCTACCTCGTCGGCTTCGCGCGGCGGGTCGAGCCGTTCGCGGAAGGCATCGCCTCGGATTGGGACGGACCGCGCGCGCGCTTGGAGCACGAGGCGCGGGTGAAGGCTGCCGGAGACCCCGCGGCGCTCCAGACGAACGGGGAGAAGGCGCTCGCCCGGGCGAAGGACCCGTTCCTCCGGCAGCGGTACGCGTTCCTTCTCCTGCGGCTGCGGTTCCACCGGCAGGACTGGGACGGGGTCGTGCGCTTCTCCGACGCGAACGCCGCGACGCTCGGGGGCCCGTCCGCGAGCCTGCGGTGGCGCAGCCGCTACTACGTGGCCGGGGCTCACTGGCGGACAAAGCGGTACGCGCGGGCGAACCTGGAGCTCGCCCGGATCCACGCCGCGTACCCGCCGCTCGACAGCGCGACGATCCGCGACTTCCACCCGATGGAGGACGCGGACTGGCGGGCGACGCTCGCGCTCGCCGGGACGGCGCGCGAGAAGGCGGAGCTGTGGCAGATGGTCGGGCTCGCGAAGGACGCGATCGCCGGGATCCAGGGCATCGCCGCGCTCGACCCCGGCTCCGACCTCGTCGAGCTGCTCGCGGTGCGCGAGGTGAACCGGGTCGAGCACCAGCGGCTCGACGGCGGGCCGCTCGAGGCGCTCTCGCGGAAGCTCGCGGAGACGAAGGGGGTGCGCCGGCCGTGGCTCTTCGACCTCGTCGCGGGGCACCTCGCCGCGCTCCGCGGCGACCTTCCCCAGGCCCGCGCCGCGCTGGGCCGCGCGGCGAGGCGGGCGTCGGGTGACCCCGCCGTCCAGGCCCAGGCGCGCGCGAGCCTCGGGATCGCGCTCGCGAAGGCGTGGCGCCCCGGGGACGACCGCGTGGGAGACGAGCTGGCGCGAACGATGGAGACCGTGCCGGCCGCCGGGTACGCCGGGACGGCGCGCGCGATCGCGCTGCGGTCCGTCGGCGACCGCTGCAAGAAGGCCGGGCTCCCGGTCGAGGCGGAGCTGGCGGTGCCTTCCCCCACCTGGCGCTCCTCGTGGCTCCCCGAGAATCCGCCGGTCACGCCCTGGAACGAGCCCGCGTTCGTCGAGGCGCTCACCGCGCGCGTGGCGGACCCGAGGACGCCCTTCCAGCGCTTCCTCGTGAAGGCGTCGGGGTACGGCGTCTCCTACCTCCACGAGGAGCAGGCGCGGCTGCACCTCCTCCGGAGCGACTTCCCCGCCGCGGAGCGGGCGCTCTCCCGCACGCCGGAGGGCGCCCGGCTCGGCACGGACCCATTCATCATGCACGTGGTCGATTGCCACGACTGCGATCACTCGAAGTACGCCTCCGCGCCCTGGACGCTGAAGTCCTTCGTGGCGCGCCTCGCCGAGCTGGAGCGAAGGGCGGCGGGCACCGGACCGGGGGCGGCGCAGGCCGCGTACGACCTCGGGAGCGGCACCTACAACCTGACCTTCGCGGGGAACGCGCGCGCCGTGTTCGCCGGATCGCACGTCCCCACTCGCGACGCGTCGATGGCGGAGCGTTGGTTCAAGCGGGCGCACGACCTCGCGACGGACCGGGAGCTCGAGGCGAAGGCCGCGACGATGGCGGCGAAGTGCGAGCTCGCTCGCACCGGCGCGAGCGAATCCAAGACGTGGTACCCGGCGCTCCGCGCGCTGTCCGACACCACCTATCAGAAGGAGGTGCTGGCGGAGTGCGGGTGGTACCGCGACTGGGCGGGGAAGCAGAAGTAGCGACGGCTGGCGGGGCGCGGGCCGCCGCGGTACACCCCTGCGCCGATGGCCGAGGTCCGACCCAACGCCGCGGGCGAGGCCCCGCTCGCCGCGCTCCTCCCGCCCGCGGGGACGACGCTCACGCCCGACGTCGTGCTCGACCGGTTCGTCGGCTGGGTCGCGTCGACCGGGCTCGCGCTCTACCCGGCCCAGGAGGAGGCGATCCTCCACCTCCTCGACGGATCGCACCTCGTCCTCGCTACGCCGACTGGATCGGGGAAGTCGCTCGTCGCGACGTTCCTGCACTTTCAGGCGATGGCCGCGGGGCAGCGCTCCTTCTACACCTGCCCGATCAAGGCGCTCGTGAACGAGAAGTTCTTCGACCTGTGCCGCCTCTTCGGGCCGGAGAACGTCGGGATGATGACGGGGGACGGCGCGGTGAACCGCGACGCACCGATCCTCTGCTGCACCGCCGAGATCCTCATGAACCTCGCCGTCCGCGAGGCGGCGCCGCGGGTCGACGCGGTCGTCATGGACGAGTTCCACTACTACGGCGACCGGGACCGCGGCGTCGCGTGGCAGGTGCCGCTCCTCGCCCTCGAGCAGGCGCGCTTCCTCCTCATGTCCGCGACGCTCGGCGACACGCGCGCCGTCGAGGCGTCGCTCGCCGAGACGACCGGCCGCGCCGTCGCCGCGGTGCGCGGGGCCGACCGACCCGTGCCGCTCGAGTTCGAGTGGCGCGAGACGCCGCTCCACGAGACCCTCGAGGAGCTGGTCTCGGCGAGCAAGGCCCCCATCTACCTCGTCAACTTCACGCAGCGCGCCGCCGCCGAGCAGGCGCAGAACCTCATGTCCGCGAACTTCTCCTCGAAGGAGGAGAAGGCCCGGATCGCCGAGGTGCTGCAGGGCGCGCGGTTCGACTCGCCCTACGGCAAGGAGCTGCAGCGCTTCCTGCGCCACGGGATCGGGCTCCACCACGCGGGGCTCCTGCCGCGCTACCGGCTCCTCGTCGAGAAGCTCGCGCAGGGCGGGCTCCTCAAGGTCGTCTCCGGGACCGACACCCTCGGGATGGGCGTGAACGTCCCGATCCGCACGGTCCTCTTCACGCAACTCTGCAAGTTCGACGGGGAGAAGACCACGATCCTGTCCGCGCGCGACTTCCACCAGATCTCCGGCCGGGCCGGGCGCAAGGGCTTCGACGAGCGCGGCTTCGTCGTCGCGCAGGCGCCGGAGCACGTCTGCGAGAACCGCCGGCTCGCCGAGAAGGAGAAGGCGACCGGGAAGAAGCAGGTGAAGAAGCAGCCGCCACAGAAGGGCTACGTCCCCTACGACCGGAACACCTTCGAGCGGCTGCGCGAGAAGGAGCCGGAGGCGCTCGAGAGCCGGTTCGAGCCGACCTTCGGGCTCCTCGTGAACCTGCTCCAGAGCGACAGCAAGGGGCGCGGCGGCGGGTACGGGCGGCTCGTGGAGCTCGTCGGCCGCTCCCACGGGAACGAGTACGTCCGCACGAAGCACCGCCGGACCGCGGCGCAGCGGCTCCGGACGCTCCGGGGCGCAGGGCTCGTCGAGCTCCGCCGCGTGGACGGCTACCGGGGCGGCTACCTGCGCGCGGCGCCGGGGCTGCAGCGGGACTTCTCGCTCTTCCACACGCTCGCGCTCTACCTCCTCGACACCCTCCCGAAGATCCCGCAGGAGCGCGAGACCTACGCGCTCGACGTCCTCTCGATGGTGGAGTCGATCCTGGAGAACCCCGACGTCATCCTCTGGAAGCAGCTCGACCGCGCCAAGGGGCTCGCCGTCGCCGAGATGAAGGCGAAGGGGATGGAGTACGACGACCGGATGAAGGAGCTCGAGAACGTCGAGTACCCGAAGCCGAACCGCGACTTCGTCTACGCCACCTTCAACGAGTTCGCGGCGAAGCACCCGTGGGTCGGGCAGGAGAACATCCGCCCGAAGTCGATCGCCCGCGACATGGTGGAGCGGTACGCGAGCTTCGCCGAGTACGTGCGCGAGTACGAGCTGCAGCGCTCGGAGGGGCTCGTCCTCCGCTACCTCTCCGAGACCTACAAGACCCTGGTCCAGACGGTGCCGGAGGGCTACCGCGACGAGGAGGTCCTCGACGTCATCGCCTTCCTGCGCGCGACGGTGCGCGGCGTCGACTCGTCGCTCATCGACGAGTGGGAGCGCATGCGCGATCCTGCCTACCAGGCGGCGGTCGCGCCGGACGCGCGTGAGGCGCTCGGCCCTCCGCCGATCTGGGCGGACCCGCGCGCCTTCGCGGCCCGGATCCGGAACGAGCTGCACGCCCTCCTCGTCGCGCTCGCCCGGAAGGACTGGGAGGCGGCGCGCGCCGCGCTCGTCCCGGGGAGCGAGTGGACCGCTGCGGAGCTCGAGGCGGAGCTCGCCCCGTACTTCGCCGCCCACCCGCGCATCGACACGACCCCCGCCGCCCGGCGCCCGCAACACACCTTCGTGAAGGAGGTCGCGCCGCGCCGCTGGGAGGCGGTGCAGCGGATCCTCGACGAGGCGGGAGAGGCCGACTGGGCGATCTTCTGCGAGCTCGACCTCACCGGCGAATACGACCGGGACCGCCCGGTGATCTCGCTCCTGCGGATCGGGACCTAGCGCGCGCTCGACTAGGGCGCGAACGTCGCCGGCGGCAGCGCCCGGGGGAACTCGACCTTCTCGAGCACGGTCTCGCCGGTGGTGCTGCCGTTCGCCCAGTTCACCTCGTGGAACGCGACGAGCACGCCGTCCACCTTCCGGAAGTCGCCGTAGGTCGTCTCGAACGCGACCGGCATCTGCGCGCGGGCCGAGGCGCCGCGCGTCCGCAGCACCCGACCCGTCGCCGGATCGATCTGCGCCTCGACGGTGAGCCCCGCGGCGGGCTCGAACGAGAGGACGCGCACGAGGGTGTCGTTCACCATCGCCGTCCCGCCGTCGGTGATCTTCGTCGCCGGCGCGGCGAGCCGCGCGACGACGTCGAGCCGCGCCACCTGCAGCAACATCGCGTCGAGCCTCGGCCCGACCGCCTCCTCGCCGTCCCGCCAGCCGCGCTTGCCGTCGAGCACCCGGATCTCCTGCGACGGGCCCGGCCAGTGGAGCTCGACCCGGAGCTTCCCCGGTCGCGCCAGGGCACGGACGATGCGGCCCTGATCGCCCGGGTGGAGGAGCGAGGTCACCCGCCCCTCCTCGCGGCGCACCGCGGAGCGCGCGAAGCCGGCCTTCCCGCCGTAGGACTCGACGGACCGGCGCACCACCGTCGCGACGGGCTCGAGCTTCTGCTTGGGCGCGGCTTCGCCTGCGGCGGCGGAGGGGACGGTGGGCGTGAGCGCGGCGGCGAGCGCGACGGCGACGGCGAGCGAAGCGTGCATGACCCTCATCTTGCCGCATCGGCGGCGCGCGGCCCACCCTCGTCGTCCGTCGGCGGATAGGTGACCCGCCGCCCGTCGATCCGCGCGAAGGGCGTGAGCCGGTGAGGCCGGGTCCGGCCGCGCCCGACGAGGTGCTCGACCACGACCCCGCGCGCGAGCAGCGCGTCCGAGAGGAGCGAGCGGTGGCAGCGCCACGGGACGGCCTCGGCGCACATCACCGCGACCGGTCCCTCCCGCGCCAGCGTCCGCAGCTCCATGAGCCCCTCCTCGAACTCGGGCGTCTGCATGTGGTCCGCGTACCCTCGGAAGGACGCGTTCCGCCAGGCGGCGTTCTCCTCCGAGCCTCTCCGCGCGCGGCGGAGCCCGCCGAGCCGCGGGAGGTGGGCGTAGCGGATCCCCGCCCGCGCCAGCGTCCGGGCGAGCGCCGGCCCCTCGAACTGCGGGTTCGCGCGCGAGCGTGGGATGGTGCGCACGTCGGCGAGCGTCGCGACGCCCGCTGCGACGAGCCATTCGACGAGCACCTCCGCGGGTCGGTTCGAGTGGCCGACGGCGAGCACGCGCGCCTTGCCCCAGCCCGGAGCGGCCCGGAGCCGGCCCGCGTTCGACGTCGTGCCCACGAAACGTTCTCTGCCGTCCGACCCGAGCGAGCGCCACCGCCGGGCGGGTACCGACAGGTCGGGTTGACATCCGAACGACCGTGGCGGAAAGATCCCCGCCGTGCTGCCGACCAAGAGGGATGACGGGATGCGGCGCTGGCCGCGGGGACAGAAGTTCGCGCTGTCCACGACCGGCGAGGAGGCGCAGGTGGCGTATCGCGAGGCGGTGCTCGCCGCGCGTGCGAGCGGGCGCACGGCGCTCGACGCGGCGCTCGCCGCCTGGGCGGGCCCCCGGCTCCTGGCTCCCGGCGACGGCGTCGTGCTCTGCGAGCTCTCCGGGAAGCGGCTCGGCGTGCCGCACCTCGTCGAGGCGCTCGAGACCTCGGGCATTCCGCGCGACGAGGTCCGCGGCGCGATCGACCGGCTCGTGACCGCCGGGCTCGTGGACAGCGTCCCGCTCGCGTCGCAGGTCGCGGCGACCTAGAGCCGGTCCGCGCCGCGGCGCGTCTGCTCTACTCCCACCCTCGCCGGTCCGCCTTCCGCGCGGAGTGGTGCTTCTTCTCGCGCAGGCGCCGCTCCTTCGAGCCGCGCGTCGGCTTCGTGTCGCGCCTCGGCTTCGGCCGGCGCGCGAGCGCGGCGAGCCGCTCGCGGAGCCTCCGGAGCGCCTCGCTCCGGTTCTGGGCCTGGCTGCGCCGCTCCGTCGCGGTCACGACGACGCCCGTCGGCGGATGCGCGAGCCGGACGCCGCTCTCGGTCTTGTTCCGGTGCTGCCCGCCGGGCCCGCTCGCGATGAAGAACGTCTCCTCGCACTCGGCGAGGAGCGCCCCCTGCGGCAGCGAGAGCGCCCGCCGCGCTGCGGCGCGGACCGCCTCGGTGGGGGCGGTCATCGCGGCCGCTCCACGGCGCGAAGGAATCGGGCCCGAGGTTCGAGCGCCTTCACGCCGTCATGGGTACCATGACTCGGTGTCGCGCCGCGGCATCTCCGTCCAGGACCCCTCGCGCTGGGTCTTCAACCGGCTCGCGCCGGATTACCTGCGCCGTCCGCCCTACCCGCCCGCGCTCGCTGCGCGGCTGCTCGCGCTCGCCGGCGGTCCCGGCGCGCGGGTCGCGGACCTCGGCGCCGGCACCGGCCACCTCGCGATCCCCCTCGCCCGCCTCGGCGCGCGCGTCCACGCGGTCGAGCCGGCTCGGGCGATGCTCGACGCGCTCGCGACCGGCGCCGCCGGGCTCGCGGTCGTCCCGGTCCACGCCGCCGGAGAGGAGACCGGCCTCGCGCAGGGCGCGTTCGACCTCGTCCTCGTCGCGGACGCGCTCCACTGGCTCGACGCGGCGCGCGGCGGGGCGGAAGCGGCGCGGCTGCTCGCACCCGGCGGCGCGCTCGCCGTCGTCGTGCCGGCGCTCGCGGACACGCCGTTCCTCCGCGCGCTCGGGGAGCTCCTCGCCGCGCGGAACCCGAAGGCGAGGCCGCGCCCCGCCGACCCGGCCGCGCTCTACGCGGCGGCCCGGCTGCGGGCGCCCGCGGCGGAGCGGCTCGAGGACGAGCTCCGGCTCGAGGGGGACGCGCTCGACGCGGTGATCCGGTCGCTCTCCTACGCAGGCCCGGCGCTCGGCCCGGACGCGCTCGACGCGCTCCTCGCGGACGTGCGGCAGCTCGCGGCCGCGCACGGCGGAGCGGTCTGGCGAAGGGCGCTCACGCTCTTCCACGCGAGGTGAGCGCCCTCACCCGCCGAGGCGCGGATGCTCCTCGCGCCACTGCCGCACCGCGACCTCCCGCTGCCCGCGCTCCGCCGCGAGGTGCCGGCGCACCGCCGCGTCGAGCCGGCGATCGAGGAGGAGGTGGGCCGCGTACGTCTCCGCCGGCTCGAACCCGCGCGTGAGCTTGTGCTCGCCGCCCGCGCCGCCCTCGAACACGCCGACGCCGCGCCGGATGCACTCCTCGATCGAGTGGTAGAGCGCGACGTTGAAGTGGAGGAACGGGTGGTCCTCGGCGGCGCCCCAGTAGCGGCCGTAGAGCCGGGCGTCGGACGCGAAGTTGAACGCCATCGCCACGAGCCGCCCCTCGCGCCGTGCCTCGACCACCTCCACCGCGTCGGGCATGCCCGCGAGGACCCGCTCGTAGAACCCGCGGTTCACGAAGCGCATCCCCCAGGCCATCTGGTCGGTCGCGCCGCGGTGCAGCGCGAAGCAGTCCGCCGCCCAGCGCGCCGGATCCCGCGAGAGCTCGTCGCCGCGCACCGTCCGGATCGCGATCCCCTGCTTCGCCGGCGCGGCCCGCTCCCGGCGGATCGCGTTCCGCCGCTTCGACGGGAACCGCTCGAGGAACGCGTCGAAGTCGCGGTAGCCCTCGTTGCGCCAGTGGTACTGGAAGTCCACGCGCACCGCGAAGCCGAGCGCCTCGAGCTCGCGCGCCTCGTCGGCGGCCGGGAAGATCGCCTGGACCGCGCCGAGCCCGTCCTCCTTCGCGAGCGCGCGCACCGCGCCGACGAGCGCCTCCCCGATCGCCGCGCGGTCCTCTCCCGGCGCGGCGAGGATCCGCCGCCCGGTCGCGGGGGTGAAGGGCACACCGAGGAGGAGCTTCGGGTAGTACCGGATCCCTGCGCGCTCGGCCGAGGCCGCGAGGTCCCAGTCGCGGGAGAAGTCGCCGTCCGAGCCGGTGCGGACGTACGCCGGGGCGGCGCCGACGAGCCGGCCGTCCCGGCGGACGGTGAGGTGCCGCGCGGCCCAGCCGGCGCGCCGCGACGCCGAGCCGCTCTCCTCGGCCGCGGCGAGGAAGGCGTGCCGCACGAACGGGCTCGCGACGCCGCGCTCGTGCTCGGAGAGCGCGTCCCACGCCTCTGCGGGGAGCTCGCCGATCGCCCCGTGCACCCCGACGGTCAGCCCGGACACCCCCGCTACTTATCGGCCTCCCTCGCGGGGGCGCAACGCCCTCCCCAGCGAGGCACGGGGCCCACCCGGGACGGGCGCCCCCTTCCCGCGCCGGTCGCCCGCGAACGACCCGGCCGTTAACGTCAGTGCGATGCGGCTCGCGACCCAGAGGGACGGCAGCCGCGACGGGCGCCTCCTCGTCGTGCGCCGGGACGGCGAGGCGGCCGCCGACGCGGGGGCGATCGCGCCGAACCTCCAGGCGGCGCTCGACCGGTGGGCGGAGTGCGAGCCCCGCCTGCGCGCCCTCGAGGACGACCTCGACCGCGATCGCACGCCGAGCGATCCGCTCGACCCGCACGACCTCCTCGCCCCGCTGCCGCGCGCCTACGAGTGGGTGGACGGCTCGGCCTACCTGAACCACGTCCGGCTCGTGCGGAGGTCGCGCGGCGCGGAGCCGCCGCCGACGCTCGAGACCGACCCGCTCGTGTACCAGGGCGGCAGCGGCGTCCTGCTCGCGCCGACCGAGGACATCCCCCTCCCCGATCCGACCTGGGGGCTCGACTTCGAGGGCGAGGTCTGCGCGATCCTCGGCGACGTCCGGCGCGGCACGCGCGCCGCCGAGGCGGCGGGCTGCATCCGCCTCCTCTGCCTCGCGAACGACGTCACTTTCCGGAACCTCGTCCCGGCCGAGCTCGCGAAGGGGTTCGGCTTCTTCCAGTCGAAGCCCGCCACCGCGTTCTCGCCGTTCGCCGCGACGCCCGACGAGCTCGGCCCGGCCTTCCGCGACGGCCGCGTGCACCTGCGGCTCTCGGTCCGGTGGAACGGGAAGCAGGTGGCGGCCCTCGAGACGGGCCCGGACATGCACTTCTCCTTCCACGACCTCGTGCAGCACGTCGCGCGCACGCGCGGGCTCACCGCCGGGACGATCCTCGGGAGCGGCACCGTCTCGAACGCGGGTGCAGGGCGCGGCTTCTCCTGCATCGCGGAGCAGCGCGCGCAGGAGCTCGTCGAGCACGGTGAGCCGCGCACGCGCTTCCTCCTCCCTGGCGACGCGGTCGAGATCGAGATGCGCGACGCGGCCGGGCGAAGCCTCTTCGGCGCGATCGCGCAGCGGGTGGTGAAGACATGAACCTCCGGCTCTACGGCTACTGGCGGTCGTCCTCGACGTGGCGCGTCCGCATCGGCCTCGCGCTGAAGGGGCTCCCGTTCGAGGTGGTGCCGGTGAACCTCGTTGCGGGCGAGCAGCTCACCCCCGCCCACCGCGCGCGCTCGCCGCTCGCGCAGGTCCCGGTGCTCGAGGCGGAGGAAGACGGGCGGACGCTGCGCCTCGTGCAGTCGATGGCGATCCTGGAGTGGCTCGACGAGCGCTTCCCGGACCCGCCGCTCCTGCCGCCGGACCTCGCCGGGCGGGCGCGGGTGCGCGCGCTGGCGGAGCACGTGAACTCGGGCATCCAGCCGCTCCAGAACGCGCTCGTCCTGAAGATGCTCCGGGAGAAGCTCGCCGGGTACGACCGCGAGTGGGCGAGCTTCCACCTCGCCCAGGGGCTCGCCGCGCTCGAGCGCGCGGTGGGCGACGGCGGCGCCGGACGCTTCTGCCACGGCGACGCCCCCGGCCTCGCCGACTGCTACCTCGTCCCGCAGCTCTACAACGCGCGCCGCTACGCGGTGGACGTCGCGCCCTTCCCGACCCTGCGCCGCATCGAGGAGGCGTGTGCCGCGCTCGCGCCGTTCCAGACGTCGCACCCGGACCGGCAGCCCGACGCTCCCCCTCCGGATCGGAGGAAGCCGTGACCGCGCCCCCGTCCCTCGGAATCCGCCGGCTCGAGGCGGTCGAGTTCCACGTCCACGACCTCGGGCGGAGCCGCCGCTTCTACCTCGACCGGCTCGACTTCGCCGAGATCGGCGCGAGCGAGGCCGCCCACGAGCGCGCGGTCCGCCAGCGCTCCGTCGTCTTCGAGGCGGGCGGCGTCCGCGTCGTCTGCTCCGCCCCGCTCGGCGACGGCGGCCGCGCCTGGCGCTGGCTGCGCAAGCATCCGGACGGCGTCGGCGCGGTGGTGTTCGAGGTCGAGGACGCCGAGCGCTGCTTCCGGCTGCTCGAGGAGCGGGGCGGCACCCCCGTCACGGATCTCGTGGAGCAGCGCGAGCCCGGCGGGACGATCCGCGCGTTCGAGATCACGACGCCGCTCGCCGACGCGGACTTCCGGTTCGTCGAGCGGCGCGGGGCCGAGGCCCTCTACCCGGGCGTGGCGCGGCACGCGGCGCCGCGCGGCGGCTCGAACGCGCTCGGGTTCGGGATCATCGACCACGTCACCTCCAACTTCCGCACGATGAAGCCGGCGCTCCTCTGGATGGAGCACGTGCTCGGGTTCGAGGAGTTCTGGGAAGTGGCCTTCCATACGAAGGACGCCGCGGACGCGCGCCGCGCGGCGCAGGAGGCTGCGATGGGCTCCGGGCTCCGCTCGGTGGTGATGCGGGATCCGGTCTCCGGAGTGAAGTTCGCGAGCAACGAGCCGTGGCGGCCCGCCTTCGAGTCCTCGCAGATCGACGTCTTCACCGAGGACCACCGCGGCGACGGGATCCAGCACGCGGCGCTCTCGGTCGCGGACATCCGCGGCGCGGTCCGGGCGATGCGCGCGCGGGGCGTCGAGCTCCTGCCCACGCCGGGCACCTACTACGACGCGCTCCCGGAGCGGATCAGGACGAGCGGGATCGGGCGGATCGACGAGGCGGTGGACGAGCTGCGCGAGCTCCAGATCCTCGTGGACGGCGCGGGGCCCGGCGCCTACCTGCTCCAGATCTTCCTGCGGGACGCGGCAGGGCTCTACCACGAGCCCGAGGCCGGCCCGTTCTTCTTCGAGATCATCCAGCGGAAGGGCGATCCGGGGTTCGGGGCCGGCAACTTCCGCGCGCTCTTCGAGTCGATCGAGCGGGACCAGGAGCAGGAGGGGCGCGCGTAGGGCGCGCGAGCGCCATGCTCGACCGGATCGTCCAGGGCGCCGTCCCGCGGAAGCACCACATCGCCTTCCGCGACGAGGGCGGCGCGCTCCTCCACGAGGAAGCGTACACGCGGGGCGGGTTCGAGGGCCCGTACACGCTCGCCTACCACCGCGGCCGACCCCACGTCATGCATCCGGCGCCCGCCCGGCACGGCGCGGCGCCGCCGCGCGATGCCGGCGAGCGGCCGCTCTCGCGTCGGCACCTGCGCACCGGCGCCCTCGCTGCGCGAAGCCGTCCGCCGGTGGACGCGCGCGTCCCGCTGCTCTTCAGCGAGGACGTCATCCTCTCGATCTCGGCGCCCGACGCGCCGGACCCGGTCTACGTCTCGAACGGCGACGCGGACGAGCTGTGGTTCGTGCACGAGGGCGGCGGCCTCCTCCGCTCGCCGCTCGGAGACCTGCGCGTCGAGAAGGAGGACTGGGTGTTCGTGCCGCGCGGGCTCCTTCACCGGGTCCTCCCCGACGCCGGGCCGCAGCACTGGTTCGTCGTCGAGGCGAACGGCGTGCGCCTTCCGTCGGGCTGGCGGAACGAGACCGGGCAGCTCCGGATGGACGCGCCCGTCTCCGAGCGCGACTTCCGGCGCCCCACCTTCCGCGGGCCGCTCGACGAGGGGATCCGCGAGCTCGTCGTGAAGCGCGGCGCCGCCTGGCACGGCTTCGCGCTCGAGGGATCGCCGCTCGACGTCGTCGGCTGGGACGGGGCGCTCTACCCGTTCGCCCTCCCGATCCTCGCGTTCCAGCCGCGCACCGGCATGGTGCACCTGCCGCCCACGATCCACGGGACCTTCGCGATGCACGGCGCGCTCGCGTGCTCGTTCGTGCCGCGCCCGCTCGACTTCCACCCCGAGGCGATCCCGTGCCCGTACCCGCACGCCTCGGTGGACGTGGACGAGGTGATCTTCTACGCGCGCGGGAGCTTCACTTCGCGGCGCGGCGTCGGCGCGGCGTCGATCTCGCTCCACCCCGCAGGCGTGATGCACGGGCCGCACCCGGGCGCGTACGAGGGATCGATCGGCGCGCGGTCCACCGACGAGCTCGCGGTGATGCTCGACTGCCAGCGCACGCTCCGGCTCACGCCACAGGCGGTGGGGATCGAGGACGCCGAGTACGACGCGTCGTTCTCGGGGTAGGACGTAGGCCCCTGTCCGCCCCCCGCCCGTCCGCGGTACGCTCCCGGTCCTCGTGACCGCCCGATCGCTCGCCTGCTCCCTCGCCCTGCTGCTCGCCGTTCCCGCCGCCCGCGCCGCGGACGACGGCCTGGACCCGTCCTCCTCGACGGCCGCGGGCGACCTCCGGGTGACCTCGATCGCGACGACGACCTTCGTCCCGCCGAACTCGGTCGAGCGGATGGAGTACACGCTCTCCTACCTCGGGATCACCCTCGGCAAGGCGCGGCTCTTCTCCGGCAAGGTGGACGCGACCACCGCGCCGATCTTCCTTCAGGCGCAGACGGCCTCGATCGCCGCGGTCGTGACGCTGAAGCAGCAGCTCGCGAGCTACGTCGACCCCGCGACCGGCCTCCCGCGCTCCGGCCAGCTCGACGCCGTCGAGGGAAGCTACCGGCACACCGACACGGTCCGGTACGACCGGGCCGAGAACAAGGTCACCGTCCGTGAGAAGGGGAGCACCGGGCGCGACGAGACCCGCACGTTCGGCATCCCGGCCGGGACGATCGACTTCGTCTCGCTCGTGTACCGGCTCCGGCACCTCGAGCTCCACCCGGGGACGAAGTACACCTTCCACGTCCTCACCGGGCGGATCCTCAGCACGGCCGAGGTCGAGGTGGTGGGACGCGAGGAGCTCGAGACCGGGATCGGGAAGGTCCAGACCGTGAAGGTCCGGGTCCCGACCGCCTTCGCCGGGAAGTTCGCCGAGAAGAACCCGAGCTTCGTGTGGCTGACCGACGACGCGCGCCGGATCGTGGCGCGCATCACCACCGACTTCTCGATCGGCCACGCCACCGCGAGCCTCGACTCGTACCTGCCCGGCGAGGCCGCTCCGGCGGCGTCCGTGGCCGCGACCGAGCCGGCGTCGATCACGAAGGCGCCCGCCGCGAAGTAGCGGCGCGGCGCCACGCGCCCTCAGAACAGCGCGAGCTGCCGCTCCGGCGCGGGCGCCCCGAGGCAGCCTGGGTCGTCGTTCGCGATCGCGTTCACGCGCTCCGACACCGGCCGCCCGACGAGCGCGTCCTCCGGCGAGGGCCCCGGCGCGTCGCCGCCCGCGAGCCAGCCGGCGAGCCCGGCCGCGGGCACGAGCACCGGCATCCGATCGTGGAGCGCTGCGACCGGGCCGTTCGCGCCGGTCGTGAGGATCGAGAACGCGAGCTGGCCGTCGTCGTCCTCGCCCCAGAGCGCGGCGAAGAGGAGCGGGTTGCCCGCGGGGTCGTGGAACCAGACCGGGCGCCGCGCGCGCGCCGACCCGCCCCACTCGTAGAAGCCGTCCGCCGGCACGACGCAGCGGCGCGCCGCCCAGGCGGCGCGGAACGCGCGCCGCTCCGGGGCGGTCTCGATGCGCGCGTTGATCTGGAGCTTCGAGGCGCCGACGCCGGGGAGGCCGAAGCGCGCCCGCTCGAGGCGGAGCAGTCCCCTCGTCTGCGGGGAGGACTCCGCGGCAAGGTCCCGGACGAGCAGCGCCGACGAGCCCGGCGCGACGTTGAACCGCGGCCGCCACTCCGCCGCGAGCGCGGGATCGACCTCCGCGCCGAGGGCGCGCGCGAGCCGGACGAGGTCCCGCTCGGTCACGGTGAAGCGGCCGCACATGCGGCCGGGAGCATAGCGGCCGGCCCGGAGAGGCGCTCAGGCTCGGGCCGTCACGAGAGGGGCCGGCGCCACGCGGCTGCGGTAGGATCGGCGCATGCGCGCCTCGCTCCCCGCCCTCGCGATCCTCGCCGCCCTCGCCCGGCCCGCGCTCGCGGAGGACTTCGCGAAGCTCGAGGTCGAGGTCGGTGAGCAGCAGACGGGGCTCGGGACGGTGCCGCGCTGCGACGACCTCTCCGTCGTCGCGATCACCGCCGACGGCCGGGGCGTGCGGGGACGGAAGGTGGGTACGACGATCTGCTCGTTCGACACCTCGGGCGGCGGCGGGATCCGGAAGGTGTACCGGGTGATCGTCACGCCTCCCAAGGAGAAGCCGGCAGCGGGTGGAGCGGGCGCCGAGAAGACCGGCGGCTGACCGGCCGGGGCAGCGCCCACGAGGCGGCGGACGGGTATCATGCCCCCATGTCCCTCGTCCCCTCGGCGTACGGCGGCCGACCCACCTGGGCGGAGATCGACCTCGACGCCCTCGCCAGGAACGTCCGCCTGCTCGTGACCCGCGCGGGGTCCGCCCGGCTCTGGGCCGTGGTGAAGGCGAACGCGTACGGTCACGGCGCGATCGGCTGCGGCCGCGCGGCGCTCGAGGCCGGCGCTTCCGGCCTCGCGGTGGTCTGCGTGGACGAGGCGGAGGAGCTGCGCCAGGCGGGGATCGAAGCCCCCATCCTCGTGGTCGGAACCACGCCGCCGAGCGACGCCGAGCGCGTCGTCTCGCTGCGCCTGCGCCCGACGGTCGGCGCCTGGGAGCTCGTCGAGACGCTCTCCGCCGCCGCGCGGCGCGCCGGCCAGACCGTCCCGATCCACCTTGAGCTCGAGTCCGGGCTGAACCGCCACGGCCTCGCCCCGGACGCCCTCGTGCAGCTCGCCGAGCGGGCGCGCGCGGCCGCGGGCATCGAGGTGGAGGGGATCTTCACGCACTTCGCCGCCGCGGAGGAAGGCGACCAGCGGTTCACGCGCAGGCAGTTCGACGTCCTTCGCGCGGTGTCGGCGCGCCTCCCCTTCGTGAAGGAGCGGCACTGCGCCGCCTCCGCGAGCGTCCTCCTCGATCCGGAGATGCGGCTCGACGCGGTCCGGACCGGCCTCTCGGTGTACGGCTACCGCCCCGCGCCGTGGGTCGGCACGGACGCCGAGCTCGCGCCGGTGCTCTCGCTCCGCGCGAAGGTCGCGCGGGTGCTCGACGTCGAGCGCGGCGCCACCGTCGGTTACGGCCGGACCTGGGCCGCGTCGCGGCCGTCGCGCATCGCGCTCGTGATGTGCGGCTACGCCGACGGCTATCGCCGCGGCCTCGGGAACCGCGCCCACCTCCTCGTGCGCGGGCGCCGCGTCCCGGTGGTCGGGCGCGTCGCGATGGACATGTGCATGGCGGACGTGACGGCGGTTCCGGGGGTGGACGTCGGCGACGTCGCGACGCTCCTCGGCCGCGACGGCGAGGAGCGGGTGGACGCCGATGAGCTCGCCCAGCTCGCGGACACGATCTCCTGGGAGATCCTCGCGAGCGTCGCGGCGCGCGTGCCCCGGCTCTACCTGCGCGGTGGCGAGGTCCGGGCGATCTCGACGCTCACTCGCCGGGTGCCGCAGCCGGTCGGCTCGTCCAGCTGAGCTACTCCGCCGGCTCGATCGCCTCGCCGGTCAGGCTCCGCAGCAGCTGATCGATCGCCTCCGCCGCGTTGATCGCCTCGGAATCCCCGAGCCCGGCCGGCTCGCCCCACGGGAACACCGCGAAGTGGCCCTGGCGGTCCACGATCGCGAGCGCGCCCTGCGCCGATCGGGGCGGCATCGGCTGCGTCTGCCCCGAGTAGGTCCCGGGGAACGCCGGCGCCGTCGCCGCCGGCGGCGGCATGAACCTCGAGCGCTCGAGGCGGTGGTAGCTCGCCACCGCATCGACCCCGAGCCCGGCGACGACCTCGCCGGCCGACGCGCCGATCTCGCCGCTCGTTGCGGCCCCGAAGCGCTCCCCCCGGGGGGTGCCGGCCCGGAGCTCGAGTCTCCCGAAGAGCTCCGCGAGCGGCTGGAGCTCGGGCTTCCGCTCCGTCCCGAGTTCCACGATGCGCGTCGTGTACCCGCGCGCGCGCAGGCTCTCGTCGAGGCCGTCGAGCGGATCCTTCGGCCGCCCGGCCCGGTCGTATGGGCTGCGGACGAGGACGAGCGAGCGGACGGCCCGGAAGGAGGCGGGGGGCGCCTGGGGCGCGCGCTCCCCCGTGGTCACGCACGCGAGCGTCGCGGCGAGTACCACGAGTCCGGACCTCCTCATGCCCCACCTCCCGAGGTGCCCGCGGTATATTCCCACCCATGCCCGTCACGGTCGAGACCGGGGCGACCCTCGCGTTCGATCGGTTCTGGCGCTGGCTGAAGCGTCATCCGAACTGCATCCTGCGCGCGGGGACGCCCGACGCCTACCTCTACGACGCCGAGGACCTCCACTGGCACCTCGACGAGGAGGAGGACCGGACCCCGACCGTCCAGCTCCTCCGGGGGAAGGCCCTCCTCGGCGAGCTTGTGATCGAGGCGCGGGAGATCCTCTTCGTGCAGGCGTTGCCCGATCCCGACGGCGAACAGGGGCAGTACGTGTTCGAGTGCGTGGGCGGGACCGCGGACGAGCCGACGCCCGTCTACCACTTCGTC
>DASWCJ010000263.1:0-5322 GCA_036390155.1 Anaeromyxobacter sp.
CTCCTCGGCGAGCTTGTGATCGAGGCGCGGGAGATCCTCTTCGTGCAGGCGTTGCCCGATCCCGACGGCGAACAGGGGCAGTACGTGTTCGAGTGCGTGGGCGGGACCGCGGACGAGCCGACGCCCGTCTACCACTTCGTCCTCGCGCACGGCTTCGAGGAGGGCGCGGAGCACCGCGCCCAGCTGAAGCAGTAGCCCGCACCGAGCCCGCGCTACGGCACCTCGTAGCGACGCCCCTGCACGAGCGGCTCGATGCCGCTCGCCTTCGTGTCGAAGTCGTCCCTCCAGCCTGACCGGGTCATCACACCGGACTCCGGCCTCCAGGGCAAGCGATCGCCGACGGATCGGACGTCACCCGACGGGCGGTCCGCGGTAGGCTCCTCCAGTGCGCCCCGCGCTTCGCCTCGCCGCGACGCTCGCCCTCCCCGCCGCCGTGGTGGCCGCCGTCCTCTGGCGGAGCCGCCCGCCCGCGGCGCTCCCGGAGTCGGCGTCGGCGGAAGTCTTCTCCGCCGGCCGCGCGGTCCGGACGCTGCGCGAGCTCGCCGGGGACGGCACGCCGCGGCCCGTCGGCTCGGCCGCGGACGGCCGGGTGGTCGAGGCGATCGTCGCCCGGCTGCGGGCGCTCGGGCTCGAGCCCACCGTCCAGCGCACCTTCGCTTGCGGGATCTACGGCACCTGCGCGCTCGTCCGGAACGTGGTCGCGCGGGTCGGCCCCCCCTCCTCCGGCCGGCGCTCCGTCGCCCTCGTCGCCCACCACGACTCGGTCGCGGCCGGGCCGGGCGTCGCCGACGACCTCTCCGGCGTCGCGATCGTCCTCGAGGCCGCGCGCGCCCTGGCCGCCGCGCCGCCGCTGCCGCGTCCGGTCCTCCTCGTCCTGACGGACGGAGAGGAAGCCGGGCTCGTGGGCGCGTCCGCGTTCGTCGAGCGCCACCCCGCGGCGCGCGAGGTCGGCGCGACGGTGAACCTCGAGGCGCGCGGCACCACCGGCCCCTCCTTCCTGTTCGACACGAGCGGCGCGCCACCGTGGCTCGAGGAGGCGCTCGCGTCGCTGCCCCACCCGGTGACGACGTCGGTCGCGCCTGCGGTCTACCGGATCCTGCCGAATGACACGGATCTCACCGTGTTCGACCGCGCGGCGATCCCCGGAGTGAACCTCGCGTTCCCGTTCGGCGTCGTGCGCTATCACACCCCGCTCGACGACCTCGCACACCTCGACCCCGCGTCGGTCCAGCACCAGGGCGAGAACGCGCTCGCGCTCGTCCGCGCGCTCGCGGCGAGCGAGCTCGAGGCGGGGCCGGGGGATCCTCGCGCCTGGTTCGACGTGCTCTCCGTGGCCGTCGTGTCCTGGTGCTGCCCCCGGGAGATCGCGCTCGTCGCGGCCGCCCTCGCGATCCTCGCCGCGATCGCGATCGTCGCGCGCGAGCCGCGCCCCTGGCGCTCGGCCGCGCTCGGCGCCGCCGCCGCGCTCGTCGCGCCCCTCGTGGCCGCCGCCACCGCGGGCCTCCTCGTCGCCGCGCTCCGCGCCGGGGGCGCGCTGCCCCGGCCCTTCGTCGCCCACCCGCTCCCGATCCTCCTCGCGGGCTGGCTCGCGGGCGGCGCGGGGGCGCTCCTCGCGCCGGCGCTCCTCGGCCGCGCCGCGGGGCGCCCCGGGCTCATCGCGGGCGCCGCGCTGGTGCAGGCGGCGGGCGCGGCCGCGCTCGCGATCGTGCTTCCGCTCGCCTCTCCGATCTTCGCCGTCCCGGCGCTCGCCTTCGCCGCGGCAGAGGTGGTCCGCGCGTCGTCGCCCCGCGGCGGCCGTCGCGCCGCGGCGGCGGACCTCCTCCCTTCCGTCGTGGCGGCGCTCGTGATCTCCCCGCTCGCGCTCTACCTCCCACCGCTCCTCGGGGTCGGGGTCGTCCCGGTGTCGGCCGCCCTCTTCGCCTTGGTCCTCTCGCCCGTCGCGAGCGCGGGGATCGACGGCAACGCGCCGTGGCGGCGCGTGCCGGGGCTGGGCGCGCTCGCGGCCGCGGCGATCGCCGCCGCGATCCAGATGGCGCTCCCGCACGCGACCGCGTCGAGCCCGGAGCGGCTCTCGCTCGCCTACCACCAGGGCGACGGCGTCGCCCGCTGGCTCGCCGAGAGCGAGGGGGGAACCCTCCCGCGCTCGCTCCGCGAGGCGGCGCCCTTCTCGGCCGGGGCGGCGCCCGCCTTCCCCTGGACGCTCCCGCGTCGCGCCTTCTCCGCGCCCGCGCCCGCGCTCGGGATCGCGCCGCCGCGGGTCGAGCTCCTCCGGTCGACGGTGCGGGACGGCCGCCGTCACCTCGCCGTGCGCCTCTGGTCTCCCCGGGGCGCGCCGGTCGTCGCGCTCGTCCTGCCGCCCGGCGCGCTCGCGTCCGCGGCGCTCGACGGGCTCCGGCTTCCGCCGCCGTCGCCGCTCGCGCTGCGAGACCAGGGGGGTCACCGCGTCGTGGCCTCGGTCACGGCGCCGCGCCTCGGGCACACGCTCGAGCTCGAGGTGCAAGGCGAGGGGCCGATCGAGGTCGTCGCGATCGACCGGTCCCCGGGGCTGCCGCGGGAGGGCGCGCCGCTCGCGGCCGCGCGGCCCGCGACCGCCGTCCCGTCCGGGGAGGGCGACGCGACCTACGCCACCGCGCGCGTACGGCTCTAGAAGGCGAGCTCCCGTTACGCGTGCGGGCTCCAGGCGACGAGGGAGGTCCCGCGCTCGCTCGTACCCGTCGAGCTCCCCGCCGTCACGTCACCGCTCGTCTTCTCGGCGGATCCCGGCGAGCGGCTCGTCGTCGGTGCGCGTTCGCTGCTCGCCCTGCTGCAGGCCAGCCGGCTGTGTCCGTGCGTGGCCGGTCGTGCCCTCCTCGAAGACGCGCTCCTTCTCCACGACGAACACGTCGTGCTCGACCCGTACGATCTTGCCGAGGCTCGTTCCATCGCTGCTCATCACCTTCATCCCGATCGTCGGCTCGTGTGCCTGCATGGACTCCTCCCCCGCTGGCGGCGTGTAATTCACGAGTGACGACGCGCGCTCCGAGTCGCAAGCGCGCACAGCGCGCGGGCTCGGGCGACCGACGGGCGCAGGGGCGAGCGCACGCCCCGTGACGCGTTGCGCCGCACCGCGCGCGTGCGGAGATTCGGCGCATGCCCAACAAGAACGCCACCTCCGCCTCCGGCGACGCGCTCGCCGTGCTCCGGAGGGATCACCAGCTCGTCGAGCAGCTCTTCCGTCGCTTCGAGCGAGCCCGCGGCGCGCCGGAGCGGCGGCGCCTCGCGACGCGCATCGTCCGCGAGCTCTCCGTCCATGCCGCCATCGAGGAGGAGCTCTTCTACCCGGCGCTGCGCCGCCGCGCGAACGGCGCCGGCGACCGCGTGCTCCTCGCGCTCGAGGAGCACCACCTCGCCAAGCTCGCCCTGGCGGAGATCGGGGGCCTCGACGCGGCGGACGAGCGGTTCGCCGCGAAGGTCGAGGTCCTCGCGGAGAACGTCCGCCATCACGTCCACGACGAGGAGCGGGAGCTCTTCGCCCTCGCGCGCCGCACCCTCTCTCCCGAGGAGCTCCGCCGGCTCGGCGAGGAGCTCCAGCGCCGGCGCGAGACCGCGCCCACCCGCCCGCACCCTTCGGCGCCCGACGAGCCGCCCGGCAACGCGCTCGCGAACGTCGGCGCCGCGGCGCTCGACCGGGGCCGGGACGTGCTCGGCCGCGGGATCGCGCGCGTGCTCGATCGCAGCCGGGACATGGTCGAGCAGGCGCTCCGCCGCGGCGAGATCGCGGCGCGAGAGGCGCGCCAGCGGATCGGGCGCGGGCTCGAGCGCGCCGGGCGCGAGGTCCGGCCCGCGTCGAGGTGAGGTGAGGTCCCCCGGCAGCTGCCCGGGGGAAGCAGCACGCGGGACCGCGCGCGTCAGGCCCGGGCGCCAGAGCGGGCCACCACCTGCGCGAGCTCGCTCGCCTCCGCCGGCTTCGTGAGGTGGACGTCGAACCCCGCCGCGCGCGAGCGCTCGCGGTCCTCCGCCTGACCGTACCCGGTGAGCGCGACGAGCTTCAGCGTCGGCCCGAGCGCCGCGCGGAGCCTCCGCCCCACCTCGAACCCGTCGAAGCCCGGGAGCCCGATGTCCACGATCGCCACCTCGGGGTGGCTCGTGAGCCCGGCCTGCACGCCGGTCGGGCCGTCGTTCGCGGCGATGACCTCGTGCCCGAACGACTCGAGGAGCATCACGAGGGTGTCGCGGTTGTCCGGGTTGTCCTCGACGACGAGGACGTGAAGGCGTGGACCCGCCGCGGCCGCGAGGACGGCGGCGGCGGCGCCGGGCTCGAGCGAGAGCTCGCCCTGGTGCTCCGCGAGCGGGAGCAGCACCTCGACCGCCGTTCCCCTCCCCGCGCCGTCGCTGCTCGCGCGGACCGTACCGCCGTGCAGCGTGACGAGGCCGCGCACGAGGGCGAGCCCGAGGCCCAGCCCGCCGTCGCTCCGGTCGAGCGACGTCGTCGCCTGCGTGAAGGGCTCGAAGATCCGATCGAGCAGCTCGGGCGCGATCCCGATCCCGGTGTCGACGACCCTCAGCGAGGCGGCCGTCCCTCGTCGTTCCGCCTCGACGCGGAGCCGCCCGCCGGCCGGGGTGTACTTCACCGCGTTCGAGAGGAGGTTCCCGACGACCTGCTCGAGCCGCACCGGATCGCCTTCGACGGGCAGCGGCTCCGGCGGGAGCGACCGCTCGAGCCGAAGGTGGGCGCGGTCCGCGGCGGGCGCCACCGCCTCGAGCGACCGCTCGACCGTGCCGCGGAGATCGAGGACCGTGCGCTGCAACGAGACCTTGCCCGACTCCACCCGCGAGACCTCGAGGAGGTCGTCCACGAGCCGCGCGAGCTTGCGCCCCTGGCGCTGGATGATCGCGGCGTGCCGCTCGGCAGAGGTCGGGTCGCGCAGGAGGAGCTCGGCCGCGGTGTGGATCGCGCCGAGCGGGTTCCGGAGCTCGTGCCCCAGCATGGCGAGGAACTGGTCGCGCGCGCGGCCCGACTGCGAGAGCTGCTGGAGGAGGTCGCGCATCCGGTACTGGCGCTGACGGGCGCGGAGCGCCGCCGACACCGCACTGAGGAGCGTGACGAGGCGAACCGGTCGATCGAGGAGGGTGACGTTGCCGTCCGCCGCGAGCAGGTCCTGCCCGGGGCTCCGCGCGGTGGTCCCCGCGCCCGCCGCCGTGAGGAGCAGGACGGACAGGTCGGACCACGGCTCCTGGTTCGCGAGCCAACCGCTGAGCGGCAGCCCGCCCTCGCACGCGAAGACCTCCTCCGCGACGAGCGCCGCCGCGGCGCCCTCGCCGAGCAGGATGCAGAGCTCCCCC
>DASWCJ010000264.1:0-5894 GCA_036390155.1 Anaeromyxobacter sp.
GTGGGCCCGCCGCAGGTAGCCGAGGCCGATGCGGCCTTCCGGCGTCTCGGCCGCGCTCGTCACGACGCCGACCTCCTGCCCTCCCGCCGTGAGCGGCGCGCCCGGCGCCGCCCCCTGCGGGAGCGCGAGCTGGACGAGCCCGCGCTGCAAGTGGCCGCGGGCGGTGGCGCGGAGCACCACCTCCTGGCCGATGTAGCAGCCCTTCGTGAAGGAGATCGCGGCGCGGGTGAGCCCCGCCTCCATGGGAAGCCGGGTCGAGTCCATGTCCTCGCCGAAGCGCGCCTGCCCCTCCAGGATCCGAAGCGCCTCGAGGTCCTCCGCGGAGAGCTCGTGCGCGCCCTCGGCGAGGAGCGCGGCGCGGAGCGCGTCGGCCTCGCCGGGCGGCAGGAGCAGGTCGAGCGCGGGCACGCCGCGGCGCCGGTCCCCGATCCGCCGGACCAAGGTGCCGCGCGCGCCGAGCCGGACGCCGGCCTGCGGCCCGAGCACCGGCAGGAGGCGGAGCCCGGCCGAGAGATCCTCGAACGTGACGTCGTCCATGATGACGAACTTCTCGAGGTGCGGCCGCGCCTCGGCGGCGCCGCGCGGATCCATCACGAGCAGCACGCCGTCCTCCTCGACGAGCGCGTGCGCGTCGGCGAGGAGGTGCCCCTTCGCGTTCAGGACCGTGGTGTAGGCCGAGCCGCCCGGGGGAAGCGCATTCAGGTCCTGCGTCGTGACCCGGTGCAGGTAGTCCTGCGCGTCCTTGCCCGTCGCGCGCAGCACCGCCGGCGCCTCGAGGGGTCCGACCGCCCAGCCGTCCTTCGCCGCGAGGATCGACGCGGTGGAGATGGTCATGGCCCGTTTCTACCAGAGGGCCGGTCCGTCCGCCCGAGCGCGGCGAGCGCCCACGCCGCGGCGGCCCGGACCCCCTCGTGCGTGCTGTCGAGGTGCGACCGGATCCGATCCACGCGGCTCCGGTCCCCGCTCGCCCCCGCGAGCAGGATCGCGTTCCGGAGGAGGCCGTCATGGCGGGCGCGGGCGAGCGAGGTGCCGTGGAAGCGGGCGCGGTACTCGTCCTCGGTCAGCGCGAGCAGGTCGTCGAGCGCGAGCGCCTCGCGCCCGGGACGGGGGAGGAGCTCCGGATCGCTCCCCCGGTGGGCGGCGTCGTTCCAAGGGCACACGAGCTGGCACGCGTCGCAGCCGAAGACCCACCCTCCGAGCGCCCCGGCCGCCTCGTCCGGGATGGGCCCGCGCCGCTCGATCGTCCAGAAGGAGATGCAGCGGCGCGAATCCACGAAGCCCGGCTCGGGGATGGCCCCCGTCGGGCAGGCGGGGAGGCACGCCGCGCAGGAGCCGCAGCGATCCGGGTGCGGCGCGTCGGGCTCGAGGTCGCGATCGACGAGCACCGTCCCGAGCACGACCCAGCTGCCGTGCTCCGGGGTGATGAGGCACCCGTTCTTCCCGATCCAGCCGATCCCCGCCCGCTGCGCCCACGCCTTCTCCATCACCGGCGCGACGTCGGCGGTGGCGAGCGCGCGCGCGCCCGGGTCGGCCGCGGCGAGGTCCGCGGCGAGCGCGCGGAGTCGCCGCTTCATGACTCCGTGGTAGTCGCGTCCGCGGGCGTAGCGCGCGATCCCCCCGGCGCCTTCCGGCGCCCCCGGCGCGTCCCCGGCGTGGTACGCGAGCGCCACCGCCACGACGCTGCGGGCGCCCTCGAGGAGGAGGGTGGGGTCGAGGCGCTGCGCGCGCTGCGTGCGGAGCCAGACCATGTCCGCCTCCCAGCCGCGCTCGAGCACCCGGTCGAGCGGGCCCGGGTCGAGCGGCGCGGCGCGCGCGATCCCGCAGGCGTGGAATCCTGCCCGGCGAGCGGCCTCCTTCACGAGGGCGGACGTGAGCGGCACGGCGAGGTCTTAACACCCAGGCGTGGCCGAAAACTGGCGATATCGATCGGCGCACCTACGATGCGTCGATATGGCTCGACGCCTCGACCTTCACCCGTGGGACGACCTGCCCGGCACCGCCGCCCGGGGAAACGACTGGGCCGTGGTCCGGGCCGACTCCGTCCAGACGCTGGAGCGGCTCCCGCCCCACTCGGTCGACGTCGCCTTCGCCGACCCGCCCTACATGCTCTCGAACGGCGGCACCACGTGCCAGAGCGGCCGCCGGGTGAGCGTCGACAAGGGCAGCTGGGACGCGTCGCGCGGGCTCTCCGAGGACCACGCCTTCCAGACGCGCTGGCTCGAGGCGGTCCGCCGCGTGCTCAAGCCCTCCGGTACGCTCTGGGTCTCCGGCACCCAGCACGTGATCTTCTCGATCGGCTTCGCCATGCAGCAGCTGGGCTACCACCTCCTCAACACCGTCACCTGGTACAAGCCCAACGCCTCGCCGAACCTCGCGTGCCGCTTCTTCACCCACTCGACCGAGCTCCTCCTCTGGGCGAGCCCGACGAAGGCGCGCCCGCTCGCTCACCGGTTCAACTACCAGGCGATGAAGGCCGCGAACGGCGGCAAGCAGATGCGGGATCTCTGGGAGATCTGGGAAGCCCCGGCCGCGCAGGACGGGCAGGTGGTGTGGTCCGTCCCGACGCCCGGCCCTCGCGAGAAGCTTCACGGCCGCCACCCGACCCAGAAGCCCGTCGCGCTGCTCGAGCGGGTGCTCGCGGCGAGCGCTTCGAAGGGCGACCTCGTGCTCGACCCCTTCGCGGGATCCGGAACGACCGGCGTCGCCGCGCTCCGGGCGGGCTGCCGCTTCCTCGGCGTGGAGCGCGATCCGGAGCACGTCGAGCTCGCCGCCCGGCGGCTGCAGGACGAAGAAGTATCTTGAGTCGAGCCGTGCGGGGCGCGGCCGCCGCGGCGATTGCCGCTCCCCAGGTCGCATGGTAGGAGCAAGACCCGTGAGAGGCCCGTCCGCCCGCCACCCCGACGACCAGCGCGAACAGCTCCCCGCTGTCGAGGGAACGATTGCCGACGCGGCGGAGATGAAGGTCGGCGACCGCGTCGTCTACCCGAACCAGGGCGTCTGCGCAGTGGTCGGCGTCGAGGAGCAGGACATCCTCGGCCAGAAGCTCCAGCTCGTCCGGATGCGGCGCGAGGAGGACGGCGCCGCGGTCCTCGTCCCGAAGAACAAGGTCCCCTCCATCGGCCTGCGCCGCGTCGCGACCGGCGCGCAGATGGAGGGGGTGTTCCACTACCTCGCCGCCCAGTTCGACGACCCGGAGCTCGACTGGAAGGTCCGGCACCGCGACAACGCCGACCGCCTCATCGCGGGCGGGGTGCTCGGCGTCGCCGAGGTGGTGAAGGGGCTCCACTCCCTCTCCCGGATCCGGCCGCTGCCGACGAAGGAGCGCGAGCAGTACGACAACGCGCGCCACCTCCTCGTGCACGAGATCGCGGTGTCGCTCGGCGTCCCGCCGGTGCTCGCCGAGGACTACGTCGACTTCGCGCTCATGCCGCCCGCGGGCGTGAAGTTCGACCTGAAGCCGCCGCCCACGCCGGTGCTCCTGCCGTCGCGCCCGAAGAAGCGGCGGCCCGTCGCCGAGGAGGAGGACGATCTCGGCCTCGGCGAGCTCGGCATCGACCTCGACCTCGCCGGCGCGCTCGAGGGCGCCGCCGCCCCGGAGGGCGAGGCTCCTGCCGCGGAGGGCGAGGGCACGACGGAGGGCGCCGAGGGTGAAGGCACGGAGCCGGCCGCCGAGGGCGCCGGCGCGGAGCCGGCGGAGGACGCCGGCGAGGAGCCGCACATCCCGGCCGCCGTGCCGCGCGCGAAGCCCGCGCCGAAGCCGGAGCGCCCCGCGCGCGCGAAGGCCGCCGCCCCGAAGGCCGCCGCCCCGAAGGCCGCCGCCCCGAAGGCGGCGCCGAAGGCCGCGAAGAAGGCGCCCGCGAAGAAGGCGGCGAAGCCCGCCGCGAAGCCGGCCGCCAAGGCGCGCGGGAAGGGCGCGGCGAAGCGCGGGGGGAAGAAGAAGTGATCCGGATCGTCACGCTCGACCGGATCGACCCGGGGGACCTCGCGTTCCTGACCGCCACGCTCTACCGGGCGTTCGGCGTCGGCACGGAGCACGCCGGCGACCGCGAGCTCCCGGCGGGCGTCGAGCGGAAGGACGGGAAGGTCGACGCCGAGAAGCTCCTCGCCGACGCGCCGACGGTGCGCGCGCTCCCCGACGACAAGGTGCTCTACCTCACCACCGCGCCGCTCGCGCTCCGCGCGGGCCCGCTCGGCGAGCCGCCGTGCTGGGGCTTCGCGGACTTCGGCGGCGAGCGCGCGATCGTCTCGACCGCGCGGCTCCCGGAGCGCGGCGTGACCGAGGCGTCCATCGAGACGTGGCGCCGCCGGCTCGCGCGCGAGGCGACCCACGCGCTCGGGCACACCTGGGACCTCCACCACTGCTACGACGCGCGCTGCGCGATGCACCCGTCGTGGTCGCAGGGGCTCTCCGATCAGCCCGAACCGGATCTCTGCAACTTCTGCCGCGAGAAGAGCGAGCGGAAGATCCGGCTCGCCAAGACATGAGCGAGCTCTCGCGGCTCGCCGGCCGCGCGGCCGGGATGCTCCGCGAGCGGGCCGTCGCCGGCCTGCGGGACTCGGTTCACTCCGTGCGCGCGGCCCTCGCCTGGGCCTGGGCGCGCCGCCCGCCCTGGCGGCGCGTCACCGCCCTCGCCTTCGCCGCCGCCGTCGCGTGGGCCGGCGCATGGTCGGTCCTGGCGCAGGCGCGCCTCGCGTCGCGCCTCCCCTCGCCGCTCGACTGGGCCGCCGCGAGCGCGCTCCTCGAGCGCGACGCGCGCCCCGGCGACGCCGCCGCGCTGTCGCCCGCGTGGGCCGAGCGTGCGAGAGAGGCCCTCCCCGCGTCGGTCCCGCTCGTCGCGCAGGCGCGCCTCGCGGCGGAGGCGCTCCCCGGCGTTCGGCGCGTGTGGCTCGTGTCGATCCCCTCCGCGCCCGGCTTCCGGTGGGAGGCGGAGGCCGATCTCTCGGAGCGAGCGGCTCGCGCCGATCCGCCGTCGCGGGTCGGGGCCCTCGAGATCGCCCGGTTCGACCTCGCCTCGCCCACGCTCCCGATCGCGTTCCTCCCGGACCGCCTCGCGCGGGGCGCGGTGACGCTCGGGGCGGCGGACTGCGAGGCCGTGGGGCCGGGGCGGTTTCGCTGCGGGGCCGCGGCCCGGGTCGAGCGCACCGTCCGCGAGATCGGGGGCGCTGCCCGCCCCTGCCTCTCGATCACGTCGGCCGCGCCGCTCGACCTGCCGCTCGTCGTCACCTTCCCGCCCTCGCGGATCGGCCGGACCCTCGACGGCCACGCGGGCGCGGCCGGGGCGGGAGCCGTCGGGGCCGGGACGGCGGCCCCGGTGCGCGTCGCGGTGCTCCTCGACGGCGAGGAGATCGGCTCCGCGGAGCTCTCCGCGGCGGGCTGGTCCCCGTTCCGCATCGACACGAGCCGGAGCGCGGGGCAGGTCCGCGCGATCGCCCTCGTCGTGACGAGCCCGGCTCGGCTCGCGCTCTGCCTCGACGCCCTGGTGCTGCCGTGACGCTCGTGGGCGCGATCGAGCGCGGGCGGGCGCTCGCGGACCGGGTCGCGAGCGGCGTGCGCCCCGCGGCGATCTCCTGGGCGGCGCTGACCTTCGTGGTCCTCCTCGCCCTGGGCGGCGGCCCGGGCGTTTCCCGGGACGAGGCGGCGGTGCTCGCGGCGTCGGATCCCGCGCTCGCCATCGGCGGCGAGGGGCCCGCGCCGGCCCCGCCGCTCGCGCCCGCGCTCTCCGCGGCGACGCGCGTCCTCCTCGCCCCGGCCGGCGTGCCGTCGCTCCGGGGCGCCCGCGCGGCGACCGCGCTCGTCGGCGCGATCCTCTCGGCGGCGATGGTCGCGCTCGCCTGGGAGCTCGCCGGCCCCGCCACCGCCCTCCTTGCGCCGGCGCTCTTCTGGGCCGCCCCCC
>DASWCJ010000265.1:0-9947 GCA_036390155.1 Anaeromyxobacter sp.
TCGAGCCGCTCGGCGCGGAGGACGTCCTCGCCAAGACGGCGTACGTGCTCGCGAACCCCGTCGCCGCGGGGCTCGTTCGTCGCGCCGCCGAGTGGCCCGGTCTCTGGACCTCCCCCGAGCAGATCGGGGGCGCGACGCTCACCGCGCGAAAGCCGCAGCGCTTCTTCGATCCCAAGGGTTACCTGCCCGACGACGTCGAGCTCGAGCTGACGGTTCCGCCCGGGTTCGCGTCTGCCGCCGAGTTCCGCGCGCTTCTCTCGGCCGCGGTGCAGGAGCTCGAGGAGAAGCACCGGAGCGCTCTCGCCGCCCAAGGGCGACGGTTCCTCGGGGTCGCTCGGGTGCTGGCGCAGAGCCCGTTCGCTCGTCCCGCCCGTGGCGAGCCACGATTCGAGCTGAAGCCGCGCATCGCGGCGCGAGACAAGTGGAGGAGGATCGAGGGCATCCTGCGGCTCAGATCATTCGTCGATGCGTATCGGAAGGCATTCGAAGCGTGGAGATCCAGCGCGCGGGACGTCGTCTTTCCTGCCGGCACCTATCTGCTGCGAGTGCTCCATGGCGTGCAGTGCGCGGGGGCCGCGTAGCTTGCGTCGGCCGGGCTTCTCCAAACCACTTCCTCATGCCAGATGAGGACCGACGAGCGCGGCTCAAGGCGGCAGCGCTCGCGCGGCAATGGAGCGATCTGCGCGATTGCGGATCATCGCGAGTCCACGCGCGCGTGGATCGTGCGGCGTCGTGTCTTTCGCCCGAACAGCCCCGTAGATTTCGCTGGCCAATGCAGCTCGAGTATTGACATTCCGTTCCAGGGCGTAACTCTTAGAGCAGTTACTCTCGGTCGGGTTTCGGATTGGCGGCGGTAGGCCGTCCGGTCCGCAGGCGCCAGCGGTTCCGCGGAGATGTGCTCGGCGCGCCCGCAGGGCGCGGCCGAGCACAAATTCGCAGCCCCATCTCGACTCATAGCGCCGATCACTTGGCCTGAGCCCGGTGAGGCCACGGCACGGATGATCAGGACGGCCACCCGGCATCCGGGCGCCCATCGCAGATCCTTCTTCCCCCCCGCGCGTTCTCCCTCCCGACGGCGCCCTTCGCGCCGCAGGAGGCCGACATGACGACGTTTCAGCTCGGGCTGGCGCTGCTCCTCGCGGCGCCGCAGGCGATGGCTGCGCCCTCGGGGTTTCAGGACGAGGTGCGGGTGGCCGAGGGCATCACGCGGGGAAACCTGACCGTGTTCCCGCTCAAGCTCCGCCACCCGCGCCCGCCGGGCCAGGAGCCCGCGACCCTCGACGAGGCGCTCTCGAAGAAGCAGCTCGCGATCGAGGAGTCCGGCGCGGGCGGCGACGTGAACGCCCTCGCGGTCGAGAACCGCAGCGACCGCCCCGTGCTCCTCGTCGCCGGGGAGCTCCTCCTCGGCGGCAAGCAGGACCGGATCATCGGCCGCTCCATGGTACTCGCGCCGCGCTCGCGCGCCCGCGTCCCGGTGTTCTGCGTCGAGCACGGCCGCTGGAGCGGCGGCACGTCGTTCGAGAGCGGCGGCGCGATGAGCCACGCCGCGCTCCGGAAGACGGCGCTCGCTGGCGACCAGTCCGAGGTCTGGGCCGAGGTGAAGCGCGCGAACGAGCGGCTCGGCACGACGAGCGCGTCCGACACCTACCGCAACGCCGCCCGGAAGCTCCGGGGCGAGGTGGGCACGGTCGCGGCGGACGTCTCGCGCGCGCTCGCCCGCGACCCCGACGTCGCGGGCCTCGCGGTCGCGATCGACGGCGAGGTCGTGGCGGTGGAGTGGTTCTCCTCGCCCGGCGTCTTTGCGCGGGTGCGGGAGAAGCTCGTCGCGTCCTACGTGGCGCAGGCGCGGGAGCCGCGCCCCGATCGCGCCGCCGGCGCCGCCCCGGCGGCCCCCGCGACCCCGGCCGCCGTCGCGGACTTTGCCGCGAAGGCGGAGCGCGGCGGCGCCGTGGTGGAGCGCGTGCGGGCGCCGGCGGCCTCGCCGACCGCGCCCGCCGCCGCGGCGGAGCCGGTGCAGACGAGCTACCTCAAGCGCTGACGGGCAGCCGCGCGCGGCGCGCCCCCCGGCGGACCCGGGTCGCGCCGCGTGCACGCCCCCGCTGGAACGATCGACCACGCGCCCGCACTTCGGCTTAGATTGGCGGAGCATGAACCCGCGCACCGACCTCTGGCTCCAGAACCTCATCGACGAGCGCGACGGCGCCGCCCTCTACGAGGGGCTCGCGAAGTACGAGAAGGACGGGGAGAAGGCCCGCTCCTTCGCCGAGATCGCGGTGGCCGAGCGCCGGCACGCCGAGATCTGGGCGAAGAAGCTCGAGAAGGAGGGGGTCGTGCTCCCGCCCGACCGCCCCTCGTCCCGGGTGCGCGCGCTCATCTGGCTCGCCCGCAGGCTCGGCACCGTCGCCGTCGTGCCGATGGTGCTCGAGGCCGAGGCGACCGACGCCGACAAGTACGACGCCCAGGGCGGCGACGCGACCGCGATCGCCGACGAGGAGCGGGAGCACCGCCGCACCCTCGTCGGCATGAGCCACGGCCAGCCGACGGACGCGCGCGAGCTCATCGCCTCCCGCGAGCGGTGGCACCGGTCGTCCTCCGCGGCCGGCTCGATCCGCGCGGCGATCTTCGGGATGAACGACGGCCTCCTCTCGAACCTCTCGCTCATCCTCGGCGTCGCCGGTGCGGGGATGGCGCCGAAGACGGTGGTCGTGACCGGCTTCGCCGGGCTCCTCGCCGGCGCGTTCTCGATGGCCGCGGGCGAGTACACCTCCGTCGCGAGCCAGCGCGACCTCCTCACGCGCCAGGTGGAGCTGGAGAAGCGCGAGATCGCCGAGGCCCCGGAGGAGGAGGCGGCGGAGCTCGCCCTCATCTTCAAGCAGAAGGGGCTCTCGACGGAGCAGGCGAGCCGCACCGCCGCCGAGCTCCTCAAGAACCCGGAGTCCGCGGCCGACTCGCTCGTGCGCGAGGAGCTCGGGCTCGACCCGGGCGCCCTCGGCTCACCCCGCGCCGCGGCGCTCTCGTCCTTCGCGATGTTCGCGGTCGGCGCGGTGATCCCGATCGTCCCGTTCCTCCTCGCGACCGGGAACGTGGCGGTCGCCGCCGCGACGGCGCTCGCGTTCCTCGTCCTCGCCGGGGTGGGCGGGCTGGTCGGGTTCCTCTCCGGCACGAGCCTCTGGCTCTCCGCGGGCCGGATGGTCGGCCTCGCCGCCCTCGCGGCCGGGGTGACCTACGCCATCGGCCGGCTCTTCGGGGCGACGGTCGGCTGATGCGCTTCGAGGCGCGCTGGGACGGGCGGCTCCGCCTCACCACGGCGGCGGTCGCGATCACGTTCGGGGTCGCGGCGCTGGCGCTCCTCTGGCTCGCCTGGACCGACGGGGATCCCGGCGCGATGGTCGTCGCGATCTGCGGCGCGCTCCTCCTCGCCGGGATGGTGCTCGTCGCGTTCGCGTGGGCGCCGCGCGGCTACGTCCTCGAGGGGGGCACGCTCCGGATCCTGCGGCGGGTCGGCCCGCGGGAGCTCGCGCTCTCGCGGGTCTGCGCCGCGGGGCCGATCGGGCCCGTCCTGCGCGGCGCCATCCGGCTCGGCGGGTCGAGCGGGATGTTCGGCTGGTTCGGGCGCTACTGGACGCGCTCGCTCGGGCAGCTCGAGGCGCATGCGACCCGCACCGACGGCCTCGTCCAGCTCGACACGCCGGAGGAGCGGTTCGTCCTCTCGCCGGAGCCGGCGGACCGCTTCCTCGACGAGGTCCTCGCCCGCGCGCCCGCCGCGGTGCGGGTCCCGCCGGAGGGGCCACACGCGCGGCACCCGATCCCCCGCCGGACCTGGCTCCGGCTCGGGGCGCTCGTGCTCGCGGCACCGCTCGTCGTCGCCGCCTTCCTGGTGGGCTCGTTCGGCTGGGCGCCCGAGGGCGCGACGGTGGACCCGTCGCGGATCACGATCGCGCGCCGCTGGGTCGATCCCGTCGAGATCCCCATCGCGGACGTCCGGAAGGTCGAGATCCTCGGCGCGTCGCGGGTGGGGAAGGTCCACAAGGTGGCCGGCTTCGTGGACCCCCGCGGCCGCGCCTGGGGCCGCTTCCGCTCGGAGGCGCTCGGCGAGTTCCAGCTCTACCTGTGGCGGCGCGGTCCGTGGGTGCTCGTGGACACCGACGGCGGCAAGGTCGTCCTCACCCCCGAGGACCCGGAGCAGTTCGTCGGCGAGGTCGGCGCGGCGCTCGTGCTGCGGAGGTAGCGCCGGCGGCCGAGCCTAGAAGGCGAGCCGGAGCTCGAGGCGCGGCGCGAGCGCCACCGACACGGTGCCGGAGGTGGCGTTGCGCGCTCCGGCGTCGTCCTTCAGCTCGACCTTCGACCAGCTCGCGGCCAGGAGCGACGTCGAGATCCGCAGCGCGAGCCCGTCGGTCAGCTCCCGCTCCACGACGATCCCTCCGGTCACGGCCGCATAGTTGCCCTGGTGCCTGGTGTCCGTCGTCGCCGGCCCGGTCGCCGGCGCCATCGTCGTGAACTGCTCCACGTCGTGAAAGTACCCACCCTCCACGGTCGCCTGGAGGGAGACGTCCACGATCGCCCCGGGCCGCGTGACGACCCGCCGGAGACCGGCGGACACCGAGAGCTGCTCCAGGTCATTCTTCGTCCGCGTCGTGACGGAGAACGTGTTCTGTGGCGGCGCCGGATCGACGTGGTCGCGCCTCAGGCCCCCTGCCCATCCGAGCACGAGCCATGTCCGCTCTCCGACACGCCGCTCGACGAAGAGGGTCGCGATGGGGAGCTGCGTTCCGATGGGGGCGGCCAGGAGTCCACCCAGGTTGCCGTTCGGGGAGAGAAGGAACAGCGTGCCCGCCGTCCCGATCCCGCCACCGATCGTCCAGCGCGGATTCTTCTCCGGGCGTGCGGGCGCCGGGGAGGTCGTCGCGGCGGGCGCTGGGGCCGGCGCCGCCGGGGACCGGGCGGCGTCCTGGGCGCTCGAGGCTGCGGGTGCGGCGGCCGACCAGGATCGTGACGGCGGCGGCGATGGCGGCGGCTCGGAGGTTCACGGATTCCCCTTCCTCTACGGGAGAACCCATCATGACCGGCTTGGTTACACCTGCAGTGACTCCGATCATGCGCGCGACCGCGACATTTCGCCGCAGGAGCTACTCCCCGCGGTCGCCCTCGTCCTCGCCCGCGAGCGCGGGCGGCTCCTCCGTGTCGGGCGGCGCGCCGAGCTTCCCCGCCCCCGCCTTCTCCGCCCGGCCGGTCTTGCGGAGCGCCGCGTAGTAGCGCGTCACCGACGGCAGGCTGAACCGGTTCATCGTCACGGAGTGGGTGGCGATCGCGTTCAGCCGGTCGATGTCGATGAACCACTCCGGCAGGAAGACCGGCGGGGCGCAGAGCCCCTCCTCCGTCAGGTCGCGCACCAGCTCCGCGTCGTCGACGCTCATCTTCCCGGCGAGGAAGGCGCGCACGAGATCGACGTCGCGCTGCTCGAGCGCGGCGCGGAGGAAGTTGAAGCTCCGGCAGTAGCCCCGCTGGTAGGCCGCGTCCTTCGTGAACGGCGCCCCGCCCTCGAGCACGCCGCCCCGGAAGACGCGCTCGCTCATGAGCGCCGCCTTCTCCGGGGGGAACCGGGCGAGGAGGTAGCGGTACACCTCGAGGAAGTCGGCGCCGCGCGCGGCCATGTCGATCGCGATCGTGCGCTCGCCGAGCTCGATGTAGCGCTCGTCGGTGATGTAGCCGGTGAGGTACTCGGCGACGATCCCGGCCCCCTCCTGCGACTCGGTGTAGCGGGGCAGCCCGACCCCGAGCACGGTGAGCACCGGCTGGCGCTGGCCGTTGAGCGAGGTGAGGACGTGCCAGAGCCCCTCGTGGTGGGCGAGGGCGTGGACCTGCCGCTCGCTGAAGCGCGCGCCCTTGCGGAGCGTGATGCGGGTCGCGCCGGCGGCGGCGTTGGCGGTGAGGCGCGCCCGGACGAGCACCTTCACGTGGCCGCCGAGGAGCGGAGTGCAGATCTCAGCGACCTTCGTCGCGGCCTGCTCTGCGGAGTAGCCGAGCTCCTCGTCGCGCGCGCGCGGGCGCGAGGCCCAGGCGCGGGCGATGGCGAGGTTGTCTACGTTGTGGTCGGGGAAGCGGTCGCGCGGGTCGCCGTAGATCCGGCGCGAGAGCTCGTAGAAGCGCTTCGTCTCGCGCGCGGCGAGGAGCTCGGCGATGAGCATGAACTCGTCGCAGCGGCGGCGGAGGAGCTCCTCCACCGGGTTCCGCCCGCGGATCTGGCGCTTCAGCGCGCGCAGCTCGCGCTCTACGTCGCGCGGCACGAAGCCGAGTGGCGGGTACTCCGGGCGCGGCAGCTCCTTCGCCCCCGCCTTGAAGAACCTCTCGTGGACGTGCGGATCCCAGTTGATGGCCCGGAGCACGCGGAGCGGCTTCTGGGTCTGGACGATCCCGTCGCAGAGCTTTCGGAGGTACTCCTTCGGCATCCAGGCGATGTTCGCCCGGCCCGGGTCGCGGCGCCAGCGGACGGACGGGCCGGCGCCTGTGCCACGCCGGTCCCACCGCGCGGAGCGTCGCTAGGCGCGCCCCTGCGACCGCGACATCGCCTTCCTGTGCGCCTCGCTGCCGTCGTCGTGGATGAGGCCGCGAACGGTCTTCTCGAGGTCCCGCGTCACCTGCATCCCGTGGGTCTGGTGCGCGTGCTGCCCGGCCTGCTTCAGGATCTCGTCGTCCGTCTGCCCCTTCGCCACGTAGTCGCACTTCATGCCCGCGTCGCTGCAGTGGAAATCCCGCATCGTGCTCTCTCCCTTCGCGGCTCGAATTAGGCACGGCGCGGGAAGGATCCACCCCCACGTCGATGTGGCGCGCCGGCAAGCGGGGGCGTGAACGGGTGGTGACCCCCGGTCCGTACGCCGGCCCGGGCGGACGGGCAGCGGACGGTCGGAGCGAAGGATCGCGGCAATTCTCGCGGGGAGCGGGGGCTCGCCCGAGGCACGGCGCTTGCTCGATGGGACCCGCAGGAGGCTTCACATGAACAAGATCGAGTCCATCCACGTCGCCCCCACCACCGAGAAGAAGACCGAGCCCGGCCGGTTCGAGACGGCGCTCCGCACGGCGGGGTCGCGCGTCGTGCAGGGCGTGGCGGCCGGCGTCGAGCTCGCGTCGCCCTACGTGCCCGGCGGCACCGTCCTCTCCGCGGCGGTCCGCCCGGTCGCCGCGTCCGCCGCCGGCGCGGTCGCGTCCGCTGCGGGCGGCACCGCCCCGGGCGCAACGTCCGGCGGCTCGTCGGAGGGAGACCTCCTCGAGGCGACGCGCGCCCTCCAGTCCGAGGCCCGGACGTTCAACCTCCAGTACCTCCAGCTGCAGGAGAGCATGCAGCGGGAGAGCCGAGAGTTCACCGCGATGTCGAACGTGATGAAGGTCCGGCACGAGAGCGCGAAGTCCGCGATCGGGAACATCCACTAGGAGCCCGCAATGCCCATCGCTCCCGTCGGCGTGCCCGCCCCCTCGGCGGGCGCGGCGGCGCAGCCCCAGGGCGGCTTCGCGGCCGCGCTCCGGGCCCGCGCCGCGACGCTCGCCGCTCCCTGCGCACGCACCGCGCCCCCGCCGCCCGCGCTCGCTGCGCTCCAGACGATCGAGCGCGCCCAGGCGCGGCTCGACCACGTCCTCGCGGCCGCGCGGGCGGGCCGGACCTTCACCGCCGCCGAGCTCCTCGGGCTGCAAGCGGAGGCGTACCGGTTCGGCCAGACGGTCGATCTCGGCGCGAGGCTCGTCGAGCAGGGAGCCCAGACCGTGAAGCAGGCGCTCAACACGCAGCTGTAGGAGTGGCCCCGATGCGCTTCGCGTGCACCGCCGTCGCCGTACTCGCCCTCGCCGGATGCGCCGGCGACGAGGTCCTCCATGGCCTCGACGAGCGCCAGGCGAACGAGGTCCTCGTCGCCCTCGACCAGGGAGGGGTCGCGGCGTCGAAGGCGCGCGAGGACGGCGCGGAGGAGCGCTGGCGCGTCGAGGTGAGCCGTGGCGAGGCCGCGAGAGCCCAGCGGATCCTCGCCGAGCGCGAGCTGCCGCGGGCGCGCGCGCCCGGATTCGGCGAGGTCTTCGGGAAGGGGTCGATGGTTCCGACGCCCACCGAGGAGCACGCGCTCCTCTTGCACGCCCTCGCGGGCGAGCTCGCGCGGTCGCTCGAGGCGGTGGACGGGGTCGTCGCCGCGCGCGTCCACGTGGGCCTCCGCGCGCCCGACCCGCTCCGGCCCGGCGAGCGGGGGGCGCCGCGCGCGTCGGTGCTCCTGAAGTGCAGGGCCGCCGCGTGCACCGCGGTGCGGGCGCTCGAGCCGGGGCTGCGGGCGATGGTCGCGGGGGCGGTGGACGGGCTGGATCCAGGCGCGGTCGCGCTCGTCGTGACCGAGGCTGCGGAGGTCCGGCCCGCCGCCCCCGCGCCAGCGCGCCGCGCGGGGCTCCTCGCCGGGCTCGCCGCCGCTGCCGCGCTCGCGGCCGCCGGGCTCGCCGCGCCCGCGGTGCGCGCGCGGCTCCGGCGGGAGCCGCCGCCGTGACCGAGGCGGACCGCCGCCTCGCGACCCTCGCCGCGGCGCTCGCGCGCGAGCGGGCGGGGGCGCTCCTCGCGCGGCACGGCGCCCCCGGCGTTGCCGAGACGGCGGCGCTCGCGGGAGCCCTCGCGGACGCGCCGCGGTCGGAGCGGCTGCGTGCCCTCGCCGCGGCCATGGGGGACGGGAGCGCTGCCCGCGCGCGCGATCGGGCGGCTGCGGCGGACGTGGAGCGGCCGCGTGTGGCCGCGGTCCTCCGCGCCGTCGCGGCGGGCGCGCCGAGGCTTGACGCCGCCCGCATCCTCGTGCGGCTCTGCCACGAGCGGCTCGCGCGCTGATCCGTGTGACCGCCGGCGACCGCTTCGCGGACGGGCCTCCGCGCCGCGGTCCGCGCGGCGTGCCTCGGGCCCCCGGAGGCCCGCGGATTCGTTGGCGCTCCGCTCCTGGCACGCCGCTTGGACTCCCGGGTCCACGTGGCGCTTCCCTTCGACCTTCCCGCCGTCTCCCGCGGCTTCGCGGCGCTCGGGCCCGCCGCCCGCGAGCAGGGCGGCCGCGCGCTCGCCGCTGCCGCGGCGTCCCTCTCGGCGCTCCTCGGGCGCGAGGTGACGCTCGCGGCCCGAACCTGCCCGTGCGCCCCCGCCCCGCGCGCGACCGCGGCGCGCGTCGGCGTGGACCTTTGCGCGGTTCCGGCCGCCGGCCTCCTCGAGGTCGAGCCCCGCCTCGTCGTCGCGCTCGTGGACGCGCTCGCGGGCGGGCCGGGCGACGGCGCGGGCGCGACGGCCCTCACGCCGGTCGAGGCCTCCGCCCTCGAGCTCTTCGCGCTCGCCGCGCTCGACGGCGCGTGCTCGGTCCCCGGTCTCGAGGACGCGCTCGCGCCCCGGCTCGCGCGCGGCGCCGCCGAGCCGGGCTCCGCCCTGGACATCGAGCTCGAGCTCCGCGCCGGCCCGGTCCAGGGGCGCGCGCGGCTCCTCGTGCCCGCGTCTGCGCTCCGCGCGCTCGGCGCCGCGGCCCCTTCGCCTCCCGCGCTCGCAGTCGGGATCCCCGCCTCGCTGCGATCCGGCGGCGCGCCGCTCACTGCGGAGGAGCTCCGGGCGCTCGCGCCGGGCGACGTCGTGCTGCTGGACGAGCCGGGTGGTCGGCTCGATGCGCTCGTCCTCCCCGGCGGCGCCTGCGTCCGCGGCCGGATCGAGGGAGACGCCCTTCACGTCGAGGAGGTCACCGTGCTGGAACCGAACGCGCTGCTCCCCATCCGCCTCGAGGTCGAGCTGGCTCGGGTCGAGGTCCCGCTCGCGGAGCTCGCCCGGCTCGAGCCCGGCTCGGTGCTCGCGCTCCACATCGACCGCCGCGGACTCGTCGTGCTGCGCGTCGGCGAGCGGGCCATCGGCCGCGGCGAGCTGGTCGACGTGGACGGGGCGATCGGCGTCCGCGTCCTCTCGGTGGAGGGCG
>DASWCJ010000266.1:0-13550 GCA_036390155.1 Anaeromyxobacter sp.
ACGCACGACCGCGCTCGGGTCGCGCTGGGCGACGAGCAGCACCGCGAGGGCGCGGTCCCCGCCGGGAGCGAGCGATCGCACCCCCGCGGCGCGGACCGTCGCGTCGGACGAGGCGAGATCGCCGCCCCCACAGCCGGCCGCAACAGCGGCGGCGAGGGCGAGCGCGAGGAGGCGGTGCGGCATGGTCGCGGATGCTCTCCGGTACCTCTCCCCCGCGCAAGGGGCTAAAGCCGAGCCCGCTTGCCCTGATCGCGTCGCGAGGCGCGCGATGGCGTCGGCGAGCCGGGCACACGAGGACCGAGCAGCGGAGGCGCACCTGTAGGTGCGTCGAGCAGCGCAGGGCCGAGTCTGCCCGGCGCAGCAAGCCAGCGTGCGCCGCAGTAGCGAATCAGGGCAAGTGGTCTCGGCCTTAGGCTCAGCGCGGCGAGCGTCCGCCGCGGCCAGGCCATCCGCCCTTCCGCTCCGCGTGCTCACCGGGTCGCTGCGTCGCCGCGCCGGGCCGCTGACCCGCGCCAGGCCGCTGACTCGCGCCGGGTCGCTTTCTCGCCGCGCCAGGCCGCTGACCCGCGCCGGGCCGCTGCGTCGCCGCGCCAGGCCGCTGCGTCGCCGCGCCGGGCCGCTGACCCGCACCAGGCCGCTGCCCCGCGCCGGGCCGCTTTCTCGCCTCGCCAGGTCGCTGCCCCGCGCCGGCTCGCTGCGTCGCCGCGCCAGGCCGCTGACCCGCACCGGCTCGCTGCGTCGCCGCGGCCGGACGCACCTCGCGCTCGGCGACGGGCTTCTCGCCAGCGCCCGGCGTGCTCGGTGTGCTCGACGTCGTCGGCGCGACCGCCCGCCCTCCAGGCGGCGCAGGCGGCCCGTGTCCGTGGCGCCGCGCGGCCTTCGGGAGCGCGCTCCGGGGAACGGCGCGCTGCGGCTCCGCCTCCCCCCCCTCGAGCCCGACCATCCGCCGCAGCTGGCGGACCTCGTCCGGTCGCAGCGAACGGAACTTCCCGGCGCGCAGCCCGTCCACGGTCACGCCGCCGAACTCCGGGCGGAAGAGGCGCTGGACCTGGAGCCCGACCGACTCGCAGAGCCGCTTCACGAGATGGAAGCGCCCCTCCCCCACCACCACCCGGATCCAGACGTTCTTCTCGGCGCGCTCGTGGACGTTCGCCTCGAGCGCGTTCGCCGGCCCGTCCTCGAGCCGGACGCCCGCGACCATTCGCATCAGCGCCTCGGGCGGCGGGTCCCCGCGCACCTTCACGAGGTACGTGCGGCGGTGGCCGTAGCGGGGATGGGCGAGCCGGTTCGCGAGCTCGCCGTCGTCGGTGAAGAGGACCGCGCCCTCGGCGTCGAAGTCGAGACGGCCCACCGAGAACACCCGCTCGCGCACGCCGTGCAGGTACTCGAGCGCGGTCGGGCGCCCGTCGGGATCGGACGCCGTCGTGACGCAGCCCGGGGGCTTGTAGAGGAGGTAGTACGCGCGGGACTCGTTCGCCGAGACGAGCGTTCCGTCCACCGTGACGAGATCGCGCCCCGGCTCGACCTTCGTGCCGAGCTCGGTCACGGTCTTCGCGTTCACCTTCACGCGACCGGCGAGGATCAGCTCCTCCGCCTTCCGGCGCGAGGCGACGCCCGCCCCGGCGAGGAACTTCTGGAGGCGCTCGCTCAAGGCGCCCCCGGAGCGGGGCCCGTGCCCGGCGTGCCGCCCTCCGACCCGGATTCCGGATCGGGCTCGGCCCTCTTTTCGAGCGCAGCCGACGCCGCGCGGTCCTTCTCGTCGGCGTGGCTCATGGCGCGCTCGAGCTCCTCGAGGGCGGCGTCGCTCTCCGCTCGCTTCGCCTCGAGCCCGGCGCGCTTCTCCTCGTCGTCCTGGAGCGCCTCGACGAGCCCGGAGATCGGCTCCGCCTCGGCCTCGGGCTGCTTCTCGACGATCTCGCGGTGCTCCGCGGAGAGCTCGTGGAACTCGCGGAGCGTCGGGAGCGAGGCGAGGTCCTTGAGCGAGAAGAACTCGAGGAACTCGCGGGTCGTGCCGTACAGGATCGGCCGGCCCGGCTCCTCCTTCTTCCCGAGGATCTTCACGAGCCGCCGCTCGAGGAGCGCCTTCACGACGGCGCCGCAGTCGACGCCGCGGATCTCCTCGATCTCGGGGCGCGTGACCGGCTGCCGGTAGGCGACGATCGCGAGCGTCTCGAGGGCAGCGCGGGTGAGCCGCTGCGGCTTCACCCGCAGGAAGCGGCGCGCGAAGTCCACGTTGTCGGGCGAGGTCCGGAGCTGCCAGCCCCCGGCGACCTCGTGGAGCACGATCCCGCAGACGCCGTCCCGGAAGTGCCCGGAGAGCTGGTCGAGCGCCTTCTCCAGCCGCGCCGGCTCGACGCCGGTCGCCTGCCGCAGATCCTCCACCGCGAGCGGCCGCTCCGCGACGAAGAGCAGCGTCTCGACCACCGTCCGGACCCGCGGCTCGGAGAGCCGCTTCGCCGCCGCGGCGAGCTTCTCGAACGGCTCCTCCTTCTCGTCCGGGACGTCGATCTCCGCGGACGGGACGTCGTCGAGGGCCGGATCGCTCTTCGCCTCCTCGGCGGCCTGCAGCGCGGCGAGCTCCTCGGCGCTCGGACCGGGGGTCGGGGTCATCTATTCCTCCTGAACCGTGGGCGCGCCCTCGCCGAGCGAGTCGCGCGCCTCGACGAGGATCTCCGCGCCGGGGCCGGCCTCGTCGAGGCCGGACTGGTAGATCCGGATGAGCTTCAGCTTCGCCATCTCGAGGATGGCGAGGAACGTCGAGATCACCGCCGACCGGTCGTTCCGGGCGTCGGGGCCGGCGAGGAGCTCCTCGAACCGGGCGCGCCGCTGCACCCGCAGCACGTCCGCCACCCGCGCGATCGCGTCGCTGATGGTGAGCCGGTCGGTGTAGACCTCGTGGGCGAGCTTCGGGCTCGCGGCCGCGAGGGCCCGGTCGAGCGCCTCGATGAGCTTGAACACCGAGACGTCGGCGAGCCCGTCGGGGCCCTCCGGCGCCGCCGCCCGCTCCGCCCGGGCCCGGCGCACGAACACGGCGTGATCGAGGATGTCGCGCGAGCCGAGCTCCTCCCCGGCGGCCTTGTACTTCTGGTACTCGAGCAGGCGCCGCACGAGCTCGGCGCGCGGATCGACCCCGGTGTCCTCCGCGGCGGGCGCGTCCTCCGCCACCTCGGTGCGCGGGAGGAGCAGCTTCGACTTCATGAGGACGAGCTGCGCCGCCATGTGCAGGAACTCGCCCGCGACGTCGATGTCGAGCTCCCGGAGCGCCTCGAGCGTCTGGAGGTAGCTCTCGGTGATCTTCGCGATGGGGATGTCGAAGAGATCGACCTCGTGCTCCCGCACCAGATGGAGGATGAGGTCGAGCGGGCCCTCGAACGGCGGCTCCCCGGCGCGGAGGGGCGGGAGCGCGATGCGGAACGCCTCCGCGACGGCGCGAGCGCTGGGCTCGGCCTCCTCCTGCGCGGCGCCGCTTTCGGGGTCCCTGACCATCCGGCGAGAGGCTATCCGATCCGCATCGCTTGGCGGACCTGCACCATGGTGCGCTCGGCGACCTCGCGGGCGCGGCGGTTCCCGTCCGCGACGATGTCGTCGAGGTCCTTCGGGCGGGCGAGGAGCGCCTCGCGCTTCTCGCGCATCCGCTCCTGCTCCGGCCCGAGCCGCTCGAGCAGCTTCCTCTTGCAGTCGACGCAGCCGATCCCGGCGGTCCGGCAGTTCGTGTCCACCCAGGCGACCGTGTCGGGCGTGGAGCAGACCTTGTGCAGGTAGAAGATCCCGCAGACGTCCGGGTTCCCCGGATCCTTCCGGAGCTTGCGGGCCGGGTCGGTGACCATCCCCATGATCTTCTTGGTGGTGGACTCGACGCTCTCGCCGAGCTCGATCGCGTTCCCGTAGCTCTTCGACATCTTGCGGCCGTCGGTGCCGAGCACCTTCGCGGCCTCGGTGAGGAGCGGCTGCGGCTCGGGGAAGACCTCGCCGTAGTGGAAGTTGAAGCGGCGGACGATCTCGCGGCAGAGCTCGAGGTGCGAGACCTGGTCCGCGCCCACCGGGACCCGCGTGGCCTTGTAGAGGATGATGTCCGCCGTCATGAGGACCGGATACCCGAGGAAGCCGTAGAGGGCGAGGTCCCGGTCGGTGACGTTCTCGCGCATCTCCTTGTAGGAGGGCGATCGCTCGAGCCAGCCGAGCGGCGTGATCATCCCGAGGAGCAGGTAGAGCTCGGCGTGCTGCTTCACCTGGCTCTGCACGAAGAGCGTCACCTTCGCCGGGTCGACGCCCGCCGCGATGAAGTCGACGAACATGTCGCGCTCGCTCTGCTGCACGATCTCGGTCCGGTCGTAGCTCGTCGTGAGCGCGTGCCAGTCGGCGCTGAAGTAGTAGCAGTCGTACTCGTCCTGGAGCCGGACCCAGTTCGCGAGCGCACCGTGGAGGTGGCCGAGGTGGAGCCGCCCGGTGGGGCGCATGCCGCTGACGACGATGGGACGCGGGGTGGCCATGGGAGGTCCTGAGGGCTAGGCGCCGGCGATCGCGCCGATGAGCCGCTCGAGCAGGGAGACGACGAACATGCGCGGGCCGGTGAGGAACCCGCGCCCGAAGAAGAGGAGCCCGAGCAGCAGGAAGGGCGCGATCCGCGAGAACGTCTCCCAGGCCGGGCGCAGGCGGTAGGGCATGAGCGCGTCGGCGACGTGGCTCCCGTCGAGGGGCGGGATGGGGAGGAGGTTGAAGATCGCGAGGCTCACGTTCACGAGGATCATGATCCCGAGGAGCTCCGAGGCGCCCTGGCCCCGCTCCACCGCGTCCGGCGCAAACCGGATGAGGAGCGCGTAGACGACGGACGAGGCGACGGCGAGGGCGAGGTTCGAGAGGGGCCCTGCGGCGGAGATGAGGATGCTCCCCTTCGCCATCGAGATGCCCCGGCGGATCCGCCGGACGTCGACCGGGACGGGCTTCGCCCAGCCGAACGGGACCCCCATCAGCGGAAGGAGGAGGGTCCCGATGGGATCGATGTGGGGGATGGGGTTCAGCGTGAGCCGACCCATCCGGGCAGCAGTGTCGTCGCCGAGCTTCCAGGCGGTCCACGCGTGGAAGAACTCGTGGACGGTGAGCGAGAGGACGAGCGGGATGAGAAGCATCACCCGCTGGAGGAGCGCGGCCTGATCCAACGTGACCTCGGAGAGAAACCGGGTGTTTAGCAGCGCGACGGCGGCGGGTCAACGCGCCTTGCGGCGAGCGGGGTGCGAGCTCCGCGAAGGGGGAGCGAGTGTCCCCGCGCGCGGATGATGCCGGTCGTAGAGCCGCCGGACGTGCGTCCGGTCCACGTGCGTGTAGATCTGGGTGGTCGACACGTCCGCGTGCCCGAGCATCGCCTGGACGGCGCGCAGGTCGGCCCCGCCCTCGAGCAGGTGGGTCGCGAAGCTGTGGCGGAGCTTGTGGGGGGAGATGGCCCGCTCGATCCCCGCGAGGCGGGCGCTGCGCGCCACGATCTTCGCGAATCCCTGCCGCGTCATCCGGCCGCCGCGCGGCGTCACGAACAGGTCCTTCGAGCGCCGGCCCCGGAGCAGCGCCTCGCGCGCCGAGAAGAGGTAGGCGCGGACCGCCTCCGCGGCGGGGGCGCCGATCGGCACGAGCCGCTCCTTCCCGCCCTTGCCGCGGGCGACGAGCACCCGGGTCTCGAGGTTCACGTCGTTGAGCTCGAGCGAGACGAGCTCCGAGACCCGCAGCCCGGTCGCATAGAGGAGCTCCAGCATCGCCCGGTCGCGGCGTCCGGCGGCGCGTCGCGGCTCCGGGACCGCGAGCAGCGCGAGGACCTCCTCGCGCGAGAGGAGCGACGGGAGCCTTCGGCCGGGGCGCGGGGCGTCGATCTCGTCCGTGGAATCGTGCGGCGCGAGCTTCTCCCGGACGAGGACGCCGTGCAGCTGGCGGATGGCGGAGAGGGCGCGCGCCTGCGACCGCGGGGACAGCCCGAGCTCGACGAGCCGGGCGAGGTGCGCCTGGACCTCGGCGCGGCCGACGGCGGCCCACTCCTCGACCCCGAGCGACTCGAGGTGCTCTACGTAGCGCCGAAGGTCGCGCCCGTAGGCGTCCACGCTGTTCGCCGCGAGGCCCTTCTCGATCCGGGCGTGGGAGAGGAACAGGTCGAGGGCGGGTTCGAGCGGCACGGGACCGACGATATCGCCGCGGGCGGGCGCGTCCAGCTTCCGGCCGCTGGACCGCGCTACTGCGCCAGATCCCTCACGTCGCCCTTCCCTTCCCGGATCACGACCGGCTCCGGGCCGGAGAGGTCGATCACCGAGGAGGCCTCGTTCGGGCGGTAGCCGCCGTCGAGCACGAGGTCGAGGCCGTGGCCGAGCTTCTCCTTGATGTCGTGGGCGTCGATGAGCGTCTCGCCGTCGGGCGTGGCGGCGGAGGTGGAGACGATGGGGTGGCCGAGGCGACGCACCAGCTCGAGCGCGATGGGGCTGTCCGGGATCCGGATCCCGACCGTCTTCTGCCGCCGCAGCATGAGGTCCGGGACGAGGCGCGTCGCGGGGAGGATGAACGTGAAGGGCCCCGGGACCTTGCGGCGCAGCACGCGGTAGGCGGCGTTCTCGACGATCGCGTACCGGGCGATCTCCGCGAGGTCCTGGCAGATGAAGGACAGCTCGTGGGTCTTCGGGAGCTGCTTCAGCTGGTAGATCCGCTCGATGGCGCGCTTGTCGAAGAGGTCGCAGCCGAGCCCGTAGTAGGTGTCCGTCGGGAACGCGACGAGGCCGCCGGACGAGAGCACCGAGACGGCTCGCTCCACCACGCGCGGCTGCGGATGGGCGGGATCGATCTCGACGATGGGCGCGACCGTCATGGTGCGCGTTTCTTAGCAGCTTTCCCGGCGGGGTCCCAGCTTCCGGCCAGCGCCAGGGATGCACGCCGCGTGGAGCAGGCTCCTCCACGTCACCGCGCCCCCCGCGCTCGAGCGCCGAGGCGAGGGCGGCGATATCACCCGTGGACTCACCCTCGATCACAGATGAAACCGCCCGCCCGGAGGACCCGGGCGGGCGATGGTGAGTCGACCTCGTGGCTTTGGATCAGCCCCGGCTCTTGCCGCGCTCGATCAGCTCCCGGACCTTCTGGCCGCCCTTCTTCCCGATCTCCTCGTAGAAGGCGTGGCCCCGCTCGTCCCGGACGGCGATCCCGCCCTTCCGGCCGGCCTCCGAGACCGTCATGCCGCGGCGCGCCTCTTCGGGCTCCGTGCGCTCTGCGCCGGGCCCCTTGCCATCATCCGCCATGTTCTCCCCCCTGTCCGCGCGCCCCCGCGCGCCCTGCGCCTACCGACCGCCACCGCCCTTGTCGGGCGCCCCCCCGCCAGCGTCCTCGCCTGCGCGGCCCTTCTCGATCAGCTCCCGCACCTTGTGGCCGCCCTTGCGCCCGATCTCCTCGTAGAAGGGCGTACCCCGCTCGGCCTTGATGGTCTCGCCGCCCTTCTTGCCGATCTCCTCGTAGAAGCGGGGCCCGCGCTCGGCCTTGACCGTGTCGCCGCCCTTCTTCCCGATCTCCTCGTAGAACTTCCGGCCGCGCTCGGCCTTGACGGTCTCGCCGCCCTTCTTGCCGATCTCCTCGTAGAACTTCCGGCCCCGGGTCTCGCGGACGCGGACGCCCCCCTTGCGACCGGCCTCAGAGACCGTCATCGCCCCCTTGCTGCCACCCTTCTTCTCTTCAGCCATGGATCGCCCCCGTGCTCTCCTGGAGCACAATGTGATCGCTGCGCCGATGCTGGCGCAGGGCCCGACCGAGCACGTGCTCGGCGATGACCTCCGCCATGTCGAGGCCCGTCGCCTCGAGGATCCCCCGCCAGCTGGGGTTTCCGTTCACTTCGAGGACGGTCGCGCCCTCGCCGGAGGGCACGAGGTCCACCCCGGCGTAGTCGAGCCCGAGCGCGACGGCGGCCGCCTCGGCGGTCGCCGCGACCTCCGGTCGGAGCGCGACGCGCTCCGACGTGGCCCCGCGCTCGACGTTGGTGCGCCACTCGCCGGCAGGGGCGCGGCGCGCGATGGCCGCCCTCGCCCGGCCGCCCACCACGAACACGCGCAGATCGAGCCCCCGGTGCGGCGCCCACGACTGGAGGTAGACCGACCCGTCCCGCGCCACCCGCTCGCGCACCTGTGCACGGCCGGCGGCGTCCGGCCGGACCCGCTCCACCCCGTCCCCCAGCGAACCCGAGAGCGGCTTCGCGACCGCCTCGCCGATGACCTCGAGGGCACGTTCCGCGTCCTCGGCGGACTGCGCCACCGCGGCGCGCGGTGTAGGCACGCCGGCGAGCCGGAGAAGCCAGGAGGTGCGGAACTTGTCCTGCGCCGCGAGCAGCGGCTCGAGGCGGTTCACGACCAGCGCCCCGGTCCCCTCGAGCGCCCGGTAGATCTCGAACTGCACGTCCGGGTCGCCCGCCCGGCCGAGGCCGCGGGCGAGCAGGAAGCCGTCGAACGCGTCGGCCGGCTCGCCCCCGGCGAGCACCACGACCTCGTCTTGGTCCACCCGGGTGCCGAGGGCGGCGGGATCGATCGCGACCGCCTCCGCGCGGCGCGCGCAGGAGGCGAGCAGCCGCTCGCTGTGCCAATCCGCTGCCGGCCAGGCGGTGACGACCCCGATCCGGATGACGCGCTCCATGCCCAGGCCAGCTTCCCTTCCCCTACCCCGTCTGCCCGGTGGAATGGTGGGCACGCGCCGCTACCTGGACAAGAGCGCGCCATCCCGGGTGTTTTCCGTGGGTGTTGCCGGGGCCGCGGACGGCTCCTCGGGGGGCCGGGACTCGCGCCCCGGAGGCCCGGGCCCGGGGCGCCCGGCCGGTCGCTCCGGGGGACTCTCGCTGGGTCTACTCGGGGCGTCCGAGCGCGGCCGTCACCGCGCCCACGACCTGCGCCGCGCGCTCGCCCTCGAGCCGCCCGCCTTCGGAGGTGCGGACGTAGAAGGCGTCCGCGGCGCGGTGGCCCTCGGTGGAGATGCGCGCGAGGTCCACCGTGAGTCCGAGGTCGAAGAACGTGCGCGAGAGCGTGTGGAGGAGCCCGACGCGGTCGGCGCAGAACACGTCGACGACCGAGTGCGATCGCGCGCTGTCGTTGTCGATGACGACCTTCGTCGCGACCCGCGGGAGTGGCTTCTGCGGGAGCGAGGAGGCGCGCAGGCGCCGGGCCATGAGGGCGTCGAGCGACTCGGCGCCCGAGAGCACGCGCGCCAGGTCGTCGCGCGCGGCACGCCACCGCGCCGGCTCGACCGGCCCCTCCTCCGGCCCGCGCAGCTCGAACACGTCGAGCGCGAGGCCCGCGAGCCAGCCGAGCTCCGGGTCGCGCGACGTCGAGAAGACCTCGGCGTGCTGGATGTCGATGCGGTGGGCGGCGAGGACGCCGGCGATGGTGGCGAGGAGGCCGGGCCGGTCGCGCGCGGTGATCGCCACCTCGGTGTGCCCGAGATCGGCGCGACGGCGCGCGATCGCGCCGAGGACGCGCCCGCGGCCGAGCGAGAGGAGCCGCAGGTGGCGCGGGGCGAGCCCCGCCGGCTCGGTGAGGAAGTAGCGGGCGGGCATCGCCGCGGCGAAGCGGTCGTAGTCCTCGACGCGGACGCCCCAGCCGCGCTCGTTGAGCGCGTCGAGCGCGAGCTCGCGGCCGACGGACTCGGCGGTGCCGGGCGAGGGGCGCCGCTCGCCGCCGCGCAGCACCTCGCGGGTCTTCTGGAAGAGCTCGCGGAGGAGCCGCGCCTTCCACTCGGTCCAGGTCCGCGGGCCGACGGTGGCCATGTCGGCGTAGGTGAGGAGGTAGAGCTTCTCGAGCCGGTCGAGCGTGCCGACCTCCTCCGCGAACGCGTGGATGAGGTCCGGGTCCGAGAGGTCGCGCCGCTGGGCGATGGCCGACATCCGGAGGTGCTTCAGGACGAGCCACTCGATGTCGGCGGCGTCGTCGGGATCGACCCCCATCCGCACGCAGGCGTCGGCCGCGATCTGGGCGCCCACCATGGAGTGGTCCTTGCCCGACCCCTTCCCGATGTCGTGGAAGAGCGTCCCGAGGTAGAGGCCGAGCGGGCGCTTCATTCCCTGCATCAGCTCGGCGAGCCCCTCCTCCTTCACGTCGCCGCAGCGGAGCGCGAAGAGGCGGCGCACCGCGAACAGCGTGTGAACGTCGACGGTGTACACGTGGTAGACGTCGATCTGCCGCCGGGCGGTGACGCGCGCGAACTCCGGGGCGAGCTTCTGCAGGACCCCGAGCTCGTGCATGAGCGTGAGGAACCGCCCGCGCGTCCCCGCGCGCGTGAAGCACGAGAGGAGCTCCTGGTTCAGCTCGCGGTCCTCCGCCGCCTGTGCCGGGAGGTCCTCGGCCGCCTGCGCCGCGAGGTCGCGCGCGTACGGGTAGAGGTCGTACCCCTCGCGGTCCGCGGTCGCGAAGAGCCGGACCAGGGCCGCGGGCGAGCCGCGCAGCACGTCCTTGTCGACGACGGTGAGCCGCCCGCGGAAGACCTTGAGCTCGCCGCCCGGGAGCAGCCGGTCCGCGGCGCGGGTCGGCTGCCCGCGGAGGACCGGGATCGGGCGCTCCGCGCCGATGGTCGCGGCGGGCGGCGGCACCATCCGCCAGCCCATCGCCGACTGCGGCTCGAGGCAGCGGTCCACGATCGCGTCGCACGCGACGAGCACGGTCTTCGCGGCGAGGTAGTAGTGGCGCATGAACGACTCGACGCCGCTCCCCTTCTCGCCGTCGAGGTAGCCGAGCGCGGTCGCGACCTGGGGCTGGATGTCGAACGTCAGCTGGTCCCACTTGCGGCCGGCGACGTAGTGCATCTCGTTCCGGACCCGCCAGAGGAAGTCGCGGGCGCGACGCATCTCGCGGATGTCCCGGTCCGGGAGGAGCGCGCGGGAGAGCATCTCGGTGAGGCCGGCGATCTTGAACCGGACGCGAGCGAGCCAGAGCGCGGAGTGCACGTCGCGAAGGGCGCCCTCGGACTCCTTCACGTTCGGCTCTAGCAGGTAGAGGGAGTCGCCGAACCGGTCGCGGCGGGACCGCATCTCGTCGAGCTTGTCGGCGAGGAACTTCTCGACCTTCGCCTGGGAGAGGCCGTGCAGCTCCTCGCGCTCGAGCTCGCGGAAGAGCACGCGGTCCCCCGCCATGTAGCGGAGGTCGAGGAGCGCGGTGCGGGCGGTGTGGTCCTCGGAGGCGAGCTGGTCGCAGGCCTTGAGGTCGCGCACCCCGTATCCGACCTCGAGCTTCAGATCCCAGAGCGAGTAGACGAACCGCTCGCTCGCGGTCTTCACGAACGCGTCCGGGCCGCGCTCGGCGTGGAGCACGAGCAGGTCGACGTCCGAGAACGGGGCGAGGTCGCGCCGGCCGTAGCCGCCGAGCGCGAGGAGCGACACGGGCGAGGAGACCTGCTCCGTCGCGGCGGCGGCGACGGCGCGCTCCCAGAGCGTGACGACGATCCGGTCCATCGCGGCGCTCTGGAGGCGGACGACGGTGTGCCCGCTCGCCCCGGCGCGGTGGACGTCGGCGATGTACTTGCGCTGCGCGGTGAAGTCGACCTTCACGTCGCCGGTGGGCGGCGGCAGGCCCGCGAGGCGCGCCTCGAACTCGTACGGCGCGGCCTCGGGGAGGACGGCGTGCTGGGTCTCCGGGACGAGCATGGACCGCGGAGTATAACTTCGGACCGGGCGCGACGCCGGACCGGATTCAGCGGGCCGCGACCCGGTCGCCGCCGGCGCGCGCGAAGGCGGAGACGGCGCGGGCGATGCCGGTCGCCACCTCCTCCTGGTACCGGACGGAGTCGAGCCGCCGCTCCTCGTCCCGGTTCGAGATGAAGCCGGTCTCGACCAGCACCGCGGGCATCCGCGCGCCGAGGAGCACGTAGAAGAGCGCGCTCTTGACCCCGAGGTCGCGGACGTCGCCGACGTGCGCCCGCACGCCGCCGGTGACCTCGCGCTGCACCATCCGGGCGAGCCGCAGGGACGCGCCCGCGCTCGACTGCGCCTCGAGGTCGGTGAGGATGCGCGTCACCTCCCCGCCGCTCTCGCCGAGGTCGAGGCCGTTCTCGCGCGCCGCGAGCCGGGCCGCGTACCGGTCGGCGGCGGTGTTGAGGAAGTAGGTCTCGACGCCGCTCCGGGTGCGCCGCGGGTGGGCGTTCGCGTGGATCGAGACGAACAGGTCGCCGTGTGCGGTGTTCGCGACGGCGGTCCGGTCCTCGAGGCGGAGGTACCGGTCGTCCCGCCGCGTGAGCACCACCTCGAAGCCTGCGCCCTGGAGCTTCTTCGCGAGCCGCTTCGCCATCGCGAGCGTCACGTCCTTCTCGCGGACGCGGCGCGGGCCGATCGCGCCGGGGTCGTGGCCGCCGTGCCCGGCGTCGACGACGATGCGGCGGATCGGGCCGGGGGCCGCGTCGGAGCCCTCCTCCGGCCCCGCGGGCGCGTCGGCCAGGGCGGGCTCGGCGGCGGCTGTCTCGGCGGACGCGGGAGCCGACGCAGGCGCGGGTGCGGGCGCCGGCGCCGCGGCCTGCGGGGCGGGCGCGGGCCGCTCGTGCGTGCCCACGTCGAGGACGAGGCGTGGGGGATCGTCGAGCGCGAAGAGCCGGACCCCGTCGCCACCCGGGAGCTCGAGGACCACCCGGACCGTGTCGGGGCCGTTCTGCGCGGCGCGGACCTTGTCCACCTGCTCGCCGCCGACGGGCCGCGCGAGCGCCGCGCCCGCGAGCACCGCGGGCCGGAGGTCGAGCGCGATGCGGCGGGGCCGCCCGGGCTGGGCGGGGAGCTCGAGCTTCTGCCAGCCGACCCAGTGAGACAGGTACACCGCGACGCGGGTGTAGTCGTCGGACGTCCAGGTGCGGACCTCGGAGACGCGAGCGGGCCCTTCGCCGCCGGACGCGCCGAGCGGGTGGGGCGGGGACGCGGTGGGCGCGAGATCGGCGAGGGCGGCCTCGAGCGCGGGGTCCGGCGGCGAGTCCTCGTCGGAGGCAGGCGGCTCCGCCTTCGACGGCGCGACGGGGGTCGCAGCGGCGGAAGCGGTGGCCGTGCGGACCGGCCGTGCGGGCGCGGCGTGGGCGGTGGCGGTCGCGCGCCGGCGAGCCGCGGGGCGCTCCTCGGCGTCACCGGCCTCCTTCCGGATGGCGCGGGCGAGCGCGGGGGCGTCCTTCGATCCCGCCTTCCCGGCGCGGCCGGCGAGGGAGAGGGCCGACTCGCGATCGGCTTCGTTCGCGGACCAGCGGTAGAGCGCGTACCGGGCGCGGGCCGCCTCGAGGAGCGCGGGGGCGCGGTCCTTGCCGCGCGCCGACCGCTCGAGGTTGCGGATCGCCTTCTCCCACTGATGATGGAACCGGCGCCGGACCGGATCGCGCATGATCGCGATCATCGCGGCCTTCGCCTCGGGGAGCGTGGGCGGCCGCGCGGCGCGGCCAGGCCGGGCCGCCCTGCGCGCAGAGGGACGGGTGCGGGTCGCGGCCTCGCCCATCCCCGGCGCGAGCGCGACGAGGGCGACGACCAGCGTGGCGAGCGCCCGGCGACCCATGATCCGGCACTCTCTCCGAGCGCGATATCTGCGTCGAGTTTCTGGCCGCTCCTCCCG
>DASWCJ010000267.1:0-5554 GCA_036390155.1 Anaeromyxobacter sp.
CGCGCCGGGCCGGTCCGCGGCGCGGGACGGACGCCAGGCCGGACCGGGCGGCGTCGGATGAGGCGCGCGGGCGAGCGCGTCGCGTTCTTCCCGGAGCGCCTCCTCGTCCGCGCGAACCCCATCGAGCCGCGCGGCCGCCGCCGCGCGCTCCCCAGCAATCGAGCGGCGGACCGGCTCCGCCGCGGATTCCACCGCAGTGCGGAACGCGGCGGGATCGGGCGCATCCTCGCGATCGGCATCAGGCAGCGCCTCGCGCGGGAGGACGCGAAGCCCGCCGAGCCACGCTTCGGCAGCGGCGACCCACGTCTCCTCGGCTTCGCCCGACCGGCGCTCTGCCTCTCTCAGCGTGTCGCGCGCCGCTTCGAGCGCGGCGCCACGCTCTCCGGCGCGCTCCTCGGCACGCCGGTGCGCATCGACGGCGCGGGCGAGCTCCCGCGCGAGGCCCCTCAGCTGCGCCACGACCGCGTCGCGCTGCGCCCGAATCGCCTTGAGCGCACCGGACGCGCCGTCGGCGTCGCCCTTCCCGGCCAGCGCATCGACCGCGCCGTGCACGCCCGCGAGGGCCGCATCCTTCGCGCGCTCCGCTGCGCCGAGGCGGACGCGCTCGAGCTCCTCACCGCGCTCCTTCGCCTCTCGATCCGCCTCGGTGGAACGCGCGGTAGCGGCCGTGAAGAGGCCCTCGTCCTCGCGCGCGCGACGAGCGGCGTCTTCCGCCGCGGACGCCGCGCGCCGGGCCACCTGCTCCTGCTCGTCGAGATCCTTCGCCGCGCGGTACGCGTCCGAGTCCTCGAAGGCCCGGATCCGCTCCGCCAGCGTCCGCTCGCGGAGACCCAGCTCCACGAGCGCCTTCTCGACCGCCGCGCGCCGCCCGACGAGCGCCTCGAGCTCCGCGGCGCGTTCGCGCGTGTCGGTCCGGGCCCGCTGGTACGCGCTCTCCGCGCGGGCGAGCTCCTGCGCGCGCCCCTTCGCGATGGCCCGCGCGTAGTCGCGGTACACCTGGTCGAAGCCGCGCAGCTTCCCGAGCGTCTCCTCGAGCGCTTCGAGATCCGCGCGGTGATGATCGAGCCGCTCGAACCCCTCCGCGATCGGGCCCACGACGCGAGCGTCGAGCGGCGGCAGGCTCGCCGACAGGAAGCGGGAGAGCTGATCGAGGTCGAGCGTCTTCGAGAGCTGGGGGCGGCGCAGGTGCAGCAGCGTCTCGACGAGCGCCGCGTATTGCTCGTCCGGCATGGCGAAGAGGCGGGCGTTCACGGCGCGCCGGTAGTCGCCGCGGCGGTCGAAGACCTGCCCGTTCGTGCCGATGGCCTGCGTGAGCTCGCCCTTCGCGAGTGGCCGACCCTCGATGACGAACCGGACGTCCGCACCGGGGCGCTGCGAGGTCACGAAGAACCACGCGTCCACGTCCGACGAGCCGCGGCGCGCCTTCACCCCCGCGCCGATGGTGCAGTGGATGGCCTTACCCGCCTCGAGCCGGCCGAGCTCGAGCCACAGGTACCCGATGCGCTGCTGAGTATCCGGATCCGACTCGTTGATGAGGTTCCAGCGCATCGGCCGCGCCGTCGTCCCGAACGGATCGAGCCGCTGCGGCGCGAGGTCCGCGTCGAGCAGGAACGGGAACAGGAGCTCCATCGCCTTCGTCTTGCCGGCCTCGTTCTGCCCGCGCAGGAGGAGCCGGCCTCGGTTGAAGACGAACTCGCGGTCGTCGTACTCCCAGACGTTCTGGATTCCGGCGCGCAGCACCGTCCATCGCTCGCGATCGGGTTCGGGGAGCCGCGCCGGTATGGCAGTCGTGCTCGACATGGCTTCTCCTAAGGTGAGATCGGCTTCGGCGAGAACCGGGCCGCAGCGGGACGTGCCACGAACCCGCCGTCCACGCGCGCAGCGAGGCCGAAGCCCGTGAGGACCCGCAGCGCGTCCGTGGCGAGCTCGGCGGCTCCCGCGTCGCCGTCCTCGTACTCCTTCGACCAGCGTCCCGCGTGCTCGCCGCGGAGCGCGGCGACGCGGGCGACGACCTCGTCGAACGGCGCAGGCGCAGGCGCGGGCGCGCCCTCCGGGCCGGCGGCCCGCGCGCCCCGGGCGCGATCGGCGAGCCACTCGCACAGGAGGAGCGCCGCGTGCTTCACGGTCGAGCTCCCCTCCGGGAAGCCCGTGTCGGTGAGCGTCCCCTCGGGATCGATCGCGGCGAGCCCCTCGGCTCTGCGCTCGGTCGCGAGGCCCACGTCGCGCAGGAGCCGCTCGTAGACGAAGCCGCTTCCGCCCTGAAGCCACTCGCGCGCCCGCTCGTCGAGGTCGTCGAGATAGAGGATCGGATCGTCGAGGAGCCGCCGGAACACCTCCTGGCGCGCGCGAATCCTCTCGCCCTCCTCGGTCTCGCCACGCTCCTCCTCGCGCATGCGCTCCGGGGTGCCGGCGAGCGCAGGCGGCCGGGGGGCGGCGAGGAGCTGCGACAGGAGCCGCTCCCGGACGTCGTACAGCGCGTCGCCCTCCCGCGAGCGCGCGTACTGCTCCGCGTCGCCGTCGCGGAGGGCGAGCACGCCGAGATCGGCGAGGAGCCGGACCACATCCACGAAGGCGTGGCGCTCGGAGGCGAGATCCGGATCGAACGGCCGCAGCTCCGGCTCCTCGAGCGAGAGGTCACGAACGACCTCGGCGAGGCGCGCGAGCGTCACCTGGGCCGGCTCGTCGTCGAGCGCGGCGAGCGCGAGGCAGAGGAGCGCATAGCGGCGCCGATCGAAGGGGCCCTTGCCCGGGGCGCGAGCCGGCCGGGTGGGATCGGGGCGCGCGGGCCGCTTCATGAGCCTTGCGTGCCCCGCCGAGGCGTCCACGAGGAGCGTCCAGCCGGCGTTGTCTGCGAACCAGCGCGAGAGCTCGGCGCGGTGGCGGACCGCCGCGGCGAACAAGTCCGGGTCGCGGTCGGCGAGGAGGAGAGGGCGCGCCACGAGCCGGCGCAGCACCCGGCGACGCTCGACGGCGCGCGCCTCCTCGAAGGCTGGCCCGCTCACGGCGCCTCCCCTCCCGCCGCGCTCCGCGCCCGCGCGGCCGCGGAGACCTCGAGCTCGTAGTCGAGGCAGCGGAGGCGCCCCGAGGGCGTGTCGAGGACCACCCACGCGCGCTCGGCTGCCGGCGCGCGTAGCACGATGTCGAAGCGGCCGTCGGCGCTGCGGGCGCGGCGAACCCCGTCGGGCCCCCGGGGCGCGACGAGCGCCTCGTCCAGGATCGCGAGGAGCTGGTCGAGCTCGGGACGCTCGAGCGCCGCGAACGAGGAGAAGCGCAGCGGGCCGCGTCCCGCGAAGCGGGCGATGGCGCCTTCGATCTCGGCCCGCTCCCGCCGGCGGCGGGCGGCCATCCACGTTCGCCCGTCGCTAAAGTCGAGCGCGGCGGGCGGCCGGCCCGAGCGCGAGACGGCGCCGTGCGTGCGGAGCCGGACCGGAACCTCCACCGCCGGCGCGTCCCACCACGACTCGTCCGGGCGAGCGAGCTCGGGGTCGTCCTCCTCGAGGTGGAGGTGGCGCGCCGGGTAGAGCCCGAAGGCGCTCGCCCAGAGCGCGTGCGCGTCGTCGTCGGTCGCGCACGCCGAGAACCACCGCGCGAGCGTGCGGAAGTCTGCGGCGCGATCCACCGGGCGCGCGCGGCGGTCGTTGAGCCGCGCGAGCGAGCGGGCGAGGCGGACGACCGCGGCGAGCGCCGCCGCGTGCAGCCGCTCGACCCGCGGCGGCGTGCCGAGGGCGCCCGCGAACCAGGCGCGGATCCCGTCCCAGCGCTCGCGCTCGTCGGCGACCCAGCGCGCCACCGGGTCGCCGCCGTCGAGGACCGGCGGGAGGTCCGCGGCGGTCGCGGCGAGCGCGAGGAAACGGTCCGCACCCTCCGCCTCCGCTTCGACGAGGCGCTCGGAGATCTCGGGCCGGAGCCGGCGGAGGTCCTCGATGAAGCGACCGAGGTACGCGAGGAGCGCGTGCTTGTAGGCGCGGAAGTGGTCCTCGTCCACGCGCTCCTGGGCCGCGTGGCGGTCGAGCTCGCCGAGGAAGAGGTTCGCCTCTCCGGTGAGCGACTCGAACGCGCCGCGGAGCCGGTGGAGCGCGCTGACGAGCGCCGCCGCGTCGCCTGCGCGGGCGGCGGCGGCGAGCGCCGCGAGTACGTCCCGGATCTCGACGAGCATCGAGGTCTGGAGGGCGCCCGAGCGACCGACGGTCGCCTCGACCTCGCGAACCGCGCGGTGCGCGGCCTCGCCCTCGGGGGTGAGCCGGTAGAGATAGCGGCGGCGGTAGAAATCGTCGAGGCGCGAGACCGCGCCGGTGTCGTGCGAGCGCTGGAGGTTCTTCCACTCGGCGAGCTGGTCGAGGTGGCGATCGAGGTCCTCGGCCGCGGGCAGCTCGAAGAAGAGGCCCGAGCGGGCGAGCCGGTCGCGGATCTCCGCGGGGCGGAGCTCGATGACGTAGTGCTCCTTCGCCTCGACGAAGACCTCGAGGATGGCGCGGTAGTTCGGGGCGTTCTCGACGGTGACGTACCGGAAGACCGGGACCTCGTCGAGGAGACGAGCCGTGGGCGCGCGCGGGGGCGGAGCGATGGCGGGGTCGCGGCGGGTCGGGTCTTGCGGCACTCGGAAGTCTCCGGAACCTCGGGAGGATAGATCCGGGGGCGGACATTGCAGGACGACCAACGACCGCGCGGCGCTGGCCTGGCGCTTCGTCGTCTTCGGGCGATCTCCTCAGGACGTAGGCGCGCCCGATTCCAGCCTGGTCGTTCGCGAGCGCATGGCGAGCGAAGTAGTCATCGAGAGCGTGCTTGCCGCAACGGAATCCCGCGGCATCTGCCGCCTCGATGCGCGCGGTCGCGTACGAGGGTGCCTCGGCCCCGGTCATCTCGAATGGCGCTTCGCCGCAGCGCGCAGTCGCGCTCCGGGCTTCGGCGGCGCCTTCACCAACTCCTGCATCCGAGCGAGCGCCTTTGCCGGCAGGTCGACCTTCTCAGGCCTCATCGCCCACTCGAGCGCGGACAACGTCGGGGTGGCGAGCTCGCACGCGGGCTGCGAGCTCTGCGGGTCGAGCGTGACCAGGCGCCGCCCGCGCCGGACCTCCATCAGCGCCTTCATGAACAACGCAAGCGCCTCGTCGATGAGCTGGCTCCGGCTCAACCCGAGCTCTTCAGCCAGTTCCAGGACGGCAGCGCCTCGATTGTCGGGTACGGTGGCTTCCAGCCGCATTGTCGCTCCCCCCTCAGATCTGAGGGATATCTGAGTAGTAACTCGCCCGGCGGTCTGACGCAAGCCACAAGCCCCGCCCAGGAGGTCGCGAACGAGGCGGTCGCGGAAGAACCCGAGCCACCCTCCCAGTTTCCGTAACATGGAGGGCGTCGCGTATGCCTTGTCATAGGCGGCCGCGATAGATCGAACGGCTCCGCAGGGGAGGGCTTGGTCGAGCGCCATCGCGCCACCGAAGCTGCGTTTCCTCTCACGCCGCGCAACACCGCTTCGCCTTCTTCCCGCTCCCGCACGGGCATGGATCGTTCCGGCCGACGCGGGCCTCGGAACGGCGGACGACGCCAGCGCCGCGCTCGA
>DASWCJ010000268.1:0-7144 GCA_036390155.1 Anaeromyxobacter sp.
TCCCCCACAGCCAGGCGGGCGGCGCGCGGAACAGCGAGTGGGTCTCGAGCGTTTCGCCAAGGACTCCCCTGCACCGAAGGTCGTCCACCATGGTTCGCCTCGACATCGACCCTCCTCCCTCCTCTCGCCGCTCCGACTCGCCGCCGGGCGGGCGTGCGCTCGTCTTCGCCACCCTCGCGCTCCTCGTCGGGCTCGGAGGGGGCTTCTGGCTCGGGAGGTGGAGCGTGCAGGCCGGGATCGGCCGCAGGGGCGTGACGGCGGCGGGCGCCGCGGCCCCGGTGCCGGGCACGGCCCTGGTGCCGGGCACGGCAGAAACCACCCCGGTGCCGGGCACGGGCGGACGGGCGGCGCTCCCGGCGGAGATGCGGTCGCCGAGCGGGACCCCGAGCCTCGCGACCGCGGCCCCGGCGGTTCCGGCCAGGGCGCCCGTCCCGGTGACCGGCCCGCGCCGCCTGTCCGTGGTGCTGCAGGGCGCCCTCGAGGACTCGATCACCGCGGCCCTCTCCCGCGAGGACCGGGAGCGCGCGGCGGAGCTGACCGCGGTCGTGAACCGCATCCTCGTCTGGGACCTGCACGTCTCGAAGGACGGCCGCCGCGGCGACCGGCTCGACGTGCTCTGGGCGCCGGCGCCGCAGCTCGCGCCCGGGCTCGCCGCGCAGGCGGAGCCGGTCGTCCTCGCGCTCCACTACGCCTCCGGGAAGCTCGGCGGCGTCCTCGCGGCGTACCGGTTCGAGCCGAAGGGCGCGCGGTTCGCGCGCTACTACCGCGCCGACGGCCAGGAGGTCGAATCGCGGCTCGTCGACGCGCCCGTCGCGGACTACGAGCAGGTCACCTCGCTCCTCAAGGACGGGCGCCGGCACAAGGGCGTCGACTTCAAGACGCCGGCCGGCTCCCCGGTCGTCGCGCCGTTCGAGGGCGTCGTCGAGCGGCGGAACTGGCACTTCGCCGCGAACGGGAACTGCCTCGACATGCGCGACCCGGCGACCGGGCGGCACGCGATCTTCCTCCACCTCGAGGTCGTCCCGAAGGAGATGGCGGTCGGACGCAAGGTGAGGAAGGGAGAGGTGATCGCGCAGTCCGGAAACAGCGGCCACTCCTTCGCGCCGCACCTGCACTACCAGCTCGAGGACGCGACGGGGAAGGTGCTCGATCCGTTCGGGGTGCTGAAGACGGAGCGGCGCTCGCTCCCGTCGGCGGATCGGCCCGCCTTCGACGCCGAGCGCGCGCGGCTCGACAAGGCGCTCGGCGGGTAGACGGCCGGAAATGGAAGAGGGCCGCCCCTCGCGGAGCGGCCCTCGAATCGCTTCAGGCTGCGGGGCGGACTACTTGTCGAGCTTCCGGCCGCCCTCGGCCGCCCACTTCTCGAGCATCGCCGTGGTGACCGACTTCGGACGCTCGATGGCGTAGCCGAGGCCGCGGTCCCACACGAGGTTCGCGAGCACGCCGAGCGCGCGCCCGACGCCGAAGAGGACCGTGTAGAAGTCCCACTCGCGGACGCCGTAGTACCACTGGATCACGCCCGAGTGCGCGTCGACGTTCGGCCACGGGTTCTTGGTCTTCCCGTGCTCCGTGAGGACGCCCGGCGCCACCTCGTAGATCATGTTCACGAGCTGGAAGAGCGGGTCGTTCGGGAGGTGCTTCTTCGCGAACTCGTTCTGCGCCGCGTAGCGCGGGTCGGTCTTGCGGAGCACGGCGTGGCCGTAGCCCGGGATGACCTGGCCGGAGTTCAGGGTGTCCCAGAGGAACTGCTTCAGCTGCTCCTTCGAGGGCACCTGGTTGTTCAGCTTCTTCATCGTCGCCTGGATCCAGGCGAGCACCTCCTGGTTCGCGAGGCCGTGGAGCGGGCCCGCGAGGCCGTTGATGCCGGCCGCGTACGCGTAGTACGCGTCGGAGAGCGCCGAGGCGACGAGGTGCGCGGTGTGCGCCGACACGTTCCCCGACTCGTGATCCGAGTGGAGGATGAAGTACATGCGGGCGACGTCGTCGTACGGCTTCTTCTGCCCGATCATGTGGGCGAAGTTGCCGCCCATGTCGAGCTTCGGATCCGACGGGATGTGCGTGTCGCCCTGGTACTTCATCCGGTAGATGTAGGCCGCGAGCACGGGGAGGCGCGCGCAGAGCGTCATCGCGTCCTCGTACATCGGGTCCCACATGTCGACCTTCTTGAGGTTGCCCTCCATGTAGCGCTTGGCGAAGACCGACTCGCGCTGCATCGAGACGATGCCCGCCGAGAACATCGCCATCGGGTGCGAGTCGCGCGGCATCGCGCGCATCACGTCGATGACGTACTGGGGCAGCGTCTCGCGCGACTTCCAGTCGGCGACGACCTCCGCCGCCTCGTCCTTCGTAGGCACGTCGCCCGTGAGGAGGAAGTAGAAGAACGACTCGACCGTCGGCATCTCGCAGCCGGCGACCGTGTGGGTCTTCAGCGCGTCGAACGTCTCCGGGATCGTCTTCCCGCGGAAGCGGATGCCTTCCTGAGGATCGAGGTAGGAGATGTCCGTCACGAGGCTGCGGATGTCCCGGGCGCCGCCGATGCACTGGCCGATCGTGACCTTGTCGATCACGATGTCGGCGAGCTCCTTGTTGAGCTTCGTCGTACGCGGGCGAAACGCCTCGATCTTCGCCTTGAGCTTCTTCTTCAGCATCTCAGCCATGTGACACTCCACAGCCTGCGGAAAGGTTGAGCTGCGTTGCTTCGGGGAACGTGAGCGCGGTGGAACCGAGGGGCGGAATCCTACCCGCGACACCCACCCCCGAGCAAACGGGATCGGAAGCGTAAGTTATGGAGCCCACGTGTCTATTTAGCCCTGGCCCGCTCGCCTGCCCCGCCATCATCTATCGGACTCTCGCGGTGCCGGGCACCGCGCTCTCCGGTGTCGGGCACCGCCGAAAGGGCGAGATTCCGAGGGCGAGGCCGCGTGCTCGTCCGGTGCCGGGCACGGGATCGAGCGCGCGGCGGGCGCGAGATGAGACGTGGAAGCAGGTGCCGGGCACGCTCGGCGCGACGCCGAGGGTGCGGCGTTCAACCGCGGCTCGGCGAGAGGATCACGTGAGCGAAAAGCGGCCGTCCGCGGCGAAGCGAGGCGCGGCGGCGCCGACGGCGAGCGAGCAGGGGATCAGCGGGTCAGCGGCGAAGGCCAGCCGCGAGGGCAGCCGCCACCTCGGCGGCGACCGTCGAGGCGGGCCTGAAGGTGGGCGGCGAGGCGCTGATCGGAGCCGCCTCCGGCTGCGCCGCGGGCGGGGAGGGGTTCGCCGCAACGGACTCCACGATTTCTGCAGACTCCTTGCGGCGCGGCTTGTCCGCGCCGGACGCGGAGCGGCAGGGCCGGCACCAGGGCTGGTTCCGGATCGCGCCGTCCGCCATCTTGCGGAGCCCGAACTGCGAGAGCGGCCGCATCCTGTGGCATTTCAGGCACATGAGGGTGATGAACACCTCGTTGCCGTCCGCGTCGTAGATCGACGAGCGGCGGCGCTTCGGCTTCGCCGCGGTCGGCTCGCGGCGCCGCACCGGCTCCTGCTTCTCGATTTCTCCGTTCACGATCGCGGGCGCGACCATCACCTTCACGGCCATGCTTGCGGACCTCCAGACGGACCGGTCGATGCCGCCGGACGGGCGGCAGACGGACCCTAGTCGAGCGGTCTGACAGCGGCGGGCGGTCTCAGATGTGGGCCTGCACCGCGACGAGCACCTGGAGCACCCCGACGAACGCCACCACGGACGCTGCCGCGATCGCGGTCTTCGCGCTGGCGCGGAGCCAGGCGAGGAGGCCGGTGACCGCGAGCGCGAGCCCGAGCGCGAGCCCGAGGGGCACGCCGGCGGCGTGGATCCGCAGGACGCCGAGCGCCATCGCGACCTCGAGGGCGCTCGCGACGAGCGCGACCGCCGCCGCGGGCCGCGCGACATTAGCGAGGAGGAGGATCGCCGAGCCGACGAGGGCCGAGAGGGCGAGAGCGACATGCAGGGTCATGGCGAACGCTTACGATGCCCCGCGCGCGCCCGCAAGGACGAGAGCGCCGGTGCTCGACCCCGGGCGCCCTAGCGGCCCGACGAAGCCGGCGCCGCCGCGAGGAGCTCGCCGAGCACGTACGGCAGGATCCCGCCGTGGCGGTGGTATTCGGCCTCCACTTGCGTGTCGATCCGCACCGTGACCGGCACCTCCTCCCGCCGGCCGTCCGCGCGGCGCACGACGAGCCGCGCGCGCTGGCGCGGCGTGACGCGGCCCGCGATCCCGACGAGGTCGAACGTCTCCGTCCCGTCGAGCCCGAGCGTCGCGGAGGACACCCCGTCTGGCAGCTGCACCGGGACGATCCCCATCCCGACGAGATTCGAGCGGTGGATCCGCTCGAACGAGCGCGCCGCCACGAACCGGACGCCGAGGAGCGCGGGGCCCTTCGCAGCCCAGTCGCGCGACGATCCGGACCCGTACTCCTGCCCCGCGACGATGCAGAGCGGGACGCCCTCGCGCCGGTAGAGCTCCGCCGCCTCGGGGATGGGCACGCGGCGGCCGCTCGGCTGGTGGACGGTGACGCCGCCCTCCATGCCCGGCACCATGAGGTTCCGCGTGCGGGGGTTCGCGAAGGTGCCGCGCACCATCACCTCGTGGTTCCCGCGCCGCGCGCCGTAGGAGTTGAAGTCCACCGGCCGCACGCCGAGCGACTCGAGGTAACGGCCTGCCGGCGAGGTCGCCCGGATCGAGCCCGCGGGGCTGATGTGATCGGTCGTGACGGAGTCGCCGAAGATGGCGAGGGCGCGTGCGCCGGTGACGTCGCCCGGCTCGTCCGCCGATGCGGGGAACGGCACGAAGTAGGGTGGCTCGCGGATGTAGGTCGACGCGGGATCCCACTCGTAGAGCTTGCCGCCCCGCACCGGCAGCGCGTCCCAGCGGGCGTTGCCGTCGAACCCACCGCGATAGTTCGCGCGGTAGGACTCGGGGTCGGCCGCTGCCACGCGGAGCGCGTCGACTTCGGCGAGCGTCGGCCACAGCTCGCGCAGGAACACAGGCCGCCCGTCCCCGCCTCGGCCGAGCGGCTCGCGATCGAGGTCGACGTCCACCCGGCCCGCGATCGCGAACGCGACCACGAGCGGCGGGCTCATGAGGAAGTTCGCCTTCACGGACTGATGGACGCGCGCCTCGAAGTTGCGGTTCCCGGACAGCACTGCGCATGCGACCGCCTCGTGGTCGCCGAGGACCTTCTCGAGCCGCGCGTCGAGCGGCCCCGAGTTGCCGATGCAGGTCGTGCACCCGTACCCGACGGTCTCGAACCCGAGCGTGTCGAGGTCGCGCTGCAGGCCCGTGCGCTCGAGATAGCGCGTCACCACCCGCGAGCCCGGCGCGAGCGACGTCTTGACCATGGGCGATACGCGGAGGCCGCGGGAGACCGCCTTCCGCGCGAGGAGCCCGGCGGCGAGCATGACGCTCGGGTTCGAGGTGTTGGTGCAGGACGTGATCGCCGCGATCACGACGTCGCCGTGGCCGACCTCGATCCGGTCGTCGGGGAGGGGGAGCCGCGCGCCGCGCCCGACATTCGGCGTGGGGCGGTTGTTCATCATCTCGTATTCGGTGAGCGTGGAGGTGTTCTTGTGGGTCCCGTCGGGAACCGAGCCGAGATCCTGCAGCCCGCCCGCCGCGCCCGGCTCGGTGCCGTTGCCGGCGAAGCGCCAGCGGACGCCGAGCTCGTCGGGCGGCCGGCCGTAGCCGGCGGCGTCGTTGCGCGCGAGGAGCTCGCGGAACGTGGCGCCGAGCGCGGGCAGGTCGATGCGGTCCTGCGGGCGCTTCGGACCAGCCACGCCGGGGCGGACGGAGGCGAGGTCGAGCTCGACCGTCTCGCTGTAGTCCACCTCGCCCGCGCGCGGGATGCCGAGCAGTCCCTGAGCGCGGTGGTACGCCGCGAAGGCGGCGACGAGCTCCTTCGGACGCCCCGTCATCTCAAGATAGCGGACCGACTGCTCGTCGGGCGGGAAGAAGCCGACGGTCGCACCGTACTCCGGCGCCATGTTGGAGAGGGTGGCGCGCTCGGGCACGGGGAGCGACGCCGCGCCTTCGCCGAAGAACTCGACGAACTTGCCGACCACCTTGTGTGCGCGAAGGAGCTCGGTGACGCGCAGGACGAGGTCCGTCGCGGTGACGCCCTCGCGCAGCGCCCCGCGCAGGTGGACGCCCACCACATCCGGCGTGAGGAAGTAGGTCGGCTGCCCGAGCATCGCAGCCTCGGCCTCGATCCCGCCGACGCCCCACGCGAGGATGCCGAGCCCATTCACCATCGGTGTGTGCGAGTCGGTGCCGACGAGCGAGTCGGGGAACCAGACGCCGTCGCGCTGGACCACGCCGCTGGCGAGGAACTCGAGGTTCACCTGGTGCACGATCCCCATGCCCGGCGGCACGATCCGGAGGCCGTCGAACGCCTGCGTGCCCCAGCGGAGGAACTCGTAGCGCGGCAGGTTGCGCTCGTGCTCGAGCGTCATGTTGATCTGGAGGGCGTCCGGAGTGGCGAACGCGTCCACCTGCACGGAGTGGTCGACGACGAGATCCACCGGTACGAGCGGCTGCACGAGCAGCGGATCCCGGCCCAGCCGGGAGACCGCCGCGCGCATCGCCGCGAGGTCGACGAGCAGCGGGACGCCCGTGAAGTCCTGGAGGAGCACGCGCGCCACGAAGAATGGCAGCTCGCGAGTGCGCTCCGCGCGGGGCTCCCAGCGGGCGAGGGCGCGGACGTCCTCCTCGGTCACCCGCCGCCCGTCCAGGTGCCGGGCAAGCGACTCGAGCACGATGCGCAGCGAGACGGGGAGCCGGGAGACGGGCCCGAACCCCCGCCGCTCGAGCTCCGGCAGCGACACCATGGTGCCGGGTACGCCGGGGGAGATCTCGAAGGTCGCCTTCGCGCCGAGCGGGTCCGCCATCGCATTCCTCCGTCAACGAAGGTACTTACGGGCGCGTCCGACCGCGGCAAGCGGCAAGGGGGGCGTTCGGGATAGACCTCGGGCGACTGGAGCGCGCATGACAGTACCCTCGCAGCTCTACCGGCCTCCCCTCGGGCTCCTGACCGACTTTTACGAGCTCACGATGGCGTATGCCGCGTGGAAGGAGGGGATCCAGGGTCGGGAGGCGAGCTTCACGGTCTCGTTCCGGAGAAACCCTTTCGA
>DASWCJ010000269.1:0-11140 GCA_036390155.1 Anaeromyxobacter sp.
CGAGCGCCGTGCGGACGAGGAGCGCGTTCGCCCCGCGGTTCGCCTGCTGGAAGACGTCGGGGCGCGAGCGCTGGGCGCCCGCCGCCGGTCGTCCGGGCTCGCGCGCGAGCCGGAGCACCGGCGCGCCAACGATAGCGGCCGGGCCCTGCTCGCCGCGCAGGACGACGCCCGCGAGCGCGGGCACCGCCGCGAGGAGCGCCTCCGCCCGCTGCCGCGCGGCGGGCGTCGGCTCGACGAGGAGGAGCGCGCTCCCCCTCCCCTCCTCCTCCGACCACTCCAGCGCGACCTCCGCGGGCGCGAGGCGCGCCGCGGCGAGGGCGGGCCCCACCGCCTCCCGGAGCGCGTCGAGCCCGGGGGCGAGCAGGTGGCACTCCTCGAGCGGCACGGGCGCGTGCGAGCGCCGGCGGAAGAAGGCGAGCCGGCCGCTCGCGCGGTCGAGGTGGAACTTCGCGCGGGCGCGGTACCGGAGCGGGAGCGGCGACGCGAGGATGGGGCGCAGGCCGCACGCCTCCGGCTCGAGCCGGCCGATCCGCCGGAGCGTCTCGGCGAATGCGCGCGCCTTCGCGGCGAGCTGGGCCTCGTAGCGGACGTGGAGCCACTCGCATCCGCCACAGGCATCTCCGCGGGGGGGGCCAGAAGGCTCCCCCGAGCCCCCCGCTCGCTCTGGCAGAGCCTCATCCGGCTCCGCCTGCGCTCGCAGGCGCGGCCCGAAGTGCCGGCAGGGAGGCGCAACCCGCGCCGCGCCGGGCGCGAGCACCTCGAGGAGCACCCCGTGCGCCGGCCCGTCGCCGGCAGGCACGTCCGCCGCGACGCGGTCACCGGGCGCGGTGAACGGGACGAAGACCGGGCGCTCGCCGGATCGCCCCACCCCCTCGCCGCCCTGGGCGAGGCCGTCGATGTCGAGCTCGGTGCGCACTGCGGGGACGTAACCGCCGGCCGGCGGTCAGGCTTCGTCGAGGTCGCGGCTGAGCCGGGAGACGAAGTCCGCGATCTCCTGCTGCTTCGCCACGTCGAGCTCGGTGAACTCGATCCCCATGCCCGGGACCATGTTCGCCTTGTTGTCGAACTCGGTGACGCGCGTGACGCGGCCGGCGAGCTCGTACGGGAACTTGGTGCCGGGGAGCTGGATCAGGATCTTCACCGGCGTGCCCACCGGCAGCGGCTTGCGCGTGTTGATGAAGAGCCCGCCCTGGCTGATGTTCGTCGCCCAGTCGGACAGGAAGCTGCCGACGCTCCGGTACGCAACCGGGATCTCGTGATGCAGGCGCGTGGCGCGGCGCTTGTTGTCGGACATCGCCGGAGAAGTGTAGCAGGCGATCTAGAGAGGGCCAACCAGCACGAGGCGGACCTCCACACCCCGGGTGCGGCCGAGGAGCGCCGCGGCGCTCGCCTCGCGCACCGCCAGCTCCACCCGGCCGCCGCTCCCGACCATCGCGAGCAGCTCCCCGGGTCGCCCGTCGCCGAAGGTTCGAACCCAGCGCGCCTCGCGCCCACCCGCCTCCACGCGCTCCACGGTCGGCGACGAGCCGAGGTCGGCCTCGCGGATGGAGGTGACGAGGTTCCCGAAGTGGTCCGCCGCAAGGGTCGTCCCGCGCACCTCGCGCCCCGCGACCGCGGCGGTCGGCCAGTCGAGCCGCACCGGGTCGGCGAGCTCCGGCCCGAGCGAGGCGGGCTCGGCCCCGCGCGCCAGGAGCACGGCGGCGGGCGCGAAGAGGTCCCGGCCGTGGAAGGTGGCGCTCCGCGGCGCGGGGAGCGCCCCGCCCTCCGCGAGCGCGAAGGCGCGTGCGCCCGGCCCGAGGAAGGGGGTGAGGAGGCCATTGTCGGGCGCGACGAAACGCCGCCCTTCCGGGTCGATCGCGCAGACCCCCCGCCGCGCCGTGCCGACGCCCGGGTCCACCACCGCGACGTGGATGGCGCCGCGCGGGAACCAGGGGGCGCAGGCCTCGAGGAGGAGCGCGCCGCCGAGGACGTCGTGGCGCGGGACCTCGTGCGAGACGTCGACGATCCGAGCGTCCGGGCAGGCCGCGAGGAGCACGCCCTTCAGCTGGGCGGGGTAGCCGGAGCCGGCGCCGTAGTCGGTGAGGAGCGTGAAGAGCGCCGCCACGCCGCCGCACCCGGTCACGCCTGCAGCGGCGAGACGTCGGAACCGACGAGGAGGCGCGCCTCGGTCAGCTCCTGCACGCCCTGGAACGTCTCGCCCGGCGCGATCTCGCGGAGCCGCAGCCCCTCGGGCGTCACGTCGATCCAGGCGCGGTCGGTGCAGATGGCCGACACGCAGTGGAGCCCCGTGATCGGCAGCGTGCAGTGCTTCAGGATCTTGGGCGCGCCGTCCTTCGTCGCGTGGTCCATCGTCACGATGACGCGCCGCGCGCCGGCGACGAGATCCATCCCGCCGCCCATCCCCTTCACCATCTTCCCGGGGACGAGCCAGTTCGCGAGGTCGCCCTTCTCCGAGACCTCGAGCGCGCCGAGGATCGCGAGGTCGATGTGGCCGCCGCGGATCATCGCGAACGACTCCGCCGACGAGAAGAAGGCGGCCCCCGGCACCACCGTGACCGTCTCCTTCCCGGCGTTGATGAGGTCGGGGTCCTCGTCGCCCTCGACCGGGTACGGGCCGACGCCGAGGATCCCGTTCTCGGACTGGAGCACGACCTCGATCCCGGGCGGCACGTAGTTCGCCACCAGGGTCGGCATGCCGATGCCGAGGTTCACGTAGTAGCCGTCGCGCAGCTCCCGCGCGACGCGCTTCGCGATCTGCTCTCGCGTGAGCGGCATCGTCCCTCCTACTTCGCCCGCGGGCGGACCGTCCGCCGCTCGATCCACTTCTCGTACTTCTCGCCCTTCACGACCCGCTTCACGTAGATGGACGGGGTGTGGACCTGGTCCGGATCGAGCTCGCCCGCCAGGACGACGTGGCTCGCCTCCGCGATCGTGACCTTCGCCGCCGTGCACATCATCGGCGCGAAGTTCCGGGTGGTCTTCCGGTAGAGGAGGTTCCCCCAGGTGTCCGCCTTCCAGGCCCAGACGAGCGCGAAGTCCGCCCGGAGCGGCAGCTCGAGCACGAACTCGCGCCCGGAGAGCACCCGGGTCTCCTTCCCCTCCGCGACCTTCGTGCCGACGCCGGTCGCGGTGTAGAAGCCGCCGATCCCGGCGCCGCCCGCGCGGATCCGCTCCGCGAGCGTTCCCTGCGGGACGAGCTCGACCTCGAGCTCGCCCGACAGGTACTGGCGCTCGAACTCCTTGTTCTCGCCGACGTAGGACGCGACGATCTTCTTGAGCTGCCGCGCCTTGAGGAGGATCCCGAGCCCGAGGTCGGTGGTCCCGCAGTTGTTCGAGACGACGGTGAGGTCCTTCACGCCTTTGCGGTGGAGCGCGGCGATGAGGTTCTCCGGGTTGCCGCACAGCCCGAAGCCGGAGACCATGATGGTCGCGCCGTCCTGGACGTCCTTCACGGCCTCGTCCGCCGAGGCGACGACCTTGTTCACGGGTCCTCCTCCTCGCCGCTAGCGCTCGACCACCAGCGCGACCGCTTCCCCGCCGCCGATGCAGAGCGAGGCGAGCCCGCGCTTCTTGCCGAGGTCCTTCATCGCGTGGAGCAGGGTCACGAGGATCCGTGCGCCGGAGGCGCCGATGGGGTGCCCGAGCGCGACCGCGCCGCCGCGGACGTTGACGCTCCTCCCGTCGAGCCCGAGCAGCCGGTTGTTCGCGACCGAGACGACCGCGAAGGCCTCGTTGATCTCCCAGAGGTCCACGTCCTTCGTCTGGAGCCCGGCCTTCGAGAGCGTCGTGCGGATCGCGTCGGCGGGCGCGATGGTGAACTCCACCGGCGCGCGCGCGGCGCCGCCCCAGGCGGTGACCTTCGCGAGGACGTTCCGGCCGTCCTTCTTCGCCCGGTCCGCGCTCATGAGCACGAGCGCCGCGCCGCCGTCGTTGATCGAGGAGGAGTTCGCGGCGGTGACGGTGCCGTCCTTCTTGAAGACCGGCTTCAGCGACGGGATCTTTTCGGGCTTCGCCGCCTTGGGGCCGTCGTCCTCGTCGACGACGGTCTTGTCGCCCTTCTTCCCCTCGATCTCGACCGGGACGATCTCGGCGCGGAATGCGCCCGCCTTCTGCGACTCGATGGCGCGGCGGGTGGACTCGAGCGCGTACTCGTCCTGCTGCGCGCGAGAGATGCCCTGCGTCGTCGCGCAGTGCTCCGCGCAGATGCCCATGTGGTGCTGGCCGTACACGTCCCAGAGCCCGTCGTGGATCAGGCCGTCGACCAGCTCGACGTTGCCCATCCGGACCCCGGCGCGAGCGGCGCGGTCGTAGTAGGGGACGTTGGACATGGACTCCATGCCGCCTGCGACCACGACCTCGGCGTCACCGAGCGCGATGGCCTGGGCGCCGGAGATGACGGCCTTGAGCCCCGACCCGCAGACCTTGTTGAGCGTCCAGCAGGGGACCTTCTCCGGGAGCCCGGCGAAGAGGGCCGCCTGGCGGGCGGGCGCCTGGCCCTCGCCCGCCTGGAGGACGTTGCCCATCACGACCTCGTCGACGGACCCCGGATCGACCCCGGCGCGCTGCAGGGCCGCCCGGATCGCGGTCGCGCCGAGCCTCGTCGCCTGCACTGCGGCGAGCGAGCCGAAGAAGGAGCCGATGGGCGTACGCGCCGCCCCGACGATGACGACCTCGCGAAGTGCCATGGGAACCTCTGGTGGGAGAAGATAACCGGGGCTGCCCTCATGCACCGTACCAGCGATCCTGCCGTCATCGTACACGGAGGCGCCGGCGATCTCCCCGAGGCACGGGCGAGCGCCGTGGGCGCCGCGCGCCTCGACGGGGTCCGGCGGGCCTGCGCCGCGGGCGCCGAGCTCCTCCGCCGGGGCGGGCCGGCCCTGGACGCGGTCGAGGCCGCGGTCCGGATCCTGGAGGACGACCCCGCCTTCAACGCCGGCACGGGCGCGGTGCTCACCCTGGACGGCGAGGTCGAGCTCGACGCCGCCGTGATGGAAGGCGAGACCCTTCGCTGTGGCGCGGTCGCCGTCGTGAAGGACGTGCAAAACGCGGTCTCGCTCGCCCGGGCCGTGCTGGAGCGGACCGAGCACGTCCTGCTCGTCGGTCCGGCCGCTTCGGCGCTCGCGCGCGAGGCCGGCATCGCCGCCGTCGAGAACGCGTCGCTCGTGACGCCCGCGCAGCGGGAGCGCTGGGAGGCCGCCCGGCGCGGCGCGTCGGCCTCCCGGACCGGTACGGTCGGCGCGGTCGCCCGCGACGTGCGTGGACACCTCGCGGCGGCGACCTCGACCGGCGGCATGTCGATGAAGCGGCCGGGACGGGTCGGCGACACGCCTCTCATCGGCTGCGGGACCTACGCGGACGACGGGCTCGCGGCCGTGTCCTGCACCGGCCACGGCGAGCGGATCGTCCAGCTCACGCTCGCGCGCCATGCCGCGGACCTCGTCGGCGCGGGGAAGACCGCGTTCGAGGCGGCGCGCGAGGCGATCCGGCTCCTCGCCGAGCGGGTCCAGGGCGTGGGCGGGCTCATCGTGGTGGGGCCCGCCGGGCCCGTGGGGTTCGCGCACAGCACGCCGGCGATGGCGCGCGCGTGGACCGCGGAGGACGGCCGGATCGTGACGGCGCTCTGAGGACGCGATCCCTCTTCGGGCCGGGTCGTCCTCGTCGACTGAAGGTCACTTCCCGGCGTCGTCCGGGCCGGGCCAGCTCCGGGCGCCGTGGCACTTCATCGCCTGGCAGGTCTTGTACTTCGGGTCCCACACCGCGAGCGCGACGTCGACCTTGCCGTTCACGTGCGTCGCGGGGAAGAGCGGCCCGTGGCACTGATCGCAGGAGATCCCCTCGTCGAGGACGTGCTTCTCGTGTCGCCCGGTCGAGGGCGGCAGGCCGTGGCAGGCGGTGCACGCCGCGGCGCTCGCGTCACCGAGCCAGGCCGGCGTGTTGGTGCGGTTCCCCCCGAAGAAGTTTCCGTGGCAGTAGGTCGCCGCGCACCCCTGGTTGACGTAGCGCGGGTCCGCGCCGCCGTTGAGGGCGAGCCCGCCGAACTTCACGGTCGCGGGGGGCACCGTGTCCATGTGGCCGGGGTCGGTCACCCGGCGGGGCACGGTGTGGCAGTCGCCGCACGTGACGTTCGAGGAGAGGTTTCCGTGCAGGTGGGCGTCGTGGGCGCCGACGGTGAGCCGGTGCGGGTCGGTCGCGCCGGTCTGGTCGCGGAACGGCGGGCCCTCCCCCGGCGCCGTGTGGCACCCCGCACAGCTGCTCGCCGACCCGACCGGGGACGAGACCGTCTGCGGCTGCCCGCAGCCTGCCGCGAAGAGGGCGGCGGCGACGGCGCGGAGCGTTCCTCGCATGACCCCTCCCTTGTCCCCGGACTTCCTTCGCCCCGCGCAGCGGGGAAAGGGAGGGGGCTCGCCCCTGGACCTCCTTCGCCCCGCGCAGCGGGCTCTGGAGGGGGCGCCGCGCGTGGCGCGGCTCGCACGACAAGGTCGGGAGGGAACACACGGCGCGCGACGCCCCCGGCCGGCGGGGCGCGCGGCGGCCGGGCGGAGGGCTAGCGGCCGGGCGGGTGGTCGAGGAACGCCTTCACGAGCTCGATCGGCAGCGGGAACACGATGGTCGAGTTCTTCTCGGCCGCGATCTCGACGAGCGTCTGGAGGTAGCGGAGCTGGAGCGCGCCCGGCGAGCGGGCGATGACGTCCGCCGCCATCCCGAGCTTCTCCGCGGCCTGGTGCTCGCCCTCGGCGGCGATCACCTTGGCCCGCCGCTCGCGCTCGGCCTCGGCCTGCTTCGCCATCGCGCGGCGCATCTCCTCGGGCAGGTCCACCTGCTTCACCTCGACCGCGGTCACCTTCACGCCCCACGGCTCGGTGTGGCGGTCGATGATCTCCTGGAGCTGCCGGTTGATCTTGTCGCGCTGGCTGAGCAGGTCGTCCATCTCCACCTGCCCGAGCACCGATCGGAGCGTGGTCTGGGCGAACTGGCTCGTCGCGAAGAGGAAGTCGGTGACCTGGAGGAAGGCGCGGTCCGCCTGCATCACGCGGAAGTAGATGACCGCGTTCACCTTCACGGAGACGTTGTCGCGGGTGATGACGTCCTGCGGCGGCACCTGCTCCGCGGTGACGCGCATGTCGATGACGATCATCCGGTCGATGAACGGGATGATCCACTTCAGGCCCGCGCTGCGGACGCCGGCGAAGCGCCCGAGCCGCAGCACTACACCTTGCTCGTACTCGTTGATGATCCGGATGCCGGACAGGAACCAGATGACGACGAGCGCGACGGGGATAAGCAGGCCGATTCCGACGATGGGCATGGTTCCCTCCCGGGGTGCTCCCTTCTAGCCCGACCGCGCGCCGCGCACCACCATCATGTGACCGCAGGGCGAATCAGCCGGCGACGAGCGTCAGCGTGAGCCCGTCCACCGCCACGACGCGGACGTGAGCCCCCTTCGGGATCGGCGCGGCGCTGCGTGCCTGCCAGTACTCACCGTGAATGAAGGCCTGGCCGCCGGTGGGCCCGATGTCGTCGAGCGCCATCCCCTCCGCGCCGACGAGGGCCGGCGCGCCGAGCTGGAGCGGCGCCCTCCTCGCCCCGGCGATCTTCCAGGCCATGAAGCCGAGCACCCCGGCGAGGAGGATGGGCGTCGGCCAGACGATCCAGGGCGACACCGTGAACGTGCCGGGATCGAACTGGTAGTCGGGCGAGGCGCGGTCGATGAAGAACGCCGTCCCGACCACGATGCAGATCGCGCCGCCCGCCCCGGCGATCCCGTGCGTCGTGATGTAGCCCTCGGCCACGAGGAGGCCGACGCCGGCGAGGAGGAGCAGGACCGCGCCCACGTTCACCGGGATGACCCGCATCGCGAGGAACGCGAGGAGCAGGCAGAAGGCGCCGACGGCGCCCGGGAAGATCATGCCGGGGTGGTAGAACTCGATCCCGATCCCGAGGGTCCCGAGGAGCATGAGGAGCGCGACGACGTTCGGGTCGGAGAGGAACGAGAGGAGCCGCTGCCGCACCGTCGGCTCCTGCGGGAGGAGGACCGCGTCCCGCGTCCGGAGCCTCGTAAAGGCCCCGCCCGCCTTCACCTGCCGCCCGTCCGCCTGCGCGAGCGCGGCGCGGAGGTCCGGGGCGACGAAGTCGACCACCTTCAGCTTCACCGCCTCGTCGCCGGTCGCGGAGACGCTCTCCCGGACCGCCTTCTCCGCCCACTCGGCGCTGCGGCCGCGCTCGGAGGCGATCGACTTCACGAAGGCGGCGGTGTCGTTCTCCACCTTCTTCGCCATGTCCTTCCCGGCCTCCTCGGCGACGTCCTTGCCGCCCATCGTCACCGGGTGGGCCGCGCCGATGTTCGCGGCGGGGTGCATGGCGGCGACGTTCGCGGCCAGGGTGAGGAACATCCCGGCGGACGCGGCGTGCGCGCCGGCCGGTCCGACCCAGAGGACGATCGGGACCTCGCTCGAGAGCATCCCCTGGACGATCTCCCGCGTCGCGTCGAGCGCGCCGCCGGGGGTGTCGAGCGTGATGGCCACCGCCTGGAACCGCTCGTCGCGGGCGCGCCGGAGGGCGGCGCCGAGGAACTCCGCGGTCCCGCCGGTGATGGCGCCCTTCACCTCGACCGAGAGGACGCGGGGCGGACCGGCGCCCGGCGCGAGCTTGCCGGTCGGGGTGTCCTCACCCGCGCCGAGCGCGCCGGCGGCGGCGAGGGCCAGCGCCGAGATCGACAGGATGCGGCGAGCGGTCCGCGCGAAACGAGCCATCACGACCTCCTCGGCGGCTCCTTGCCGAGCTCCGTCATCACGAGCTGCAGATCCTCCCACGCCTTCCCCTTCTCGCCGGGGCTGCGGAGGAGGTAGGCGGGGTGGAACGTCGGCATGAGCCGCACGCCCTCGTACGAGAACCAGCGGCCGCGCAGCTTCGAGATGGGCGAGGTCTCGCGCAGCAGCGTCTGCGCCGCGAACTTCCCGAGGGCGACGACGACCTTGGGTCGGATCGCCGCGAGCTGCGCGCGCAGGAACGGCTCGCACGCCTCGATCTCGGCGGGCTCCGGGTTCCGGTTCCCCGGCGGGCGGCACTTCACCACGTTCGCGATGTAGATCTCGTCGCGGCGGAAGCCCATCGCCTCGATCATCTTCGTGAGGAGCTGGCCGGCGCGCCCGACGAACGGCTCGCCCTGCAGATCCTCGTCCTCGCCGGGCCCCTCGCCGACGAACACCAGCTCCGCGGCGGCGTCCCCGACGCCGAACACGAGCTTCGTCCGACCGCCCGCGAGCTCGCAGCGGGTGCACTCGCCGAGCTCGCGCCGCACCGCGAGCAGCCCGTCGCTGCCGCACCCTCGATCGGTCGTCGCGTACGCCCCGCGGGCGGCGCCCCGGGCGGGGGGCGGCGCCGCGGGAGGCTCCGGCGGGCGCGTCGCGGGCGCCGAGCCGTGACCGACGGGGGGGGCGGCCTGAGAGGCGGGCGCGGGCCGCGACCCGGGCGCGCGCGACGAAACGTCGGATGCAGGCGGGATCTCGCGGATTCCCGCGTCCGCGAGCCAGCTCAGGTGACGCCGGAGCTCGTCGGCGACCGCCCCGATCTCGTCCTGCGTGCGCGCTCCGCTCATGCGCTCGCCCCCTCGATCCCCTCACGTCGCGTTGCGGGTCGCAGGTCGCGGCCCCTACAATCGGCGTCGATGAGCACGGAGCGCCTCCTCGTCACCCTGACCTTCGCCGCAGTCGCCGTCGCGATCCTCGTCGTCCCCGCCGAGGCCCTGGCGTGGGCGCCGCTCGCGCACCTCAGCTTCTCGGCGCAGGCGCTCGAGGCGCTCGGGGTCGTGCAGCCGGCGACCCGCCACGTCTTGCAGGACTTCGGCAACGAGTTCCTGTACGGCTCGCTCGCTGCAGACATCGTCGTCGGCAAGAACATGGCGAGGTACCTGTACCACTGTCACAACTGGCGCGTCGGCTTCAACGTGTTCAAGCACGCCCGCGCCGGAGGCGAGCAGTCCTTCGCGCTCGGCTTCCTCTCGCACCTCGCCGCGGACACGGTCGCGCACAACTACTACGTGCCGTTCAAGACGGTCGCCGCGTACCACAAGCTGAACGCGCAGCACGCCTACTGGGAGCTGCGCTACGACCAGCGGATGGATCGCGATCTCTCGCGGGTCGCGCGCGAGGTGACGACCCGCGCCTACCGGAGCCACGACCACTACCTCGAGTCGATGCTCTACGGTTCGTCGATCATCCCGTTCGGCGTCTCGAAGCAGCTCTTCCGCTCGCTCCTCACCACCGCCCGGATGGGCCGGTTCCACCATTTCTCCCGCCTCGCGCTCGCGCGCGAGCGGAACCTCGTCCTCGAGCCGGACCTCGTCACCGACACGAACGCGCTCGCGGTGGAGGCGATCGTGGGGCTCCTCTCCGAGCTCGAGCGCTGCAAGGCGGCGCGGGCGGACGCGACCGGCGCGCGGAACATCCGGATCGCGCAGGACCTCCGCAAGCAGCTGCGGGAGCGGACCGCCCGGCGACGCATCCTGACACGCGACGCGCACGAGATCGCGGGCGAGACGCGCGAGGCGTTCCGGCGCGCGATCCAGGGGAAGCTCGTCCTGCCGGCGTCGATCGCGAAGCTCGCGGCGTAGGCGCCGCGAGTCAGGGAGGCCCCATGGAGCAGACCCAGAACCACGCGTCCGAGCTCGAGGTCCGTCACGAGGAGCGGGACGGCACAGGGAGCTTCTTCGTCGAGCAGGGAGGGCAGCGGCTCGCCGAGCTCCACTACTCGCGCTCGTCGCCGCAGACCGTGGTCTTCGAGCACACCGAGGTCTCGCGAGCGCTGCAGGGGCGTGGCGTGGGCCGCCTGCTGGTCGAGGCCGCGGTCGCGTGGGCGCGCCGGACCGGGACGAGCGTCGTCCCGGTGTGCACCTACGCGAGCTCGGTCTTCGAGAGGTACCCCGGGCTGCGGGACGTGCTGCGGTAGGCGCGAGCGCCTCGCCGGACGTTCGCGCGAGCCCGCAGGCTATTTCGCCTTCGGTCGCCGCCCCTCCAGCACCGGAAGGATCCAGTCGAGGATCGCCTCCGCGATCTTCTCCTTCGGCCCCTCGATCTCGGCGAGCTCGACCGCCGACACGAGCGCCACCCGGTTCGTGTCGCTCCCGAACCCCGCGCCCGGCCCG
>DASWCJ010000270.1:0-8116 GCA_036390155.1 Anaeromyxobacter sp.
CAGGCTCGCGCGGTCGTCACGCGCGTCGGCGCTTCACGCTTCATTCCACGGGCGCGCGGCGGTTGGTCGCGGCTCGGCGAGCGGCAGCTCGATCGTGAAGGTGGAGCCCGAGTCCGGCTGGCTGTCGACCCGGATCGAGCCGCCGTGCGCCTCGACGATCCGGCGGCTGATGTAGAGCCCCAGGCCGAGCCCGCCGAAGTGCTCCGCCGAGACGCCGCGCTCGAATCGATCGAAGATCCGAGGCTGGCGCTCGGGGCTGATGCCCATGCCGCGGTCGTGGACCGCGAGCGTCGCGGTCCCGTCGTGGGCGCGGACCGAGATCTCCACCGGCGCGCCGGGGGCGAACTTCATCGCGTTCGTGAGCAGGTTCGTGACGACCTGCTCGAGGCGCGACCGATCCCATCGCCCCGTCACCGGCCCGCTCGCGCGGAGCTCGATCGCGCACCGGGCGCGCTCGAGGTCGAGCTGGAGGCGGTCGGCGACCTCGCGCACGAGCTCCGTGAGCTCGACCTCGGCCGGCTCGAGGACGAGCCGCCCCCGCTCGATGCGCGCGACGTCGAGGAGGTCCCCCGTGAGCCGGACGAGGCGCCGCCCCTGGCGGAGGACCAGGTCGAGCAGCTTGCGGATCGCGCTCGGATCGACGCTCCCGGCGGATCCGCTCGCGGACAGGATCGCCTCGAGCGAGAGCATGAGCGACGTCATCGGAGTGTAGAGCTCGTGGGAGGCGACCGACAGGAACTCGTCGCGTAGGCCGATCGCCTCCTGCGCCTCGCGGTACAGGCGCGCGTTGTCGACCGCCGTGGCGGCGCGCCGCGCGAGCTCCTGTGCGACCTCGAGCTCGGGGTCGCCGTACCGCCGCCCGGCCGTCGCCGAGCACAGGCTGATGATCCCGACGACCCGCCCGCGCGCGACGAGCGGGACCGCGAGCAGGCTCCGGGTCCCGAGCTCGCGCAGGAGACGCGCGTGCCCTTCGTCCTCGGTGTGACGCTGGATGTCCGCGTCCGACACCTCCCGGAGGAGGACGGGACGCTCGGTCCGGAATGCCTCGGCCGCTGGGTGCCTCGAGTCGCGCCGCGGCGGGTACCTCCGCTGGAGCTCGCGGAGGAGCTGCTCCTTGCCGACTTCGGCGTGGGCTCCTCGCACCCGCCGCAGCGCGTCGCCCTCGACGACGTCGATCACGCACCAGTCCGCGACGGAGCGGACGCAGAGCTGGGCGAGGCGGGCGAGCGTCTCCTCGTAGTCGAGCGACTCCGAGAGCAGCGCCCCCGCCTCCGCGAGGAACGCGGCCCGGCGACGCGCCTCCTCCGCCGCGGCCCGCGCCGCCTGCTCGTCTGCGACGAGCGAGGCGTTCTGGACCGAGATGGCCGCCTGCGCCGCGATGAGCTCCAGCGCGACGAGGCGCTCGCGCGTGAAGGCCCCCGCGCTGAGGTCGTTCTCGAGGTAGAGCACGCCCACGACCTCGCCCTGGCGGACGATGGGGAGGCAGACCGCGGATCGCGGGCGGCGGCGCGCGAGGTACTCGTCCGTGGCGAACCGGGCCGCGCCATCCTGGTCGTCGAGGATCACCCGCTCCCTCGTGCGCCGTACGTAGCGGACGACCGCGGCGGGAAGGACGGGTGAGGACGCGCCGAGGGGCGCGGATGGCAGGGCGGTCGCCCGCACCCCACCGTCATCGACGGTCGCCTCCGCGTCGACGGAGAGATCGTCGCCGCGCGCGAGGAGGAGCACGCCGCGCTGGGCGCCGCCCTGCTCCAGCACGATCCCGAGCAGGCGGGGCAGGAGGGCGTCGAGGACGATCTCGCCCGAGATGGCCTGGGCCGCCTTCGCGACGGAGACGAGGTCGAGCTGCTCGGCCCGGACGGCGAACGTCGCCGTGGGCGCGGCGGCCGGCGCGCCGAGCAGGCGCGGGAACTCCTCGTCGATGCTGCGCACCTTTCCGCCGGCGCCCCAGCGCTCGTACGCGGCGCGCGCGTCCCGCAGGTAGGCGTTCGCGATCCGCTCGATCCCGCGTCCCCGCCAGAAGCGGGACGCGAGCTCGCACGCGAGCGCCTCGTGCTGGACGAAGCCGTTGCTGCGCGCCGACCCGATCGCCTGCTCGTAGAGGCCCTCCGCGTCGAGCGCCCGCCCCTCGATTCGCGCCGCCTCCGCCGAGATGAGCTCGAAGCGGTGGAGGTAGTTCTGGGGGCACTGGGCGGCCCAGCGCGCGTGTCGCTCGACCTCCTCCCGGACGATCGCCGCGAGCTCGGAATGCCGCGCGGCGTCCGGCCGTGGGCAGACGGCGGCCGCCGAGAGCCCGCGGAACAGGTGGTGCGTGGCGTCATAGGCGAAGGTGGAGATCGGGCCCGGCGCCGCGGCGACTGCCGCCGCCTCGAGCGCCTCGTCGTACCGCCCGAGGACGAACGCGGCCACCTGCTTCAGGATCCGATGGAGGGTGATCCCGGCCCCGAACCCCGCCCTGGCGAAGCGCGCGAGGCAGGCGGCCTCGTCGAACCCGTCGTCGTCCAGCGTCGCCGCCCCGCGCGTCCTCCCCTCGAGCGCCGGGACGAGCTGACGGATGAGCCGGATCGCGTCTCGCGCGGTGTCGTTCCGGCTCTCCTCGGCGAACGCGAGGTACTCCGCGGAGGCGGCCAGCACGTCGGGCAGCCGCTCGCCGCTCTCGACCACCACCATCCAGGTCGCGATGATCGCCGCGATTCCGGCGCGCGCGTCTCCGATCTCCCGCTGCTCGCGGAAACCGCGGTGGAGGAGCCGCGCCGCCTCCGCGAGGGGGCTCCACCAGTGGCCGACGCCGCCGCCGAGGACCAGAGCGGTCGCCCTCGCGCGCCGATCGCGGTACCGCTCCGCGATCTGGAGCGCCGCCTGCGAGAGCTCGAAGGCCGTCCGCGCGTCGCCGAACCTCGCGAGGAGCACCATCGCCCAGCCGCCGAACACCGCGCTCGACTCGGCGGTGTTGCCGTGGCGGAGCACGAGGCCCATGGCGCGCGCGATGAGGAGCGCGTGGCAAGCCGGCCGAGCGTTGTAGGCGGGGACCCAGGTTTCGACGAGGAGCCGGATCACGATCCGGAGGTCGGGGTCCGGGATGTCGGGCACCTCGACGAGCGCGGCGGCGCGTCGCCCGCCGAGGCGCGCCCGGATTTCGCCGAGCTCGGCCTCGAAGGCCGCCGCGATCTCCGGTTCCGCCTCCGGGATGGTGACCCCGAACGGCCGCAAGGCATCGAGCCCCGTCCGCAGCGCGTCCTCGAAGCGCCCGGAACCCTGGAACAGCGTCATCCGCTGGAGCTCCACCCGCGCACGGTCGCGCGCGGAGAGGGCCGTCGTGACGAGCACGTCGAAGCGCGCCTCGGCGTGGGCGAAGTCGCCCACCATGTACTCGCACTCAGCGAGAGCGAGCTGGATCGCGAAAGCGTCGTCCAGGCGCGAGCCGTCGCTCGGCAGGAGCGCCGCGGCGTGAGCGTAGTAGCCGCGCGCGGCCGCGAACGCGGCCGCGGCCCTGGCCCGAGCTCCGGCGAGCACGTCGAGCCGACGATGCATCTCCCTCTCACCGGCGTCGGTGACGAGCTCGACGCCGCGGTCGAGCTGGTTCATCACGTCGAACACCCGCTCCTCGATCAACGCGCGCGGGAGCCGGGCGAGGATCCGGCGCCCGATCGTGAGGTGCAGGGCGGGTCTCGCCGTCTCGTCGACGAGCGAGTACGCCGCCTCGCGGACACGATCGTGCAGGAACTGGTAGCCGTCGCCGACCTGCAGGAGCAGTCCTTCCCGCAGCGCGCCCCACAGGAGCGCATCCGCGTCCGCCTCGGAGCGCTCGAGGGCCGCCGCGACGATGACCGTGGGGGCGGCCGTCCCGAGGCACGCCACGACCTCGAGCGCCTCCTGCGTCTCCGCGGGGAGGCGCCGGACCTTCGTGACCATGAGCTCCACGACGTTGTCGGTGAACCGCCTCGCCCGGATCCGCTCGAGGTCCCAGCGCCACTTCTCCTCGCGCGCGTCGTACTCGAGGAGGTGCTCCTGCTGCAGCGTGGCGAGGAACTGGATCGCAAAGAACGGGTTCGCGCCCGTCTTCTCGCGGACGAGCGCGGCGAGCGGGGCCACCTGCTCGGGCCCGCCGTGGAGCGCGGCCGCGACGAAGGCGGTGAGGTCACGGTCGGTGAGGGGTCCGAGCACGATCTGCGACACGCGCGCGCCGGCTCCGCGCGCCGCGAGCAGCGCGCGAACCGGATGAGAGGGCCCGACCTCGTTCTCCCGGAACGTCCCGACGACGAGCAGCGACCGCGGCTCGGGGTTCGTCACGAGATCCTGCAGCAGCGCGAGCGTCGCAGCATCCGCCCACTGGAGGTCGTCGAGCGCGAGGGTGAGCGGTCGGCCTGGCCGCGCGAACACGCCGATGAAGCGCCGGAAGACGGTCGCGAAGCGGTCGCGCGCCTCGGCGGGCGCCAGCTCGGGGACGGGCGGCTGCCGGCCCGTGACGAGCTCGAGGGTCGGGATCACGTGGACGACCAGCTGCGCGCTCGGGCCGAGGATGTCCAGGCGCCGCCGCCACTCGGTCACCTGCGCCTCCCCGAGCGCGACGATGTCGAGCACGAGCTCACCGAAGGCCTGGACCAGCATCGAGTACGGCACCTCGCGATCGTGCGGATCACACTTGCCCGCCGCGAACAGGCCGCGCTCCTGGACGATCGCCTTCTGCAGCTCGCGGACGAGCGACGACTTCCCGATGCCCGCGTACCCGGAGACGAGCACGAGCTCGGAGGCGCCCGTCCGCGCGATGCGATCGAGCGCGCCGACGAGCGCGGCGATGTCGGCGTCGCGCCCGTAGAGCCGATGATCGAGCTGCAGGCGATCGGGCAGGTCCCGTGCGCCGAGCGGGAACGGCGCGATCGCGCGCCGGGCGCGCCACTCCTCGCTGCAACGCTCGAGGTCGCGCTGAAGCCCGCGGGCGGTCTGGTACCGGTCCTCCGCCATCTTCGCGAGGAGCTTCGTCACGATCGCGGCGACCACCTCGGGCACTGCCGGCTCGAGCTGCGATGCGGACGGCGGCGGGCGGGCGACGTGGCAGTGAATCCACTCCAGCGGGTCGCGGGCCTCGAACGGTAGCCGGCCCGTCAGCAGCTGGAAGAACGTGACGCCGAGCGCGTAGAGGTCCGATCTCGCGTCCACCGCCCGGTTCATGCGGCCCGTCTGCTCGGGCGACAGGTACGGGAACGATCCCTCGATGAGCGTAGGGGGGCGCGCGGACTCGACCAAGCGGGGGAGGCGCGTCGCGAAGCCGAGATCAGCGAGCTTCACCTCGAGCGTGGCGGGTGCGACGAGGACGTTCTCCGGCTTGAGGTCCCTGTGCACGAGGCCATCCTCGTGGAGATCCGCGACCGCGCTCGCGATCCGGATCGCGAGCGCGAGGAACTTCTCGACGGGGACCGGGCCGGGGAATGCGCGGGTGAGCGGCAAGCCGCCGAAGTCCTCGAGCACCAGCGTAGGCAAGCCCTGGTGCACCTCGAGCGCGAGCGGCCTCACCACGCTCGAGAGGTGCAGCGATCTCCCCACCTCGAACTCGCGCCGCTGGTGATCGAGCGCCTTCGAGCCGGCACGGCCGGGCTCGACCACCTTCAAGATCACCGGGACACGATCCGCGATCCCCACCGCGCGATATAGCGTGGTGCCGCCCCGGTCGTACAGGATCTCCGCGACCGTGTACTTGGGCTGCGCCTGCATCGCGCGTTCTCATAACGAACTGGCGCCACGCCCTGCCGACGACCCGAGCCGCTCGCCTACCGCCCGCTCGGCGGCACGGTATGACCCGGTGAGGTGACTCCGAGTAGCCGGCGGGGCTGCCGGGGCGTTCGTGGCCGGGCGTCGCCATGTTGACCCAAGGAAACCGGGCGGGGGGTCATGGCTGAGGCTGCCGAATGCTCCGTGCTCGTCATCGACGACGACGCGGACATCTGCGAGGTCATCCAGACGGTCCTGGAGCTGAACGGGTACCAGGTGATCACTGCCCGGGATGGCGTCGACGCGCTCGCGAAGCTCCGCGGCGGCGCGCGCCCGTCGCTCATCATCCTCGACCTCATGATGCCGCGCATGAACGGCGTGCAGTTCCGGGCCGAGCAGGAGAGCGATTCAGCCCTGCGCGGGATCCCGGTCGTGATCCTGTCCGGCGATGGCCGCGCCGAGTCGAAGGCCGCCGCCCTCGGGCTCGAGGGTCTGCGCAAGCCGGTCGAGCTCGAGCACCTGCTTGCGACCGTCGAACGGGTGCGGCAGCCGGCCGACGCGGCGCCTTGACCCTATTCACGAGGAGGCGACGTTTCGAGCCTGGTCAAGCGGTGGATCTGCGCGCGCGGCCCTGGTCAGGGCGCAAGAGTCGCGGGGCCCGCTGTGGGGAGCGCCACACCCCGCGCACCTGTCCGCACATGACGGGTAGAGGCGTGCTTCGGGACGTCGTGTCGCGGCGGATTGCCGCGGGGGGACGCCGAGTTGCTCGGGCGTGACGCCGAGCTGGACGTGGGTCCGCGCGCGGCGCCTACACGCGCGCACGCTAGAGACGCCGACCTGTGCGCGACCACCCCCCCTCGCATCGCTGCCCACTTGTCAAGCCAGGTTGCGTCCTGACAGGGCGAGCGTGTACCTCGTTTATGGTATGCGAGCGCACGCCAGAGTCCTCGTCCCCCTGCTGGCCGTCCTTGCCCTCCTCGCCTACGGCGCCACCTCGCTGCTGAACCGGGCCGCCCGGAGCTGGTTCGAGCGCGACGTCGCCACCAGCGCGCGGCTGGCGGTGAGCGGCGCCCGCGACGCCCTCGTGACCCGGCTGGCCGCGGAGGACCGCCGCCGCCTCGGCACCGCCCTCGACGCGCTGGTGCGCGACGAGCACATCGTGGGCGCTGCCGCCTGCGGCACCGCCGGCGAGAGCCTCGCCCGCACGCGCGGCCTGCCCGCCGCGTTCGGCTGCGCCGCCGTGGCGGCACGCGGCGGAGGCGCGGCGCGCGACTTCGACTTCTCGGACGTCCTCGAAGACGACCTCGCGGTGCGCGTCAGCGTCGTCCCGCTCTGGGAGGGAGACGAGCCGCTCGGGAGCATCGTCCTCGTCCACGACATGAGCTACGCCGCACACCGCGAGAGCTCGATGCGGCAAATCACGTTCGCGATCTTCGCCGTCGTGGCGGTGCTCGCGGCGATCCTCACGGTCCTCAGCCGGCGCGTGTCGTGGCTCTCCTGGACCGACGAGCTCCGCCGCGTCCTCTTCCTGAGCCGTGGCTCGCGCACGGCGCGCTCGTCGCGCGGGCCTTTCCAGCCGCTCCTCGCCGACGTTCGCCAGATGGCGGCGGAGCTCGCGAGCGAGGAGTCGCGCGCGAGCGGAGGGCAGTGGTCCGCCGAGCGGCTGCAGCGGATGCTGCAGCGATCCTTCGTGGGAGAAGGCATCGTGGTCGTCGCGAACCGCGAGCCTTACCTGCATCAGCGCCAGCCGGGCGGCGGCGTACAGGTCGTGCGACCGTCGAGCGGGCTCGTGACTGCGCTCGAGCCGGTGATGCGCGCCTGCTCGGGCACCTGGATCGCGCACGGGAGCGGGAGCGCCGATCGCGAGGCGGTCGATCGCGACGACCACGTGAGTGTTCCGCCGGGCGAGGACTCGTACACGCTGCGGCGGGTGTGGCTCTCGGAGGACGAGGAGCGCGGCTACTACTACGGCTTCTCCAACGAAGGGCTCTGGCCGCTGTGCCACGCGGCGCACACGCGGCCGACGTTCCGCGCCGCGGACTGGCGCGAGTATCGTCGAGTGAACGAGCGGTTCGCGGACGCGGCGTGCGCGGAGGCGACCGGCCCCGACCCGATCATCCTGGTCCAGGATTACCACTTCGCGCTCGTGCCGGCGCTCATCCGTAAACGGCTCCCGCGGGCGAACGTGATCACCTTCTGGCACATCCCGTGGCCGACCGCGGAGCAGCTCGGGACGTGCCCGTTCGCGAAGGAGCTCCTCACCGGACTCCTCGGGAGCTCCGTGCTCGGCTTCCACACCCAGCTCCACTGCAACAACTTCCTCGAGTCGGTGGATCGCTTCCTCGAGGCGCGCATCGATCGCGAGGGCCAGGCGGTCGTGGTCGGCGGCCGCGAGTCCCTGGTCCGCAGC
>DASWCJ010000271.1:0-6270 GCA_036390155.1 Anaeromyxobacter sp.
AGAGCCGCTCCTCCGGGAGCACGCCGCGCGCGTCGTCCCAGAAGCGCCGGTAGGGGAGCGGGAGACCCTCGACGTCGCCAGGAGACCGGCCGTCGCTGCGCATGGCACGAGAAGGTATCCGTGCCGACCTGGGGGTTCAACTGACGCGGGGCCGACGGGCGGATCCAAGGGAGTGAGCGGTCGGGATGAGGCGGCGACCGGCGACGTCCTCAGCGCAGGAGGTCCCGGAGCGCCCCTTCCACCTCGGGGAACCGGAAGCGGTACCCGAGCTCGATCGCCTTCGCCGGGAGCACCCGCTGGCTCGCGAGGACGACGTCCGCCATCTCCCCCACCGCGAGCCGGATCGCGAAGGCCGGCGCGGGGAGGAGGCTCGGCCGCGAGATCACCTGGCCGATGGCGCGGGCGAGGTCGCGGTTCCGGACCGGCTCGGGCGCGGTCGCGTCGAGCGGCCCCGAGGCGCGGCCGTCCTCGAGCGCGAGGAGGACGAGCCCGACGACGTCGTCGAGGTGGATCCAGGGCTGCCAGAACTTCCCGTCGCCGAGCGGCCCGCCCGCGAAGAGCCGGAACGGCCGGACCATCCGCGGCAGCGCCCCTCCGTCGCGAGCGAGGACGATCCCGGTGCGCAGCAGGGTCACCCGCGCGCGCGCCTCCGCCGGCCTGGCCGCCCCCTCCCACGCGACGCAGAGGTCGGCGAGGAAGCCCGTCCCGGGCGCGGCGCGCTCGTCGAGCGGCTCTTCGCCGCGATCGCCGTAGAAGCCGACCGCGCTCCCCGAGACGAGCACGGTCGGTCCGCCGGCTCGGATCACCTCAGAGACGTTCCGGGTCGCGTCCACCCGGCTCGCGCGGAACGCCCGCTTACGCCCCAGGTTCCAGCGCGCGTCGAGCGACTCGCCCGCGAGGTTCGCGCACGCGTCGGCGCCCGCGAGCGCGTCCTGCCAGGCGCCGGGCGAGGTCGGGTCCCCGGCGACGACCTGGGCGCCGGCGAGGAGCAGCCGCGCCTGGTCGGGGGAGCGCGAGAGCGCCGTCACCCCGTGCCCCCGGCGGACGAGGACGTCGCAGAGCGCCCGCCCGATGAGCCCGGTCGCGCCTGTGACGAAGACCTTCACCTCACCGCTCCCAGTTCACTTCTCGGCGCCGGACCCGAGCCCCTTCGGGAACTTCAGCTCCGCCTCGCTCGCCCGGACGTAGCGCGGCTCGAGCGCGAACAGCGCCTGCGCGTCGTAGCTCGCGGGGGCGAGCCGCTCGGCGACGAGGGCCGCGACCGCGAGCGCGGAGGGCGTCGCGACCTCGGTCGCGAGGCGCGGGACGGAGGCGAGCGCGGCCGGGTACGAGAGGAGCCCCTGACCGAACGCGAACGGACGCGCACCTTCCCGTACGAGCGCGTCGATCCGCGCGGCGAGCGCCTCGGGCGGGAGCGCGGCGTCGCCGGCGATCTCGACGATCCCGCCGTCCCGCACCCGGTAGAAGCCGGCGTAGACCTCCCCCTTCTTCGCGTCGAGGAGCGGCACGAGCACGGCGCCGGGCTCGGCGTCGCGCGCGGCGCCGAGCGCCATCGCGGCGAGGCTCGAGGCGCCCGCGATCGGCTTCTTGTTCGCGTAGGCGAGCCCCTTCCACGTCGCGAGGCCGATCCGCAGGCCCGTGAACGACCCCGGGCCGAGGCCCACCGCGAAGCCGCCGAGGTCCGCGATCGCGAGCCCCTCGACCTCGAGCAGCTCGACGAGGGCCTGCGGGAGCCGGGCGCTGTGGGTCGAGCGGGAGGCGGAGGGCGGGGAGAGGGGGCTCGCCGCCTGCCGCCGCGCGGCCTCACGACGCGCGGCCTTCGCGCCGGGCGCCGCGCCGAGGTGCTCCTGCTTCTCGCAGCGCAGGCGCGCTGCGCCGCCCGGCTCGACGTCCACGAGCGCGCAGGAGAGCGTCAGGGTCGCGGTGTCCACCGCGGCGACCAGCATCCCCGGTACTTAACCCATGAGCCGCAGGATGTCGTTCTTGAAGACGAGCAGCATCAGCGTGACGAGGAGGGCCACGCCCACGCCCTGCGCCACCATCCGCGCGCGCGCCGAGATCGGCCGGCGCGTGATCGCCTCGAGCAGCGCCTGCACGATGTTCCCGCCGTCGAGCACCGGGATCGGCACGAGGTTCATGAGGGCGAGGTTCACGCTGATCGCCGCCATCTGGACGAGGAACGAGGAGAGCCCCTCCTCGGCGGCCTCGGCGGCCATCGAGAAGAGCATGATCGGCCCGCCCACCGCCTTGAAGGAGAGCTGCCCGGTCACGAGCTTCACGATCCCGGTGAAGGTGATCCGCACCACGTAGGCGAGCTTCTCCCAGGCGTCCGCGACCATCTCCCGCGGCGACCGCGCGAGCGGCACCTGCTCGACGAGGAGCGCGTCGGTGCCGCGGTGGTGCCGGTCGGGCTGGAAGCCCAGGACGTAGCGCCGCCGGTCCTCCCGGGTCAGCTCGTCCTTGTAGCGCTCGATCGTCGGGAGGAGCGTCACGGTGCGGCCGTCGGCGAGGTCGAGCCGGACCGACGGCGGCTCGGGGTCGCGCCCGCCCTCTGCCGGGCGCGGGAGGAACTCGGCGGAGCGCGCGTTGATGTCGCGGTAGGAGCGGACCGCCTTCCCGTTCACCGCCGCGATCGCGTCGCCGCGGCGGAGACCCACCTGCGCGGCGGGGCTGCCCGGCTCGACCGCCGCGACGAACGTGGAGAGGAGCGGATCGGCGGGCAGGAACGTGGGCTTCCCCCCGGCGTCGCAGGTCGGCACCGCCGCGAGCTTCTCCGCGCGCGGGGTCGAGAGGGTCGCCCCGGGGAGCGGGACCGCCGAGTCCCGGAGCACCTCGAGGTCCACCGGCTGGCACGGCGTCGCCGCGAGCGCCTTCTCGAGGTCGCCGAGGTGCTTCACGGGCCGGCCGCCCGCGGCGACCACGAGATCGAAGGGCGCTAGCGGACCCGCCGCGCCGGGGTGGGCCGGGGCGACGAGCGCGGGCGTGTAGCCCGCGGAGACGCCGAGCACGCCGCGCCGCGAGGTCTCGAGGGGGTTTCGGTCCACCTCCGCGGCGGGGGTGACCGTGATCGGGGGCAGCTCGACGCCGTCGCGCTGCACCCGCACGACGAGCGGGATCTCGGGGTGGTCCGCCACCACCTCGCGCAGGTCGGCCCACCAGCGGACCGGGCGCGGCGCCGCGCGTGGGCTCGCGATGGAGAGGATCCGGTCCCCGGACCGGAGCCCGGCCGCGGCCGCCGCCGTCCCCGGCAGGACCGTCCCGACGTAGGGGCCTGGGACGAGCGAGCCGTTCTCCGCGACGGCGAGGGCGAGGAACACGAGGAGCGGGAAGACGAGGTTCATCGCCGGCCCTGCGACGGAGATCGCGAGCCGCTTCCAGGGGGCCTGGTCGAGGTAGCCGCGCCCGCGGTCCTCCGGGGGGATCTTGGCCGGGTCCTCCGACCCGTCCCCCGCCATCCGCACGTACCCGCCAAGCGGGAGGACGGCGAGCCAGTACTCGGTCTCCCCGCGCTTGAACCCGAATGCGCGCGGGCCGAACCCGATCGAGAACCGGAGCACCTTCACCCCGAGCGCCTTCGCGACGAGGAAGTGCCCGAGCTCGTGGACGAGGATGAGTCCCCCGATGAAGAGGACGATCGCGAGGATCTGGACGAGGGCGGACGGCATCTCCGGACAGTCTAGCGGCTGGTCCGCGGCGGCGCTCCCCCGCTCGCTCGCGCCCGCGCGGGGCGCTCGCCCGGGTCAGCGGGCGACGCGCCGCTCCGCCTCGCGGCGGCCCCACTCGCTCGCCTGGAGCGCCTGCTCGACCGATCGGAGCGGCTCGACCATGTGGGCCTCGAGCGCGGCCGCGCAGAGCTCGGCGATGTCGGTGAACCGGCAGCGCCCCGCGAGGAACGCGGCGACGGCGGCCTCGTCGGCGCCGGAGAGCACCGCGGGCGCGGTCCCGCCGCGCTCGAGGGCGCGATAGGCGAGCGTGAACGCGGGGAAGCGGCCGGCGTCGGGCGGCTCGAAGGTGAGCCGGCCGATCCGCGCGAGGTCGAGCGGCGCGAGCTCGAGCGCGAGCCGGCCGGGGTAGCCGAGGGCGTAGCTGATCGGCCCGCGCATGTCGGACACCCCGAGCTGCGCGACCATCGAGCCGTCGATGTACTCGACCATCGAGTGCACGATCGACTCGGGGTGGACCACGATGTCGATCCGGCGCGGCTCCACGTCGAAGAGCCACCGCGCCTCGATCACCTCGAGCCCCTTGTTCATCAGGGTGGCGGAGTCGATGGTGATCTTGTCGCCCATCGACCAGTTCGGGTGACGCAGCGCGCGCGCAGGGCTGACGTCGCGGAGCTCCGCCGCGGGGACCTCGCGCAGCGGGCCGCCCGAGGCGGTGAGGAGGAGCCGCCGGACCTCGGCGCGGTTGTGGCCGACGAGCGACTGGTGGATGGCGCTGTGCTCGGAGTCCACCGGCAGGATCGTGGCGCCTCGCTCGACGGCGCGACGCACGAGCAGCTCGCCCGCGAGGACGAGCGACTCCTTGTTGGCGAGGCCGATCGCCTTTCCCGCCTCGATGGCCGCGGCGGTGGAGCGGAGCCCCGCGCCGCCGGAGATCGCCGCGAGCACGAACTGGACGTCGGGATGGGAGGCCGCCGCGACCGCGCCGCCGTCCCCCGGCACGACCTCGACGCCCGCGGGGACGAGGGCGCGCAGGTCGCGCGCGGCGGCGTCGTCGGCGACCGCGACGAGCCGCGGCCGGAAGCGAGCGACCTGCTCGGCGAGCCGCGCCACGTTGCGTCCGGCGGAGAGCGCGACCACCTCGAAGCGGTCCGGGAAGCGCGAGATGACGTCGAGCGCCTGCACGCCGATGGAGCCGGTCGAGCCGAGGATGGCAAGGCGCTTCACGGGGGGATTCCTAGCACGGCGGGGGGCGGCGGCGCGAAGGCGGGCGGCGCGGCGGGCGAAGGGGCGTGCGCAGGCGCGGCGCTCCCACCCGCGCGCGTTGCATGCCCCGCCCGGGCATGCTCGAATCGCGTTCACGGGAGGTGGGGATGGAAGCGAACGCAGGCGTCGCGCCGGCCGTGGTGGTGGACCACGACGGCGCCCTCCAGAAGCAGCTCACGGGCGGGTCCGGGTGGTTCTTCTGGATCGCCGCCCTCTCGCTCGTGAACACGGCCTTCGCGGTGATGGAGGGCGACCGGACCTTCCTCGTCGGCCTCGCCGTCACGCAGGTCGCGGACGCCTTCGCCGGCCTCGCGGTGAAGGACGGCGCGCCGGAGGCGCTGCGCTGGGCCGCGGTCGCGTTCGACACGGTCGTCGCCGGGCTCTTCGCCGGGGCGGGCCTGCTCGGGCGGCGGCGCGTGAAGTGGGCCTACCTCGCCGGCATGGCGCTCTACGTCCTCGACGCGGTCGTGTGCGGGGTGTTCGAGCTGTGGTCGCACCTCGGCTTCCACGCCCTCGCGCTCTTCTTCCTCTGGCGCGGGTTCTCGGCGCTCCGGCAGCTCGCGCCGGCCGCGCCGGAGCGGGTCGCGGTCTCGCCCGGCCGGCCGAACCCGCTCGTGCGGTAGCTCTAGAGGACGTGCGCGAGGTACGCCGCGCACACGTAGACCCAGGGGCCGACGAACAGGAGCGCGTCGATCCGGTCGAGCAGGCCGCCGTGGCCGGGGATGATCCGCGACGAGTCCTTCACGCCCGCGCCGCGCTTGAACATCGACTCGGCGAGATCACCGAGCGGTCCGAAGAGAGCGCCGCCGAGGCCGATGCCGGCGGCCGCGGCCGGCGTCAGCTCGCCGCCGAGGAGCAGCCAGCGCGTGACGAGCGCGCCGGCGACACTCCCCACCACCCCGCCGGCGAACCCCTCCCAGGTCTTCGCGGGCGAGAGGCGCTCGATCATCTTGTGGCGCCCGAGGAGGTGGCCCGCGAAGTAGGCGAAGGTGTCGTTCGCCCAGGTGACGACGAACGCGAGAATCACCCAGCCCCGCCCGACTCGATCGCCTTCCAGACCGATGCCGAACCGGAGCCGCAGGCCGACGAGCGCCGCGAGGGTGAGCCCGCAGTAGAGCCAGGACAGGACGACGAGGCCGATCGCCTTCGGGAGCTGGTCGAGCGGCTCGCGCCGGAAGAGGAACGACGACAGGAGGAGGATCGTCGCGCCGGCGAGCGCGAGGCCCGACCAGCCGGGGAGGAGGTCTCCGCTCTGCCCGAACGCGGCGACGAGCGGGATCGCGCCCGCGACCGCGATGCCGAGCGCCTCGCCCACCCCGAGCGTCCCGAACATCAGGATGAG
>DASWCJ010000272.1:0-12665 GCA_036390155.1 Anaeromyxobacter sp.
GAAGGACATCGCGCAGGTCGGCACCATCTCCGCCAACGGCGACGAGACGATCGGTCACATCATCGCCGAGGCGATGAACAAGGTCGGCAAGGAGGGCGTCATCACCGTCGAGGAGGCGAAGGGCCTCGAGACGACGCTCGAGGTGGTCGAGGGCATGCAGTTCGACCGCGGCTACGTCTCCCCGTACTTCGTCACGAACCCCGACCGGATGGAGGTCGTGCTCGAGGACGCGTACCTCCTCCTCACCGAGCGGAAGATCTCCGCGATGGCCGACCTCGTGCCGGTGCTCGAGCAGGTCGCCCGGTCGGGCAAGCCGCTCCTCATCGTCGCCGAGGACATCGAGGCCGAGGCGCTCGCGACCCTCGTCGTGAACAAGCTCCGCGGCACGCTCCAGGTCTGCGCCGTGAAGGCGCCGGGCTTCGGCGACCGCCGCAAGGAGATGCTGCAGGACCTCGCGACGCTCACCGGCGGGAAGCTCATCGCCGAGGAGCTCGGCATCAAGCTCGAGCAGGTCACGCTCAAGGATCTCGGCCGCGCGAAGCGCGTCACCGTGGACAAGGAGAACACCGTCATCGTCGACGGCGCGGGCAAGAAGGCCGACATCGAGGCGCGCATCAAGCAGATGCGGGGCCAGGTCGAGGAGACGACCTCGGACTACGACCGCGAGAAGCTCCAGGAGCGGCTCGCGAAGCTCGTCGGCGGCGTCGCGGTGATCATGGTTGGCGCCGCGACCGAGACCGAGATGAAGGAGAAGAAGGCGCGCGTCGAGGACGCGCTCCACGCGACGCGCGCAGCGGTCGAGGAGGGGATCGTCCCGGGCGGCGGCGTCGCCTACCTTCGCTCCCTCGGGGCCGTGAAGCGGCTCTCCCTCCCGGACGGCGACCAGCGCTTCGGGGCGGAGATCGTCCGCCGCGCACTCGAGGGGCCGGCCCGGCGCATCGCCGAGAACGCCGGGACCGACGGCGCCGTGGTCATCGCGAAGATCCTGGAAGGGAAGGGCGCCTTCGGCTTCAACGCGGCGACCGAGAAGTTCGAGGACCTCGAGCGGGCGGGCGTCATCGACCCGACCAAGGTCTCCCGCACGGCGCTCCAGAACGCCGCGTCGGTCGCGGGCCTGCTCCTCACCACCGAGGCGATGGTCGCGGACCAGCCGAAGAAGAAGGCCGCCGGCCCAAGCGCCGCCGGGATGGGCGGCATGGACGACATGGACTACTAGACCCGATCGGGTATGCGCAGCCGGGCAACGCCCGGGAATCACGGGATGACGCAACGCGGCATTGACGGGTGTCCGCCGCGCGATTAGGCTCTTGATACGGAAACGCTCGGAATAACGGTCGTTTCCGATGACGAGGGCAGCCGCTACTACGTGCCATCGTCGGGCGGAACCCGGCAGTCGTCGTCAGCGGGGCCACGGAGACGTGGCCCCGCATTTTTTTATCAGCTGCGCTCGCCGACGGGGACCGGCGGCAGGTCCTTCGACGCCATGTAGACGACGTTCCGGGTGGACCTCTTGCCGCGGTACATCGCCCGGTCGGCGAAGTCGAGGATCGAGGTCTTCGAGTCGGCGTGCTCGGGGAAGCTCGCGAGGCCGATCGACGCGGTGATCCGGACGCGGGCGCCCTCGCGCGAGAGGAAGCGGTGGTCCTCGATGGCCCGCCGGATGCGCTCGGCGACCTTGAGCGCCCCGCCCGAGTCGATCCCGACGAGCAGCACGACGTACTCGTCGCCGCCGTAGCGGGCGACCACGTCCTCGTCGCGCACGCAGGACCGGAGCACCCGGGCGACCTCGACGAGGAGCTGGGACCCGGCGAGGTGCCCGTGGGTGTCGTTCACCGTCTTGAAGCGATCGAGGTCGAGGAACAGGACCGTGAACGGCCGCCCGCCGGAGACCTCGCGCTCGAGCGCCATGTCGAGATAGCGGACGTTGTAGAGGTGCGTGAGGTCGTCGAGGTAGGCGAGGTCCTCGACCTGCCGGAGCTTGCCGAGGTTCTGGAGGGCGATGCCGACGTGCCGGCAGAGGAACGCGGCGCCCTGCGCGTCCGCGGGCGCGAGCGCCCGGTCGCCGGTGACGACCGCCGCGCCGACGAGCGCGCCGTCGTAGACGACGGGCAGGCAGGCCGCCTCGCGCGCGCCGCCGGAGAGCGGCGGATCGAGCGGGACCGCCACCACCGCCGGCCCGAACGCGTCGAGGTCGGCGAGCGTCTCGCGGCAGCGGGCGAGGAGGTCCGCCGCGTCGGCGTACTCAATCCCGTGCGCGCCGGAGAGGACGAAGGTGCCGTCCGGCGAGCACTCGAAGAGGGCGGCGGCCGCCCGCCCGCACTCGGAGGCGATGGCGGCGAGCGCGTTCGGGACGAGCTTCTCGCGGTCGAGGTTCGAGACGATGCGCTGGCCGTTCTCGAACACCTTGAGGTGGGCGCGGAGCGCCTGGTTCTCCGCGAGGAGGGCGCGCGTCGCGAGGGCGCGCTGCACCGAGAGCTGGAGCGTCTCCGGCGTCACCGGCTTCACGAGGTAGTCGGACGCGCCGGCCTTCATCGCGCGCACCGCGGGATCGACCCGGTCGAGGGCGGTGATGACGATGACGGCGAGCTGGGGGTCCTGCTGCTTGGCGAGGGCGAGGAGCTCGAGCCCATCGCGCGAACCCGGCAGGATCACGTCGGTGAGGAGGACCTCGAACTGCCGCTGCGCGAGGTCCTCGAGCGCGGCGTCCACGCCGTCCGCCACCTCCACCTCGTAGCCGGCCGCGCGCAGGTAGTCGGAGTACACGGTGCGAGCGAACCGCTCGTCGTCGACGAGGAGCACCGCGTGGGCCATTCCGGGAAGTGTATATCATGCGGCGGTGGACTCCCTGCCGGCCGCCCGGAAGGCGCTCTTCTTCTCCGCCGGCGGCGTGCGACTCGCGCTGCGCGTGTCCCACCTGCGAGAGGTCGTCGCGGTGGACGCGGTCGGCGGCGCGCCGCTCGTCCGCGGCGAGCCGGTGCCGGCCGCGTTCGTCGCGTCGGTGCTCGGCCTCGCCGCCGGCCCCGCCCCGTTCGCGATCGTGACGGAGGGCGCGACGCCCGCCGCGCTGCGCGTCGAGGCGCTCCACGGGATCGTGGACCTCGCCGAGGCCGAGTTCTTCCAGCTCCCGGCGCGCACCGTCCTCCCGCAGCCGCCCGTGTTCTCGGGCGCGTTCGTCCATCGCGGCGAGATCGTCCTCGAGCTCGCGGTCGCGTCGCTCGGGTTCGCACCGATCGAGCCCGCGATCGAGCACGGGCAGGCTCCCGCCGAGGTCGAGCCGCCACGCGAGCGCGAGCTGCGCTTCGCACGCGGCGCCTGGACGTTCGGCGTGCCGCTCTCCCTGCTCGTGCAGGTGCTCGAAGGTCCGCGCGTCGCGCCGGTGCCGCTCGCGCCGCCCTCGCACCTCGGGCTGCTCTGTCACGGCCGGTCGCTCCACCCGGTGCTCGACATCGCGGCGCTGTACGGAGACGCGCCCACGCCCGCTCGCACGGTCCTCCTCCTCGACGCCGGCGGGTCCGGGGTGGGGGTCGCCGCCGACCGGGTGCTCGGCGTGGGGGAGCCGACCGAGGCGCTCGTCCGCCCGCCCTGGGACGCGGTCTTCGGGGCCTGATCCGGGCGCGGAGGAGCGGTCGCGGAGGGCGCCGAAGGTCCCGTAAATCTTGACATTCGCGCGATCGGGAGGTTACTGAATACGGTTCCTGTCCCCCAGCGCGGCAGGCGGAGCTCCATGCCCAAGACCCTTCTTCTCGCGGACGATTCGATCACGATCCAGAAGGTCGTGGGCATCACCTTCGCGAACGAGGACTTCCGCGTCACGTCCGTGGACAACGGCGAGGACGCGCTCGCGAAGGCGCGCGAGCTCCGGCCGGACATCGTGCTCGCCGACGTGGTGATGCCGCGGCGGAACGGGTACCAGCTGTGCGAGGCGATCAAGTCGGACCCCGCGCTCCGCGCGACGCCGGTCCTCCTCCTCACCGGCTCGTTCGAGGCGTTCGACGAGAGCCGCGCTCGCGCGGCGCACGCGGACGGGCACATCGCGAAGCCGTTCGACAGCCAGTCGCTCATCAACAAGGTCCGCGAGCTCACCGGCGGCAAGCCCGCCGCCGCCCCCGGCGCGCCCGCCCCCATGGCGCGCCCCGCCGCGCCCGCCCCGATGGCGCGCCCCGCCGCGCCCGCCGCCGCCGCGCGTCCCCCCGGGCCCTGGATGCCTCCAGCGGGCGCTCCGCGCCCCGGCGTCCCGATGGCTCCCGCAGGCGCGCGTCCGCCCGGGCCCGGAATGCCGTTGGGCGCTCCGCGCCCCGGCGCCCCGATTCCTCCTCCCGGCGCGCGTCCGCTCGGGCCCGGAATGCCGCCCGCCGGCGCGCCGCGTCCCGGTGCCCCGACCCCTCCCGGCGCCGCCGCCCGTCCCGGGATGCCTGGTGTCATGCCGCCCGGCGCGCGTCTCGGGATGCCGCCCGCCGGCGCGCCACGCCCCGGCGCCCCGATACCTCCCGGCGCCGCCGCTCGTCCCGGGATGTACGCGCCAATGCCGCCCGGCGCGCGCCCCGGAATGCCGCCCGCCGGCGCGCCGCGTCCCGGCGCCCCGACGCCCCCGGGCGCGGCCGCGCGCCCGTACGCGCCGGCCCCGGCGGCCCCGACGCGGCCCGCCGCGCCCGCCGCCCGTCGCGATCCGTTCGGCTTCGGCGTGGGCGCGCCGCCCGCCGCGAGGCCGCCTCCCGCGCCGGAGGAGGACTTCGGCGACATCGACGTGGACGCCTCGACGGGCGCCGCTCCGGCCGCGCCCTCGCGTCCCGCCGCGCCGCCGCCCGCCCCGGAGCTCTCGTTCGAGATGGACGAGGAGCCGCCCGAGGCCGGGCCGGCCCCGATCGAGCTGCCCGCCGAGACCGAGCCGGAGCCCGAGCTCGCGCCGATGCACGCGTTCGTGCCGCCCGCCTCCGCGGTCGGGCACAAGCCGGAGCCGCTCGCGCGGCGTGACGGCGGCGAGGCGCTCCTGCGCGAGGCGCTTTCGAAGGCCTCGCTCGAGGTGATCGAGAAGGTGGTCTGGGAGGTCGTGCCGCAGCTCGCGGAGACGATCATCCGGGAGAATCTCGACAGGCTCGTAAAGCAGCGCCCCTAGCCGGCGCTGCAGCGGCCCCCCCTGTCGCCCCGCGCGCCGCGCCCGCTTCCCGGGTCCGGACGCGCTCGCCTTTGCCACTCGGAGACGGATCGTGCAGAACCCAGCCATGACCGAAGAGAAGCGAACCGAGCTCGCCAAGGGCTACGAGCACCGCGACGTGGAGGCGCGCTGGGGGCCGTTCTGGAGGGAGCGCGGCTTCTTCCACGCCGACGAGAAGGACCGCTCGCGCCCGCCGTTCTCGATCGTGCTGCCGCCGCCCAACGTGACGGGCTCGCTGCACCTCGGCCACGCGCTCACCGCGACCTTGCAGGACGTCCTCATCCGCTGGAAGAAGATGAGCGGGTTCAACACGCTCTGGCTCCCCGGCACCGATCACGCGGGCATCGCGACGCAGATGATCGTCGAGAAGGAGCTGAAGAAGACCGAGCAGAAGAGCCGCCACGACCTCGGCCGCGAGGAGTTCCTGAGGCGGGTGTGGGCCTGGAAGGAGAAGTACGGCTCGCGCATCGGCGAGCAGCACAAGGCGCTCGGCGCCGGGCTCGACTGGGAGCGCGAGCGGTTCACGATGGACGAGGGGCTCTCCCGCGCGGTCCGCGAGGTGTTCGTGCGGCTGCACGAGGAGGGGCTCGTCTACCGGGAGAAGAAGCTCATCAACTGGTGCCCGGACTGCCACACCGCGCTCTCCGACCTCGAGGTCGAGCAGAAGGACGCGGAGCAGGGCGAGCTCTGGTCGTTCGCGTACCCGCTCGTCGACGGGAGCACCGAGGTCGTCGTCGCGACGACGCGGCCCGAGACGATGCTCGGCGACACTGCCGTCGCGGTGCACCCCGACGACGAGCGCTACCGCGCCGTCGTCGGCAAGAAGGTCCGCCACCCGCTCACCGGGCGCGAGCTCCCGATCGTCGCGGACGCGATCCTCGTCGACCCGAAGTTCGGCACGGGCGCCGTGAAGGTGACCCCGGCGCACGACTTCAACGACTTCGAGACCGGGAAGCGCCACGGCCTCGCGCAGCTCACGGTCATCGGCCCCGACGGGAAGATGACGGCCGAGGCGGGCCCGGTCGCCGGGCTCGACCGGTTCGAGGCGCGCAAGCGCGTGAAGGAGCTCGTCGCCGAGCAGGGGCTCGACCGCGGGACGAAGCCGCACCTCCTCGCCATCGGTCGCTGCCAGCGCTCGCAGACGATCCTCGAGCCGCTCCTCTCCGACCAGTGGTACGTCCGGATCGAGCCGCTCGCGCGCCCCGCGATCGAGGCGGTCGAGCAGGGGAAGACCCGCTTCATCCCCGAGCAGTGGACCAACACGTACATGGCGTGGATGCGGAACATCCACGACTGGTGCATCAGCCGCCAGCTCTGGTGGGGGCACCAGATCCCGGCCTGGTACTGCCCGGATGGCCACGTCACCGTCGCGCGCGAGACGCCGTCCGCCTGCGGGCTCTGTGGCAAGGGACCGCTCCGCCAGGACGAGGACGTGCTCGACACCTGGTTCTCGTCGGCGCTCTGGCCCTTCTCGACGATGGGCTGGCCGGACCGGACCGAGACGCTCGGCACCTTCTACCCGACCTCCGTGATGGAGACCGGGCACGACATCATCTTCTTCTGGGTCGCCCGGATGATGATGATGGGCCTCCACTTCATGGGCGAGGTCCCCTTCCGCACCGTGTACCTGCACCCGATGGTGCGGGACGAGAAGGGGCAGAAGATGTCGAAGACGAAGGGGAACGTGATCGACCCCCTCGTCATCACCGAGCAGTACGGCGCGGACGCGCTCCGGTTCACCCTCGCTGCCCTGACCGCGCAGGGGCGCGACCTCAAGCTCGCGAAGGAGCGAATCGAGGGGTACCGCGCCTTCGCGAACAAGCTCTGGAACGCGACCCGCTTCGCGCTCATGAACCTCGAGGGGTTCGAGGCGAGCCCGGGCGCGGGCGCGGAGGGACGCACCGCGGCCGACCGCTGGATCCTCGCGCGCACCCAGCGCGCCGTGAACGAGACCGTCGCCGCGCTCGAGGCGTTCAAGTTCAACGAGGCGGCCGGGACCGTCTACCACTACGTGTGGCACGAGCTCTGCGACTGGTACATCGAACTCGCCAAGGAGGCGCTCTACGGCGAGGACGCCGGGCGCAAGCGCGCCGCGCAGGGGACGCTCGTGCACGCGCTCGCCGCCGCGCTCCGGCTCCTCCACCCGTTCATGCCCTTCATCACCGAGGAGCTCTGGCACGTGCTCCGGGCGAAGGTGAAGGGCGACGCCTGGCCCGACTCGATCCTCGCGGCGCCGTACCCCGCGGTCGGGCCGGTGGACGAGGCGGCCGAGCGCGCCTTCCAGCCGCTCCTCGAGACCATCGACGCGATCCGGAACGTGCGCGGCGAGATGAACATCCCGCCCCGGGCCCCGCTCTCGATCGACATCGCGACCGAGGACCCGGTGATCCGGGGCGCGTTCGACGCCGACGGCGGCGTCATCGCCCGGCTCGCGAGCGTGAGCCACACCGAGCTCTACGCGGCGCAGTCGACGCGCCCCGCGCCGACGAGCGCGGTCGCGGTCTGCTCCGGGTTCGAGGTGCGAGTCCACTTCGGGCACGCGGTCGACGTCGCCGCGGAGCTCGCGAGAATCGCGAAGGAGTTCGAGAAGTTGGAGCAGGACCTCGCGTCCATCGAGAAGAAGCTCGCGAACCCCAACTTCGTCGCCAAGGCGCCGCCGGAGGTGGTCGAGAAGGACCGCCTGCGCGCGCAGGAGCTCCGCGAAAAAAGAGGTAAGCTGGGAGTGCATCGTGACATGCTGTCGGGTGCGGAGCGCCCCCCTCGTGCGGCGGGCGCCGACAGGAGGGACGTGATGGAGACGAACAACCCGAACGATCCGAGCAAGCCCACCCCCGCGCAGCCGGCGTCGCAGACGACCATGGAGCAGGCGCAGCAGGTCATCTCGACCGTCGCCGAGGTCGGCAAGGCCGCGGTGAGCGCCGTCGTCGCCGGCGCGGAGCGGGCGTTCGAGAAGATCGAGAAGGCGATGCCGGCCCGGAAGCCCGCCAAGAAGGCGAAGGCCAAGGCGCAGGCGCGCAAGCCGGCCCGCAAGCCCGCCCGGAAGGCGACGAAGGCCGCCCGGAAGGCCGCGCCCCGCAAGGCGGCGAGGCGCTCGGTGAAGCAGGGCAAGAAGCCCGCTCGCAAGGTGGCGCGGAAGCCCGCCCGCAAGGGCGGCCAGCGCCGGTAGGATGGAGAGGCTCCCGGCGCACGCGGAGCGGCTCGTCGAGCTCGCCCTCGAGGAGGATCTCCTCCTCGGGGACGCGACGAGCGAGGCGACGATCGACGCCGCCGCGCGCGGGCAGGGCGGGTTCCTCGCCAAGGAGGACCTCGTCCTCGCCGGCGCCGCGGTGGCGCGCCGGATCTTCGAGCGGCTCGGCGCCACGTGCGCCTTCGACGCCGCGGACGGCGCGCGCATCACGCGCGGCACGTCGTTCGGGACCGCGACGGGCCCGCTCCGGGCGCTCCTCGCCGCGGAGCGGACCTCGCTCAACTTCCTGCAGCGGCTCTCGGGCGTCGCCACCGCCACGCGGCGGTGCGTGGACGCGCTCGCCGTCGGCGGGGGCAAGACCCGGCTCCTCGACACGCGCAAGACCACGCCCGGCTGGCGCATGCTGGAGAAGGACGCGGTGCGCGCGGGCGGCGGGAAGAACCACCGCTTCGCCCTCGGGGACGGCATCCTCATCAAGGACAACCACGTCGCGGCGTGCGGCGGGGTCGCGGAGGCGGTCCGCCGGGCGCGCGAGCGCGCCGGCGCGATGCTGAAGATCGAGGTCGAGGTGGTGGACCTCCCCGGGCTCGAGGCGGCCGTCGCCGCGGGCGCCGACATCGTCCTCCTCGACAACATGGACGACGCGGCGATGGCGGAGGCGGTGCTCCGGGCAGCCGGCCGGGTGCTCCTCGAGGCGAGCGGCAACATGACGCTCGCGCGCCTGCCGCGCGTGGCGGCGACGGGAGTGGACTACGTGTCGATGGGCGCGATCACGCACTCCGCGCCCGCGGTGGACATCTCCTTCGAGCTGGGCTGAGATCGCGACGATGGCCGATCGCCCCGAGTCCGAGGAGCTGGTCCTCTCCTTCCTCGCCGAGGCGACCGACGAGTTCGTGTCCGGCGAGGCGATCTCGGGCAAGCTCGGGTTCACCCGCGCCGCCGTCTGGAAGCACGTCGAGGCGCTCCGCGGGCGGGGCTACCGGATCGACGCCATGCCGGCGCGCGGTTACCGCCTCGTCGGAGTGCCCGACCGGCTCACGGCGCTCGAGATCCGGCCCCTCCTCAACACCCACGACCTCGGCCAGGTCGTGCATTCGTACGACGAGCTGACCTCGACGAACGACCGCGCGAAGGAGCTCGCGGACGAGGGCGCCGAGCACGGGGAGGTCGTCGTCGCGGAGGCGCAGACCTCCGGGCGCGGCCGGCGCGGCCGGACCTGGGTTTCCCCCGCCCGGAAGAACCTCTACTTCTCGGTGGTGCTGCGGCCGGACCTCCCGCCGGCGCGCGCCCCGGAGCTCACCCTCGTCGCGTCGGTGGCGGTCAGCGAGGCCCTCCGGCAGGCGGGCGTGGACGCGCGGATCAAGTGGCCGAACGACCTCCTCGCGTCCGGCAAGAAGATCGCCGGGATCCTGACGGAGCTCGCCGCCGATCCGGACCGGGTCGAGTGGGTCGTGCTCGGCGTCGGGGTGAACTTGAACGCGCGGGCCGAGGACTTCCCGGCGGACGTGCGCGGGGAGGCGACGAGCATCCTCCTCGAGCGCGGCCAGCCGGCGCCGCGGGCGCTCTTCGCGGCCGCCTGCTTCACCGCGCTCGAGGGCTGGCTCGACCGGCACGCGGAGGGCGGCTTCGCCGCGATCCGCGAGGCGTGGCGCGAGCGGAGCGCGACGCTCGGCCGCGAGGTCTCCGTCCGGCTGGACGACCGCGAGATCGTCGGAACGGCGGAGGACCTCGACGAGACGGGCGCGCTCCTCGTCCGTACGCCGGCGGGGCTCGAGCGGATCCTCTCCGGCGAGGTCCGGCTGCTGCGGCCGCGCTGATCCCCCCACGCGCAAATTGACCCGGATGGCGGCCCGCGGCTAACCTCGCGCCCGTGCTGCTCGCCATCGACGTCGGGAACACCAACACGGTCATCGGCGCCTTCGACGGCCCGAAGCTCCAGAGCCACTGGCGGCTCCAGACCAACCAGAGCCGGACCGCCGACGAGTACGGCATCCTGCTGCGGCAGCTGTTCGAGCTGACCCGGATCGACCCGGCGAGCGTCACCGCCGTCGCGATCGCGAGCGTCGTCCCGACCCTGGGGCTCACCCTCGAGCAGATGACGGTCCGCTACTTCGGCGTGAAGCCGATGTTCGTCGGCCCCGGCGTGAAGACCGGGATGCCGATCCTCTACGAGAACCCGCGCGAGGTGGGGGCCGACCGGGTGGTGAACGCGGTCGCCGCCTACGAGCGCTGGCGCTGCGGCCTCGTGATCGTCGACTTCGGCACGGCCACCACGTTCGACGCCGTCTCGCAGAAGGGCGAGTACCTCGGTGGCGCGATCTGCCCGGGCATCACCGTCTCGATGGACGCGCTGTTCCGGTCGGCCTCGAAGCTGCCGCGGGTCGAGTTCGTGCGGCCCCCGACGGTGATCGGGCGGAACACGGTGAGCTCGATCCAGGCCGGGCTGGTCTACGGCTACGTCGGCCTCGTGGACGGAATCTGCGCCCGGATGGCGGACGAGCTCGGGTTCGCCCCGAAGGTCATCGCGACCGGCGGGCTCGCGCCGCTCATCGCCGGCGCGTCGAAGGCGATCCAGGAGGTGGACGAGCACCTCACCCTGGATGGCCTGCGGATCCTGCACGAGCGCAACCGGTGAGCACCCAGACCGGAACGGAGGGTGCGGGCGACGCCGTGGCGCGCGCCGCGCACGGAGAGGGGCGGGCGGCGTTCGACGCGCGCGACCTCGTCGGCGCACACGCCGCCTTCGAGCGCGCCCACCGGCGCGAACCGCGCGATCCGACCTTCATGTCCTGGTACGGGCTCACCCTCGTCCTCGTGGAGCGGAACTCGAACCTCGGGGTCTCGCTCGTGGACCAGGCGCTCCGCGCCGCCGGCCCGTCGCCGGAGCTCCTCCTCAACTCGGCGCGGGCCCACCTCGCCCTGAACCAGCGCGAGCGCGCGGTGCGCGCGATCGGCCGCGGCCTCGAGCACTGGCCGGACGACGCGCGGCTCCTCGCCGCGAAGGACGCGCTCGGGTGGCGCGCGCAGCCCGTGCTCTCGTTCCTGTCCCGCAACAACCCGCTGAACCGACTCCTCGGACGGCTGCGCCACCGCTGGCAGGGGCGCGGCCGGCCCCGCACCGAGCTCACCCCGGTCACGCTGGGCGTCGCCGCGCCCGCGCCCGGGGAGGAAGGCTGAGCCGACATGCCCGAGTGCCCGCTCCCGTCCGACGTCCTCCCGAAGCCGCTGCAGAAGCACGCCGACCCGAAGGCTCCGCCGCCGCTCCGGATGATGGGCGCGAAGGGGCTCGTCCCGGCGGTCGCGCCGCTCGACCTCGTCACGCTCCTCTACGTGCTGTCCTTCGACGAGGACGCGAACGTCCAGGCGACGGCGGCGAAGACGGCGGAGGGGCTCCCGGACAAGATCTGGAGCGTCGCGCTGCGGGCCGAGGCCCTGAAGGCGCCGGTCCTCGACTGGCTCGCGGACCGCTTCGGCACGAAGGACGCGGCGCTCGAGCTGCTGCTCCTCAACCCCGCGACGAGCGACGTCACCATCGCCCGGCTCGCGCCGGTGCTGTCCCAGAAGCTCGTCGAGATCGTCCGCCAGAACGAGCTCCGCCTCCTCCGTCACGACGAGATCCTGCGCGGACTTTGCCAGAACCCGAACGCGCTCGCCTCGACCGTCGACGGCGCCTGCGACTTCTGCGTCCGCAACGGGCTCACGTTGCTCGACGTCCCGCGGTCGGTGGAGGCCCACAAGCGGGTCCTCGGCGTGGATCCGACCGCCGTAGCGCCCGCCGAGCCGGCCGAGACCGCGACCGCTCTCCTCACCGAGTACGCCGCCGAGCTCGGCCACGAGCCCGTCGACGGGGCCGCGACGCCGGCGCCGGTCGCCGCGGCTCCGCAGCCGGAGGGCCCGCAGGAGGATCCGAAGAAGCAGAACATCACGAAGCGGATCCTGAAGATGTCGGTGTCGGAGAAGATCAAGCTCGCGACGCTCGGCAACAAGGAGGCGCGCACGCTCCTGCTGCGCGACTCGAACAAGCTCGTCTGCATGGCGGCCGCGACGAGCCCCCGCATCACCGACGGCGAGATCCTCGTCCTCGCGAACTCCCGCACCGTGAACGCCGACGTGCTCCGCTACGTCTACTCGAGCCGCGAGTTCCTGAAGACCTACGGGATCAAGATGTCGATCGTGAAGAACCCGAAGGTCCCGCTCCCGACCGCGCTCAAGCTCATGCTCACGCTCCAGGAGAAGGACATCAAGGAGCTCGCCCGCGACCGGAACGTCCCCCAGACGATCCAGGCGCAGGCGAAGTCGTTCATGATGAAGAAGGAGCTGGCGGCG
>DASWCJ010000273.1:0-8745 GCA_036390155.1 Anaeromyxobacter sp.
CGCGCACACCTACGCGACCGAGAACACGCCGACGCGCGCGCTCCTCGCGGAGGACGTGCTCCCCCGGCTCTCGGTCCTCCTCGACCACAAGGACGCGCGGCTCACGCTCCGTTACGAGCCACAGCTGCGGCTGACCCGCGATCCGGCCGCTCCCGGCGGGACCGCCGCGTTCGCGCAGGGGGGCTCGGTCCGCGCCGAGTGGGACGCCGGCCCGGCCTGGCGCGCGACCGGCGACGCGCGCGCCGCGGAACGCCTCGTCGATCTCGGCGCGCCAGGGGAAGGGCCGCGCCTGCTCGACCTGCGCGCAGGGACCGCGAACGTCCGCTTCCTCGACGCGGGCGCTGCGATGGGCCTCGAGGGGCGACTCGGGCCGATCCACGGCCTCCGCGCGCGGGCGAGCGTGGACGAGACCGGAGGCGTGGACCCCGCCGATCGCGTGGTGCTCCCGCGGATGCAGGAGCGCCGGCTCGGCGCGAGGCTCTCCCGCGAGCAGACGCGCATCGACGTGCTCCAGCTCGACGTCGGCGTGCTCGCCGCGACGATGGACGCCGGCGGGCAGGCCTCCATCGCGACCGCGGGCGCTGGCTGGCTCCGGGCGGTGACCCGGACGCTCCAGGTGCGGCTCGCCGCCTCCTGGAACGAGGCCTGGTCCGCAGGGGCGGCGCCGCAGCTCCTGCCCGGCGGCGACCTGGAGGTCGAGTCCTCCGGGCTCGCCGGGCACCGGGTCCGGCTCTCGGCGGCGCTCCACGCCGGCCCGGCGGTGGACCGCTACGGGGCGACGGTCCACGAGCGGCTCGGCGGGGACGCGGCGCTCGGGTGGGCGCTCGCGTCGCGGTGGACGCTCGAGGCGAGCGGCGCGGCGGGGCGGATCCTCGCGCCGCTCGGCTACGTCGCGGCCCGCGGCGACCTGCGTGCGGTCTGGCGCGCGTCCCGCCGCGTGTCGCTCTCCGGCGGCGGCTGGAGCGAGTGGCACCGCGATCCCCAGCTCCCGGGCGGCGCGACCTCGCTCGTCCGGGGCGCGAGCGCGGCCGTCGAGGTCTCCACCCTCGCGAGGTGAGCCCGTGACCGCCGACCTGCCCGGACCGCTCGTGAACCCGATCGTGCTCATGTACCACCGGGTCTGCGCCGACGCCGAGTGGCGGCCGAGCGAGTTCGTCGTGACCGCGTCGACGTTCCGGCGGCAGCTTCGCTGGCTCGCCGGGCACGGGTACTGGACGCCGCGGCTCTCCGAGGTGCTCGGCGCCGGCGGCCGTGCGCCTCGGCGCCCGGGCCGCCCGGTGATCCTGACCTTCGACGACGGGTACGCCGACAACCTCGCCCACGCGGTCCCCGCCCTGCGCGAGGTCAGCTTCACGGCGGCCCTCTTCCCCGTGCTCGATCTCGAGCGGCGGGTGAACGTCTGGGACGACGCCCCGGCGCTGCGCGCGCCGCTCCTCTCGGTCCGGGAGCTGCGCGCGGTGGAGGACGCGGGCCTCGAGCTCGGCTCGCACGGGCTCCGCCACCGCTGGCTCACGCGCTGCGCCGACGCCGAGCTCCGGGAGGAGCTCGTCCGCTCCCGCGAGGTCCTCGCGTCCGTCGCGACGCGCCCGCTCCCGGTCCTCGCGTATCCGTACGGGGACGTGGACGAGCGGGTGAAGCGCGCGGTGCGCGCGGCAGGCTACGAGGCGGCGCTCGCGGTGAACTCGGGGCCGCTCGAGCTGCGAGGCGACCGCTGGGAGATCCGGCGCCAGCGCGTCGCGAACCGGGCGAGCGACGCCTACCTCGGCGTGCTCCTCTCGGGGACCGAGAAGCTCTGGCAGTGGTCGAAGTGGAGAGTCCGGACCGCCCTCGCGTCCTGAGGGGGGGGGACCGGCCGCGCAGCTCGCGCGCCGGGAGGTCGGGAGAGGGGGACCGGGTGGCGAACACGAGGGCAGGGGAGGTCGTGGCGGGAGCGCCGGCGCCGGCGGAGGCGGTTGCGCCGATCGCGGTCGCGCCCACGGTCTCGGTCGTCGACGACGCCGCGGGGTTCGACGCGCTCGAGCCGGAGTGGAACGCGCTGCTCGAGCGGAGCGACGCGTCGGTGTTCCAGTCGTTCGAGTGGCTGCGGAGCTGGTGGCGCCACTTCGGGGAGGGCGACCGGCGGCGTCGGCTCCACCTCGTGACGGTGCGCGGGCGCGAGGGGCTCCGCGCGGTCGCGCCGCTCTTCGTGGAGCGTTCCGGGCTCGCCGGCGCGCTCGGCCTGCGCCGGCTTCTCTTCGTCGGGCACCGCGACTCCGACTTCCTCGACGTCCTCGCCGCGCGCGGGACGGAGGCGGACTCGGCGGAGCGCATCGCGCGCCACCTCTCGGAGCGGCCCGCGTTCGACGTGGCGTTGCTGGAGGAGACGCCGGACCGGTCGGCGACGGCCCCGCTCCTCCATGCGGCGTTCCAGCGGCTCGGCTGGTCGTCGGCGCGGACCACCGACTCCCCCTGCCCGCGCACCCCGCTCGCCCCGACGTGGGAGGAGACCCTCGCGCGGCTCACGGTGGAGGACCGGCGGGAGATCCGGCGGCGGCTGCGGAACCTCCAGAAGGAGTACCGGACCGAGCTCGAGGTGGTGCCGCCGGGGCCCGGGGTCGCGCCCTCGATGCGCGAGTTCATCGAGATGCACCAGGAGCGCTGGGCGCGCGACGCGTACTGGGGCGCGTTCGCCGACCCGGGGCAGGCCGAGTTCCACTGCGACGTCGCCGAGCGCCTCAGCCGGCGGGGGTGGCTGTTCCTCGGCTTCCTCCGGGTCGACGGGCGGCGCACCACCGTGAACTACGGGTTCGCGTTCCGCGACTCGATCGCGATCTACCTCACCGGCGCGCGGGCGGTGGACGACCGGCTCGCGCGCCACTCGCCGGGACGCATGGTGCACGCGCTCAGCATGCAGCACGCGGTCGAGCGGCGCCTGCCGGTCTACGACTTCATGCGTGGCTCGGAGCACTACAAGTACGAGCTCGGCGCGGTGGACGTGCCGAACTGGACGGTCCTCGCCTACCCGCGCCCGGGCCGGCTGGTGGCGGTGCGGTACCGCGTCCACGGCGTGCTCGTGGCCGCGCGGCGGCGGGCCCGGCGCGAGGCGCTCGCGTTCCGGGTCGCGAGCCGGGACGGCGGATGGCTGTCGCGGTCGGTCCGCGAGCACCTCGCGACGACGGCGCGCCGCGCGTGGGGCGACCTGCGCCGGATCCTCGGGCGGAGGAGCGCGGCATGACCTTCCCGGAGCACCTCGCGGGGCTGGGCGCCGCCTGGCACCCGTACGCGAACGCGAGCAACGCGTTCAAGGACTTCCTCGTCACGCTGGTGCGGGCCTCCGGGACGAGCGCCCCGAACGTGGTGATGCCGAGCTACATCCCGGCGAAGCTGAACCGCGCGGCGCTCGCGGCCGGCTGCGCCGTGCGGTTCTACGAGGTGCACGGCGCCTGCCGCTCCGACCTCGCGGAGGTCGAGCGGCAGGTGGACGCGGGCACCGTCGCGATCTTCCACGTCCACTACTTCGGGTTCCCCGGGGGCGTGGAGGGGATGCGCGCGCTCGCGACGCGCCGCGGGGTCGCGCTCGTCGAGGACTGCGCCCTCACCCTGGGCGGAACGCACCGGGGCCGCGCCCTCGGCACGTTCGGGGACGCCGCGCTCTTCAGCATGCGGAAGATGCTCCTCTACCCGGAGGGCGGCGCGCTCGTCGTCTCCGAGCGCTGGCGGTCCTTCCAGCCGACGTTCGAGGGGCGCGTGAGCAGCTGGTTCTCCGCGCCACGCTGGGCGCTGCAGCGCGGGAAGTACGCCTACGTCCGGCTCACGCGCGGCGCCGACCCGCTCCGGCTCGTGCGCCCGGCGCCGGTCGGGACCATGGACGGGCGCCCGAGCCAGACGCTCACGGTGAAGGCCCTCTCCACCTTCTCCGAGCTCCGGCTCGCCTTCACCGACGTGGAGCAGCTCGTCGCGCTGCGGCGCGCGAACTACCGGTGGATCCTCGACCGCTTCCCGGACTCGCCCGCGCTCGAGCCGGTGTTCCCCGAGCTCCCGGGGGGCACGACGCCGTACAGCTTCCCCGTGATCGTCCGCGAGGGGGACCGCGACGCGCTCCGGCGCGCGCTCGTCCGGGACGGGATCCTCGCCGGTGCGGGCTGGCCGGAGTCCCCGTTCGACCCGTCCCTGGAGCGGACGGGTGCCCTCGCGCAGACGCTCGTCGAGCTCCCGGTGCACCAGGCGCTGACGCGCGCCCAGCTGGAGCGCTCGATCCGCTGCGTCGAGCGAACCCCTCTCCCTGACCCTCTCCCTGACCCTCTCACCTGAGGGGAGAGGGAACGCCTACGACGGCGGACCGATGCGGCGCGGGCTCATCCCGGTGAGCCGCCACACCTGGGGTCCGTACGGGCTCTGCGGGTGGCGCTCGAAGAACTCCCCGGCGATGGTCCGGGCCTTCCCGATGTCGCCGAGGTGCACGAGCGCGCGCATCCGGAGCCAGGCCCGCTCGTCCGCGTAGCGCCCGGACGGGAACGCCGCGTCCACCTGGTCGGCGATGGTGAGCGCGACCTGCGGCTGCTCGTCGACCGTGGCGCGGAGCTGCGCGGTGAGCGCGTCCTCCGCGTCGGCGGCAGGCGCGGCAGGCGCGGGCGCCGCGGGAGAGGCCGCCGGCACGGGGACCGGGACCACCTCGCGGGGCGCGGACGCCGCGGGGGCCGTCGCGACCGGCGCGGGGGCCGAGGCGCCCCCGTCCGTCCCGTCGATCGACGCCACCGCGACGGCGGCGACGATCGAGAGGGCGGCGATGGCGGCGAGGATCGGCCGCCAGGGCAGGGGGGGCCGCATCAGAACGCCACCCCGCAGCCCCGCGCGTCGGCGAACTGCTTCGTCGACGCCGCGTCGAAGGGGAAGGAGCCGTCGTTGAACGCCCAGGAGAGCGTGCCCGCGTAGCCGGCCTGGAGGAGGTCCTGCGAGAGCTGCGCCGCGGAGCGGGAGGGGAGGCCCTTCGAGGGGAACGCGGAGAGGCCGGCCGAGGGGAACTCGCCCATCACGACCGGCTTGTCCGTCACCCCGTACGCGGCGAGGGTCGCCGTGTTGTACGGGAAGTTCTCGTAGACCCAGTCGTAGTAGTGGAACTGGTAGAAGTCGAGGCCGATCCGCGACCACGCCTTCGCCCACTTGATGGCGGAGCCGCCGACCGAGACGAGCGAGCCCGAGCGCGACCGGAGCACGTCGCCGGCCTCCTTCAGGAACGTCTCCATCTGGGCGTGGGTGACGAGGTCGAGGCCGCCCTGCGCGGGGAAGTCGGGGTCACCGGTGAGGCTCGGCCCGGTCATCGCCCACTCCGGCTCGTTGATGAGGTCCCACGCGATCAGACGGTCGCGGTGCGGGCTCTGGGCGATCGCGTCGGCGATCGGCCCGAGCACGTTCTGGATGAGCTTCGACCGGAGCCCGGCGTCCACGACCATCGGCCGAAGGCTCCGGGAGTAGACGCCGTACTCGGTCGTGGTCGGGCGGAAGTTGTCGAACGAGAAGGGCGTCAGCATGAGATACACGCCGTTCGCGGCCGCGAGCTCGAGCGCCTTCTGCACGTCCGCGGCGAGCGACGGCGCGATCCCGGACGGACCGCCGTCGGAGTCCCAGCGGATCGTGTCCGTGAGGAACCGCGGGAACATCCACCAGCGGATCACGCTCACGCCGGCGGCCTTCATCTGGCGCATCGAGTCCGAGAAGGGGCCGGGGTTGCCGGCGATCCCGGGGTATCCCCACGATGCGACACCGCCGAAGTCGGCGCCGAAGCTCCGCCAGGCGTAGTTGGCCCCGTACATGAACCGGGTCTCGCAGCCCCAGGTGATCCCGTTGCCCCCCACGGCGCACATGTCGGCTGCGCACGTGCCGCCGCCGGTGCCCGGGTCGGTGCCGCCGCCCGTACCGGGGTCCGTTCCGCCGCCTGTGCCCGAGCTGGTGCCGCTGCCCGTGCCCGGGCTGGTGCCGCTACCCGTGCCGGGCCCGGACGCCGCGGCGCCGTCGCCTTCGCCCGAGGCACACGCGGCGAGCGACGACAGCAGGAACACGGCGAGCGACAGGCGGGTCCATCTGAAGACACGATTCGAGCGCAAACCAACCTCCTCGGGTTTCGTGGTGGGCGGGCGCGGTGGCGTCGAATCCGACGCGCTCCCGCTCCGACGTCCTGCACCCGGGAAAACAGGTCGCTCGCTGCTTCCTATTCCGACCGGGTTCACTCTTCGTGTGGGACCCGGGTGGCCGCTGTAGGTGAGGTGAGCACATGCGCCGACTGCGCTTGCTCTTCGTTTCCCAGATGCCGCCGAGCCCGCCGCGCTTCGGCGCCCAGGTCCGGATGCACGGCCTGATGAGCGCGCTCGCCGAGCGTCACGACGTCTCGGTCGTGAGCTTCGCGGAGCCCGGGCTCGTGGACGAGGCGCGCCGCGCGCTCGGCGCATACTGCCGCCACGTCGAGCTCGTCGTGGACTCGACCTCGGCCTCGACGGCGCGCAAGCGGATCGTGCAGCTCCGCTCGCTCGCCTCGCTCCGCACGTTCGAGGTGCTCCTGTTCACGAGCGCGGAGCTGCAGCGCCGCGTCGACGCGCTCGTGGCGCGCGCACGCTTCGACGCCGTCTGCCTCGAGGGGCCGTTCGTCGCGCACCACCGGTTCCGGCCGGCGCGCGGCGGACCGGGGCCGCGGCTCGTCGTCGGCGAGCACAACGTCGAGTACGACGTGCACCGCCAGATCGCGGCCGGCCGCGGCGGGCTCGCGCGGCGCGCCTTCACGGCGCTGAACTGGCGGAAGATGCGGCGCGAGGAGCAGGGGGTCTGGGGACGGGCCGACGCGGTCACGGTCCCCTCGCTCCAGGATGCGGCGCGGATCCGGGCGGCGCGCCCCGGCGCGCGCGTCCAGGTCGTGCCGAACGCGGTGGACGTCGAGCGGGTCCGCCCCCACCCCGGCGACCCGGCGCCCGACCGGAGCACCCTCCTCTTCTTCGGCGCCCTCGACTACTGGCCGAACGTGGAGGGGCTGCTCTTCTTCCTCGACGAGATCTGGCCGCGCGTCGCCGAGACCCACCCGTCGGCCCGCGTCCGGATCCTCGGGCGTCGCCCTCCGCCTGCGCTCCTCGCCCGGCAGGGGCCGCGCGTCGAGGTCGCCGGGTTCGTCGAGGACCTGCGCCCGAGCCTCGCCGCCGCGGCGGCGGTGGTGGTCCCGCTCCGGCTCGGGGGCGGGACGCGCCTCAAGATCCTCGAGGCGATGGCGATGGCGCGGCCGGTCGTCTCGACGACGCTCGGGGCCGAGGGGATCGACGTGGTCCCCGGGCGCGAGCTGCTCGTCGCCGACGACCCCGCGAGCTTCGCCGCCGAGCTCCGCAGGCTGCTCGACGACCCCGAGCTCGGGACGCGGCTCGGGCTTGCGGCGCGGGCGCTCGTCGAGGCGCGGTACACGTGGCGCGCCTCCGCGAGGAAGCTCGAGCGGCTCCTCCTCGACCTGTGCGGCCCGGACCTACGCGGCGCCGTCGCCGGCGGCGAGGCGGGCGGCGCCGAGGACCGCGGGCTCGCGGGGCGGCCGCGCTGACGGCACCGGGCGGGTCACGTCGCCGAGCCCCGCCGCGAGGACGAGGTACGCGAGCTCCCGGACCGTCCGGACGCGCCCGGCGCCGTGCTCCGCGAGGGCGGCGTGGAAGACGTGGTCGGGGCGGTGGCGGCGCCCGAGCCGCTCGACCGCGCCGGGGTCCTCGAGCTCGACGAGCTCCGCTCGCAGATCCAGCTCGGGCCGCTCGGCCGCGAGCCGCCGCGCGTCGCGGAAGAGGCGGTCCCGATCGCGGTCCACCATCACGAGGCGGCGGGCGCCGTAGTGGGCGAGCTGCCGGCAGAGCTCGCGGCCGACGGGGGACCCCGCCCCGGTCACGAGGGCGCGCCGCCCCGCGACGCGCCGGCGGAGCGCGCCTCGCTCGAGCTCGTCGGGCGCGAGCGCGACGAGGTCCTCCGGCGCGAGGTCGTCGAGCATCGCCGCGGAGACCGGCTCCGCGAGCGAAGCCGACGGCGGGAGGACCTCGAACCGCACGCCGGCGCTCGCGCACGCGGCGATCGCGCGTTGGAGCGTGGCCACGACCGGACGGGGCACGGCCAGGATCACCGCCCCCGCGCGGTGGCGCGCGACGAGCGCGGAGAGCTCGCGCGCGACGCCGACCACCGGGAGGCCGTCGACGACGCGGCCGACCTCGGCGGGATCGGTGGTCGCGAACCCGACGACGTCGCGGCGCCCGTCCGGCTCCCTGCGGAGCTCCCACGCGAGGAGCTCCGCCGCGAAGCTCGTCCCGACGACGAGCGCGGGCGTCGCCCCCGTGCGGCGCCGCCTGCGCTCGCTCCACCACGCGAGCGCGACGCGCGGACCGAACCGGGCGGCGGCGAGCGCGGCGGTGGACAGGACGAGCTCGAGCGCCCAGACCGTCCGCGGCGGCGCCGGCGGGGCGAGCCAGGGCGCGACCGCGACCGCGAGGGCGGAGCCCGCCACCGCCGCCGTCGCGAGCCGCGCCGCCTCCGCGAGGTCCGTGTGGCGGAGCGGCCAGCGATGGACTCCCGCCGCGAGCCCCACCGCGAGCCGGCACGCGACGAGCGCCGCCGCGAGCGCCCAGGGCCGCGGCGCGTGCGCCGGAGAGAGCTCGTCCGTCCCGAGCCGGAGCGCCGCGTGGAGCGCCGCCCCGGCGAGCACCCCGTCCACCGCGAGCCGCGCCGCGCCTGCGGCGGTTCGCGCCCACAGCGGCTCGGTGAACACCC
>DASWCJ010000274.1:0-1819 GCA_036390155.1 Anaeromyxobacter sp.
GTCGCGGTCGGGGTCGCGGTCGGGGTCGCGGTCGGGGTCGCGGTCGGGGTCGCGGTCGGGGTCGGGGTCGCGGTCGCGGACGCGGTCGCGGTCGCGGTCGGGGTCGCGGTCGTCGCGCTCGGACTCGCGGCCGGCGCGGCAGCGCCGTTGCCCACCCCCGCAGGACCAGCCTCCGCTCCCAGCACCAACGCCGCGACCAACCACGCGCTCGCCGACATCTCCGTCTCCGTTCAACGGGCGCCGTACGCCCGCCGGCCGCAACGGTGGTGAGGCGGCCGAGCGCGGGCCAGCGCCTGAGGCGGGGGGGAGACCGTGCGGTCTGCGACCGGGCGAGCGAGCGCCCGATCGGCTCCCGGAGGCGAGCGCCCCGGCGTACGTCCGGACCCGCGCCCGAACCTCCGCCCGCGCCCGTACGCCGGACCCGCGCCCGTACTCGGCCCGCGCCCAGAGCCACAACCCGCCGCCTCGGCGACACCTCGGCGTGCCTCGCACTTCGAGTGTCAGACCGGCGCGATAGACGTAAGCCGTTTCAAGTCACGGAGCGTGACGCATGGCCCGCCGTCCGCAGCTCTCCCTCGACCTTCCCACCAGGTCCGGCTGGGGCGGCGCTCGCCCCGGCTCCGGGCGGAAGCCTCGCGGCAAGGAGGCCGGCGTCTCGCACGAGCGCGTCCTCGAGCCGGATGCGCGGCTTCCGGTGCACGTGACCGTCCGGGCGCGCGAGCACGTCTGGAACCTCCGAAGCCGCCGCGGACATGCCGTGATCGCGGCCGCGCTCCGGGGTGTGCTCGGCCGGCCCGGCTTCCGCGCGGTCCACTTCTCCCTCCTCGGGAATCACCTCCACCTCGTCGTGGAGGCAGACCACGCCAGGGCGCTCGCCTCCGGGATGAAGGCGCTCTCGGGCCGGATCGCGATCGGCCTGAACCGGATGATGGGGCGGCGCGGACCGGTCTTCGCAGACCGCTACCACGCCCACGTCCTTCGCACGCCCTCCGAGGTCCGGAATGCGGTCGCCTACGTCCTCGGGAACTTCGCCTCCCACGCGCGCCGCCGCGGGGAGCCGCTCGAGCCGGGGTGGGTGGACCCCTACTCGTCCGCCGCACCGCACGGACCCGACGGCCTCCCGCCGCCCGTGTCGGAACCGCGAAGCTGGCTCCTACGATCCCGCGGCCCCGTCGCGCGCGAGCCGATCGCCCGCGAGCCCGAGGCGGCGTACGCGCGGGCGGCGTGAGGGCCGGCGACCGAAGCTGCGCAGATCGTCCCCGTTCAAGGCGGGCCCGACTCCGACGACCACGAAGGCCAAGCACTTCCAGATCCATGCGCTGCGGGAGAAGCAGCAGTTCGAGGTCCGGTGCCCTCGAGTCGAGCGGTACGCCCCGGCGGTGCGGAACTGCGTCACCGTCGAAGGGCGAGCGTGCCGCCACTCCACATCGACCCGCTGCGGATCCGGACTTCGTGGCGGATGAAGGTCGCTCGTCGAGCGCCTGCGGAAGGCGATCAGGCCGGACTCGGAGGGCGGGGAGTCCCCCGAGATCGCCTTCTACGAGCAGGGGCGCGGCGACGGGTCAACGGCCGAGGTGGACTGCACCGCGGGATCAAAGGACGCCTCAACGTCCGCCGTTTCAAGTTACTTTACGTGAATAGACCATTCGGCTTGGCGGCTGCACTTGTGCGGCCCCCGGGGAGCCGCACGGCCGCAGCCCCTCGGGCAGTCCTCGGCCACGCGCGGGCGGGGCGCTACCGCGGCGCCCAGGCCCGGTAGTCGAGCTCCGGGAAGACGTTGTCCTTCGTCTCGGCGTGCGCGAGCCACGGCTCGTCGATC
>DASWCJ010000275.1:0-1850 GCA_036390155.1 Anaeromyxobacter sp.
TGATGGTCGCGTCCTACTGGAAGATCTTCGCCAAGGCGGGGAAGCCGGGCTGGGCCTCGATCGTCCCCATCTACAACCTCGTCGTGTATCTCCAGATGGTGAACCGCCCGGTGTGGTGGATCGTGCTGTTCTTCGTCCCGATCGTGAACATCGTGATCGCGATCGTCCTCGTCCACGATCTCTCGAAGTCGTTCGGCAAGGGCGCGGGCTGGACGCTCGGGCTCCTCTTCCTCGGCATCGTCTTCGTCCCGGTGCTCGCCTTCGGCAGCGACCCGTTCGTCGGGCGGCCAGCGACGTAGCGCGCCGCGTGGGCGGGTGGGGACGGGCCTCCCTCCTCACCCGCCGCTCAACGCCTGGACGAGCTGCACCTCGTCTCCCGGCCGGAGCGGCTGGGCGAGGTCGTGGACCTGCTCGCCGTTCACGAAGAAGCGCATGTGCGACCGCAGCCGGTCCTGCTCGTCCACGATCCGGAAGCGGATCCCGGGGTGGCGGCGATCGAGGTCCGCGAGGAGTGCCCCGAGCGTCGCCCCCTCGGCCTCCACCTCGCGGGCGGAGGCGTAGGACCGGAGCGGGCTCGGGAGGATCACCTTCACCGAGCGGGCTCCGCGACCTCGACCGCGTAGATCTCCGGCAGGTGGCGGGCGACGCACGACCAGCGGGCGCCTTCGTCCCGGCTCGCCCACAGCTCGCCGCTCGTCGTCCCGAGGTAGAGGCCGACCGGCTCGCGGGCGTCGCCGGCCATCGCCTGCCGCTTCACCGTCCACCAGGCCTGCGACCGGGGAAGGCCGCCGTCGAGCCGGCGCCAGGTGCGCCCGCCGTCCCGCGTGACGAACGCCGCGGGCTTCCCGCCCGGCGAGGTCCGCGGCCACACGCTCGTGCCGTCCATGGGGAAGACCCACGCGGTGTCGGGATCGCGCGGGTGCGGGACGATCGGAAATCCAATGTCGCCGATGCGCTTCGGCATGCTCCGGCCGACCCGGACCCAGGTCTCGGCGGGCAGATCGAGCCGGTAGATGCCGCAGTGGTTCTGCTGCCAGAGCCGGTCCGGGTTCGAAGGCGAGAGCTTCACCGTGTGCGGGTCGTGGAACTGGATGGTCGAGGGATCGAGCCCCTCGACGACCTCCATCCCCTTCACGAACGGCGACCAGCTCGCGCCGCCGTCGAGCGAGCGGTGCACCCCGCCGCTCGACATCCCGAGCCACATCCGCGCGGGGTCGCGCGGGTCCACCAGGATCGAGTGGAGCTTGGGGCCGTCGGGCGTTCCGTCCTGCGGGCCGCCCATCCAGGAGCGGTACCGCGGGTCGTCGTTGAGGCCCGGGACCGGATCCCAGCTCCTGCCGCCGTCGGCGGAGCGGAAGAGGCCGTGCGGCGAGGTCCCGGCCCACCAGGTCCCGGGCGCGCTCGCGTGCCCGGGCGCGAGGAAGAAGGTGTGGTCGACCGCCCGCCCCGGGGCGCCGTCGGTCGCCTTGGGGAACGCCGGCGGGCGCGCTGCCTCCTTCCACGTCCGGCCGAGGTTGGTCGAGACGAGCACCGTCGGGCCGAGGTGCCCGGTCTTCGCCGCGGCGAGGATCGTGCGGCCGTCGCGCGGGTCGAGCACGACGTGGTTCACGACGTGTCCGAGGAAGTGCGGGCCGTCGGCGCGCCAGGTCTGGCGCAGCCCGTCGCCGTGGAAGAGCCAGGCGCCCTTGCGCGTCGCGACGAGGAGGACGAGCCGCACCGGCGCGACCCTCCGCGCCGCGCGCACCGGGACAGGCTTCGCGCGGACGCGGGCGGGAGCGGTTTTCCTCCGGACGCCGGTTCGTGTTCCGGTGAGCGTGGCCATGGCGAGACCTCCGGGCGGAGGACTCTCA